>NZ_JBWKVA010000002.1:0-436081 GCF_059421425.1 Pseudomonas sp. GW821-FHT02H09
CGATGAGGCCGTCACAGGCGACAGAGATGTCGACTGACAGACTGCTATCGCGAGCAATCGAGCGTCGACCGGCTGCTCCTACATGGCTCTGCGGTGTTTATCAGGGTTGCGGCGGCTTCTTGAAGACGTAAAACAGATTGGGCTCACTGACCAGGTACATCGTACCCTCGTCATCCATGGCGATCCCTTCCGCTTGCGGCACGGTCTTTTGCAGCCCCTGATGCCCCCTGCTCAGTGACATCGTGCTCAACGGCCGTCCGTCGACATCCAGCTCCAGCACCAGCCTCGACTCATCTGACAGCGCCAGCAAATGCCCGCTGAGCTTGTCGTATTGCAGACTGGACAGATCGCGGACAAACAACCCGGCGTCACGCTTGGGATTGTTCACCACATGCACCGCGTACGACTTTTCAGGGTTGTAATGAGGAAAACCCTGAATCTCATAGATCAGCATCGGGTCGCGCTCCCTTGCGACGAACAGCCGCTTGCCCACCGAGTCGTATGCCAACCCCTCAAAGCCTTTGTTGCCGCTGGTGTGCACGCCGAGGGTCATCTGCTCGGCATCTGCCGCATCGAGGAACACCGTGTTGTCTTCCAGATGAATTTTGATCAGTCGCTGCCCGTGCTCATCGGCAACCACATAGGTGTCGGCGTTAATGAACTCGACAGCTTCCGGATCGCCAAACCCGATCAATGTCACACGTCGAAGGATCCGACCATCGAGGGACAGTTCAATCAACTCAGCATTTTTGTTGGTGACCGTAAACAGGCTTTTACGCACCGGGTCATAGGTCAGCGCAGAGACGTCGGCATCCAGCCCCTCGATGACCCTGGCCTCAAGCGATACCCGGTAATCCGCCAGACCAATGGACCGGGCGTCCGCAGGCTGCCACCACGTCTGCACGTTGAACCAGGCGCGCTCGAACAGTCGATAGTGCTGCCCGGCCAGTACCAGCAGCACCAGAGCGACAAGACTCACAAGCAGGAAGAACGGTTGGGGACGGGCAAGTCGGCGCATTCGGCAAGCTCAAAAACAGGACGGGCGGATGAAATACCACGACTGCATGAATTCAAACTTAATGACCGCAGGCGGCGCCTGCACCTACCGCGTACACCCATGAGTTATCAGGCGTACGCAAAGCCGTAGAAGCTATCGCCTGCGATCTTTTTGCACCCAGGCTCAGACTTCAGCGAACGCTACTGTTGAAGCTACTGACGCCTGGCAATTCCAGCACCAATTCATCACCGACATTCAGCGGGCCGACGCCAACCGGGGTGCCGGTCAGGATCACGTCACCGGCTTGCAGCGAGAAGCAGCCGGCCATGTACTGGATCATCGGCACGATCGGGTTGAGCATGTCGCGACTGTTGCCGTCCTGACGGACTTCGCCATTGATGTTCAGGCGAATACCGATGTCGGTCAGGTCAGCAAAGGTGCTGCTGACGACGAACGGAGCCAGCACGCAAGCGCCGTCGAAGGATTTGGCGACTTCCCACGGCAGACCTTTGGCTTTCAGTTCCGCCTGCTTGTCGCGCAGGGTCAGGTCCAGCGCCGGGGCAAAACCGGAAATCGCGTCGAGTACTTCTTCGCGGCTCGGCCTGGTCGACAGTGGTTTGCCGATCAACACGGCAATTTCGGCCTCGTAGTGCACCGAGCCACGTTCGGTGGGAATCGCAAAGCCGCCTTCCAGCTCGACTATGCAACTGCCCGGCTTGATGAACAGCAACGGCTCGGTAGGCACCGGGTTGTCCAGTTCCTTGGCGTGTTCGGCGTAGTTACGGCCAATGCACACCACTTTCCCGACCGGAAAGTGAATACGAGTACCGTCGACATACTGGTGCTGATAGCTCATTACCGACTCCTGCTTCATTGATTCATCTGGTACTGCTGTTTCAAAGACAGAAAGTCCCGGCCCTGGAAAGTCACAGGGCGAAAATCTTGCCCGGATTCATGATGCCGTTCGGGTCGAACACCGCTTTGACCGCTTTCATGTATTCGATCTCAACCGGCGAGCGGCTGTAGGTCAGGTAGTCGCGCTTGGTCATGCCGACGCCATGTTCGGCGGAAATCGAGCCGTTGTACTTCTCGACGGTTTCGAACACCCACTTGTTGACGGTCGCGCACTTGGTGAAAAACTCGTCCTTGCTCAGGTTTTCAGGCTTCAGGATGTTCAAGTGCAGGTTGCCATCACCGATATGGCCGAACCAGACGATTTCGAAGTCCGGGTAGTGTTCACCGACGATTGCATCAATTTCCTTCAAGAAAGCCGGGACTTTCGACACAGTGACCGAAATGTCGTTCTTGTACGGCGTCCAGTGGGAAATGGTTTCGGAGATGTATTCGCGCAGCTTCCAGAGGTTCTGCAACTGCGACTCGCTCTGGCTCATCACGCCGTCGAGCACCCAGCCCTCTTCGACGCAATGCTCGAAGGTTTCCAGGGCGTGGTTGGCCACTTCTTCGGTGGTCGCTTCGAATTCCAGCAGCGCGTAGAACGGGCAATCGGATTCGAACGGCGCCGGCACGTCGCCGCGCGCCAGGACTTTGGCCAGAGCCTTGTCGGAGAAGAACTCGAAGGCAGTCAGATCGAGCTTGCTCTGGAATGCGTGCAGCACCGGCATGATCGAGTCGAAATCGGTAGTGCCGAGGACCATTGCGGTGAGGTTTTTCGGCGCACGATCCAGACGCATGGTGGCTTCAACCACGAAACCGAGGGTCCCTTCAGCGCCAATGAACAACTGACGCATGTCGTAGCCGGTGGCGTTCTTGATCAGGTCGCGGTTCAGCTCCAGCAGGTCGCCCTTGCCGGTCACGACTTTCATGCCGGCGACCCAGTTACGGGTCATGCCGTAGCGAATCACCTTGATCCCGCCGGCATTGGTGCCGATATTGCCGCCAATCTGACTGGAACCGGCCGAAGCGAAATCCACTGGGTAGTACAGGCCTTTTTCTTCGGCCAGGTTCTGCAACTGCTCGGTGACCACGCCCGGCTGGCAGACCACGGTGCGGTCGGTGCTGTTGAATTCCAGCACCTGGTTCATATAGTCGAACGACACCACCACTTCGCCATTGGCCGCTACCGCAGCAGCAGAAAGCCCGGTACGCCCGCCGGAAGGCACCAGCGCGATTTTGTGCTGATTGGCCCAGCGCACGATGGCCTGGACTTGCTCAGTGGTTTTCGGGAACACGATGGCCGTCGGTGCCGGGGCGAAATGCTTGGTCCAATCCTTGCCGTAAGCATTCAGGGAGTCGGCATCGGTCAGCACCTTGCCAGGCTCAACCAGGGTCTTCAGCTCATCAATCAGGGCAGGATTGGTCATCGGCAGAACTCTCGAACAATTCATGGTCATCCTGAGAACGCTTCACGTCGCAGGAATGAGTGTTTAGCGGGGCGCATATGCTAGCATACCGCCCCCGCAGGATAGTGCCCAAGGCGTTCTGCGGTGACGGCTATAATGCCGCCCAGGTCAGCTCAGGCTGTCCACTTCCCTGCCATTTTTCTCCGGGACACAGGTTTACGCAGATGAGCAAGACTTCCCTCGATAAGAGCAAGATCAAGTTCCTTCTTCTCGAAGGCGTCCACCAATCGGCTGTCGACGTCCTCAAGGCCGCCGGGTACACCAGCATTGAGTACCTCACAGGTTCTCTGCCGGAAGCCCAGCTCAAGGAAAAGATCGCTGATGCTCACTTCATCGGCATTCGCTCCCGTACTCAACTGACCGAAGAGATTTTCGATCACGCGAAGAAACTGGTCGCTGTTGGCTGCTTCTGCATCGGCACCAACCAGGTCGACCTGAACGCTGCTCGCGAACGCGGTATCGCGGTCTTCAACGCACCGTATTCCAACACCCGCTCGGTGGCTGAGCTGGTGCTGGCTGAAGCGATCCTGTTGCTGCGCGGTATTCCTGAGAAAAACGCTTCCTGCCACCGTGGCGGCTGGATCAAAAGCGCGGCCAACTCCTTCGAAATCCGCGGCAAAAAGCTGGGCATCGTCGGTTATGGCTCGATTGGCACCCAGCTGTCGGTCCTGGCTGAAGGCCTGGGCATGCAGGTGTATTTCTACGACACCATCACCAAGCTGCCACTGGGCAACGCGACTCAGGTCGCCAGCCTGACCGAGCTGCTGGGCATGTCCGACATCGTCACCCTGCACGTTCCGGAAACTGCTTCCACCCAGTGGATGATCGGCGAGAAAGAAATTCGCGCGATCAAAAAAGGCGGCATTCTGATCAACGCTGCTCGCGGCACCGTGGTCGAGCTGCAAGCCCTGGCGGACGCGATCAAGGACAAGCACCTGATCGGCGCGGCTATCGACGTATTCCCGGTGGAGCCTCGCTCCAACGACGAAGAGTTCGAAAGCCCGCTGCGCGGCCTGGACAACGTGATCCTGACCCCGCACATCGGCGGCTCCACCGCTGAAGCGCAAGCCAACATTGGCCTGGAAGTGGCTGAGAAGCTGGTCAAGTACAGCGACAACGGTACGTCGGTGTCCTCGGTCAACTTCCCGGAAGTGGCGCTGCCGGCTCACCCTGGCAAACACCGTTTGCTGCACATCCACGAGAACATTCCGGGTGTGATGAGCGAGATCAACAAGGTCTTCGCCGAAAACGGTATCAACATCTCCGGTCAGTTCCTGCAGACCAACGAGAAAGTCGGCTACGTCGTCATCGACGTCGACGCCGAGTACTCGGACCTGGCGCAAGAGAAGCTGCAACACATCAAAGGCACCATCCGTTGCCGCGTGTTGTTCTAAGCCTGGAGCACCAACGAAAAAAGGAGACCCTCGGGTCTCCTTTTTTATGCCTGCGATACGCTTATTTCACAGTGACGGTGATTTTCTTCGAGAGAATCGGCGGATCGAACGGCACGTGATTCTTGTCGCCCAGCTCCATCTGCAAGGTGTGCTTGCCCGGGGCCAGTTTGATGTCAGTTTCGGTTTGCGCCATGCCGAAGTGCATGTGGTTAGCGTCCTTCGGGATCGGCGCAGTTTCGGCCGGCAGCTTGTCGACGTCGATCAGCAGATGGTGGTGACCGGTGTTTTTGGTCGGGTCACCCGCTGGCGCCAGCGCCACGCCCTCGACGCCAAATCTGACCTTGAAGCTCTCACCCACCGTGGCGCCGTCCGCCGGAGAGACGATGCTCACCGTCGCGCCCTTGGGAGCCGGAGTGCGCGCGATACTATCCGCAGCGCTCGCCAGCATCGAAGCACCCAGCAACAGGCTGGCCAAAGCAGCACGAGACATAAACGTTTTCATTCTGTTCTCCAGTTTTTCTGCGAAATCTGTACGGTTAAGACAACTTCGTCGTAATTCGTTGTCGAAGGCACTCATCACCATAGCAAAGCGCGCCAGAACCCGCGTACAGCACATTAGAATTCAAAGGAGTGACCATGCGTTTTTTGCCTGGCCTGTTACTTTTACTGCCCCTTGTGAGCACTTACGCTCAAGCCGAATTGATCGACGATGTAAACGACCGTGGCGAGCTGCGCATCGCCCTGCAAGCCAACACACCACCGTTTAACTTCAAGGATGACGGCAAACTCACCGGCTTCGAGGTCGAGTTGGGCCAAATGCTCGCCAGTGAGCTGGACGTGCGCACGGACTTCGTCATCACGGACTCGGCTGACTTGCTACAAGGCGTCGAGAGCGGCAAGTACGATGTGGCCATCAACCACATAGCAGTGACCCCCGAACTCAAGGGGCGCTTCGACTTCAGTGAACCCTATAGTTATTCCAATGCGCAGTTGATCGTGCGTCAGGAAGAGCCCCGACCGCTGGGCACACTGCAAGCACTCAACGGTCGGGCGCTGGGGGTGGCGCAAAGCAGCCAATTCGCCGAGCCGACTCGCACGGTCGAAGGCATCGATCTGCGCAGCACCCCCAATACGCAGCAACAGCTCAAAGACGTAGCGGACAAGCAAATCGATGCGGCCATCAGTGACCGCTTGCCGGTCCCTTACGCCGTTCGTGACAGCCACTTGCCCGCTCAGGAAGGCGCCAATGCTGGCCCGACGTTGAGCCTGGTGATCCCGTTTCAGAAAGGCAATCCGGCGTTTCAGGCCAGTATCGACAACGCGCTGCAACGCATCAAAGCCGATGGTCGGTTGATGGCACTCTCGGAAAAATGGTTTGGAACGGATGCGAGCAAGCCACCGAAGCCTTGATAGTTGGAATGAGGAATTTGTTACACCGAAGATCTAATGTGGGAAGGGCCGGGCGACGTTCGCTTGCTCGCGATAAGGCCATCACATTCAAAAGTGATGTCGACTGCCAGTCCGCTATCGCGAGCAAGCGAACGTCGCCCGGCCCTTCCCACACTAGATCTGCGTAGTTTTGTAAATCCAGGCAAGTTCAGTCCAGTGCCGCCAACGCCGCCAACGCTTCCGGCAACTCCAGCTCACTGAAAACCTGGACCCCATTGCGTTTCAACAACGCCGCGGTAACACCTTCCCCGCTGACTTTGACCCCACTGAAAGTGCCGTCATAGGTCTGCAGGTTGCCGCAGGACGGGCTGTTGGCCTTGAGCACCGCAATCCGGATGCCGTATTGTTCGACCAACGCCAGGGCCTGTCGCGCACCGGATAGAAACTCGGCACTGACGTCCTCTCCCTCAGCGGTCAGCACCCGCGCGCTGCCATCCAGCACTTCGACACCTTGCCCACCGAGAATCTCGGCTGCAGGCCGCGGCGTCGGTAAACCACCGGCCACTTCCGGGCACAGCGCCACCACCCGACCTTCGGCCATCCAGCTCGCCAATTGATCGAACGGCCCGCCAGCCCCGCCGTCGTAACGCACACGGTGTCCCAGCAGACAGCGGCTCACCAGAATTTTTTGCATGATCAAAACGGCTCATTGCCGCGACGACGAAACCACCCCGTCAACGACAGGCGATCTCGAGTGGCGGGCAGGACTTCATGGGGTACTTCGCCGGAGAGGAATACCACCAGGCAACCACCCGTGGGCACCACGTCATATTCAACCCCCTCGCCCAGATACATCCGCAGCTGTCCGCCATGCTCGGGCAACCAGGCCTGATTGAGATAAATCACGGCGGACACCATGCGCCGGTCATCATCGCGAAAGCGGTCGACATGCTTGAGGTAAAACGCACCCGGCGGGTACAGCGCGAAATGGCTTTCGAAATCTTCCAGCCCCAGGAACAACCCACGGTTCATGGCGACCCGAAGGCTCTCCATCAACCCCAGGTAGCTGTCGCAAGACTCAACCTGGCCGGGTTCGAGCCACTGAATATGGTCACCTCGAATACCCTCGCGAATTTCCTGGAAGGAGCCCCGGCCCACTGCGGCCGGAGCCAATCCGCCCTCGGCGGCGCGTTTGCGACACTCATCTGCCAGTTCCAGGGTCAGCCCCTCGGGCAGGAAAATATTTTGCTGCGACCAGCCGCGTGCAGCCAGGTCGTCGACGATACGTAACAGCAGCGGATGATCGGAGGGTATTTGCATGCCGAGCATAGTATCCATACGCCTGTAAATCCGACAGAGCCGCAGAGCGCACTGATACGAATTCTCGACAAGACGAGACCTCACACGGAGAATAGTGGCCTGCTGACAGGAGCCCTTATGCGTCGCTTGCTTTTTCCCCTGCTAATGCTCTGCATTTTGCCCGCTTGGGCAGACGGCCTCGACCAGTTGTACAAGGTCGCCGGTTGGCCAGAACAACGCGCGCATTTTAATGACGCCCTCACCGCCGCCCAGCAACGCTACAAAAACAGCCTGCCGCCTGCGGTGTTCCAGGCGCTGGTTAACAACAGCAATCAGCGCTTTGCGCCACAGGCGATGGATCATCGAGCCCAGGCGCAGTTGCGGCAGAAACTCGCCGACCCGAAACCTGCTCTGGCATTTTTCCAGTCACCGCTGGGGCGCAAGATTGTCGCCGCTGAACTGCAGGCGACCCGCCGCGATCAGCTGGCAAAAAATGCCCAGGGCTTGCCGAAGATCCAGGCCAGCGACACCCGTCAATTGATCATCGGCCATTTGGCGCAAGCACTGCCTGCCCGCGAGGCCGGTGCCGAAGTCAGTCTGGCGATCGCCGGGGTTGCCGCCGACAGCCTGAGCCAGATGATTCCCGGCCTGCTCGGTGGTGGTCAGGCGCAAGGGATGTTGAACGGTCAGCGCCAGCGGCTGATGGAGCAAATCGGTAACGACCTGAACAACACCTTGCTCTACGTCTACCGCGACCTGTCTGATCCGGAACTGGAAGAATTCGCCACGTTTGCCGAGTCCTCTGAAGGCAAGGCTTATTACCAGGCGGCGTTGGCGGCGATTCGGGCGGGATTGGCGGTGGGGCAAAGCACCTCGAGCCTTAGCCAGTAAGCTTCGGTGCCTGGAAGATCGCCATCGTCGGAACGCCGCCCGGAGCAAGCTCGCTCCCACACTGGATCTGTGAACGACATCAAACCAATGTGGGAGCGAGCCTGCTCGCGATGGCGGCATAACGGTCGCTAGAGATTTCTCCCCTTCATTCGCTTGGTCAAAAACCCGAAATACTCCTGGCGCAACGCCTGGGTTTCATTCGCCAGATGATGGCGGGCCTCGGGCAGTTTCAACACCTGTGGCCGGTCGAATTTGCCCCCCAGCACTTCAAGGTTGTGTTCCCAATCCACCGTCATGTCCGCTTGCCCCTGGATGATCAGTGGCCGACGACTGCTGCGCGGTGCCGCTTCGATACGCTTGATCCAGCGCGCCAGTGCCCCGACCCAGGCGGTCGGCAAGCGCAGCGGTTGTAGCGGATCGGCTTGCAGGAAGGGCAAGAACGCCGGGTCATTGGTGTTCTCGCTGAAACGCCGGGCGATGCCTTTGACGAAAGGCTTCATCAGGTAATAACTCAAGTGCGACCAGCCCCAGGAGCGCGGCCGAACCAGCGGCGAAAGCAGCACCACCTGCCCTTGCGCCGGGCTGTCTGCGCCTTCGTTCAGCACATGGTCGATCACAATCGCGCCGCCCGTACTCTGCCCGCACAGGTGCCACGGTTGCGGCAGGTCCAGAGAGCGTGCCTCATCGAACAACCCTTGCAGCGCCGCCTGATACTCGGCGAAATCCTTGATGTTGGCGCGCTCACCGCTGGACAGTCCATGCCCCGGCAAATCACAGGCAATCACCACGAACCCCTGATCCAGCGCCCAGTCGATCACGTGCCGATAAAGGCCCATGTGATCGTAGAAACCGTGGAACACGAACATCGTCGCCACCGCCCGTAGTGGCCACCAGACCTGACTGACCAACTGATAGCCACCGACGTTGAAACTGCCGAGACCGCATTTGACTGGCCTGCTGCGCTGCGGGAAATCCAGCCCATAAAAATGCTGATAGGCCTGCGCCTCCTCCGACAGCGGCTGCGCCTCGGCCAAGGGCCGCAGGCTGGCACGCAGATGATCGGGGTTGAAGGTGGCAGGCATGACGAATTTCCAGGTAAAGCGCGGAGCGCGAAACAGACTTTATGGCCCTGCGATATTCATCTGTCGCGGCAAGCATGGCAAGCTACGTGACCTTCGAGGATTGATCCGTATGCGTCTGCCCTACCGCACGACACTGCTTGCCAGCCTGCTCGCCCTTGTGTGTGCCGGCGTGTTGTGGGCCGCTTATGACTGGTTTCAGGGACGTTACCTGCGTGCATTCAACGAACACGCCGCGGTGTTTTCCGGCGACCCTCTGAGCCTGCCTCCGGAACTTGCCGGCCCTGGATCGATCCGTCTGGTGCACTTCTGGGACCCGGCCTGCCCGTGCAACGTCGGCAACCAGCAGCACCTGGCCGAACTGATCGAGCATTACGCGCCACAAGGCGTGGAGTTCTATTCGGTGCAAAAGCCTGGTAGCCACGGCCAGTTGCCTGGCACCCTGAGCAACCTGAAAACCCTGTCGGTCCTGCCCGGCTCCGGGCAGATACCGGCAAGCCCGGCCGTAGCGATCTGGGATCGCAATGGCAAACTTGCGTATTTCGGGCCCTACAGCGAAGGGTTGACCTGTAATTCCAACAACAGCTTTATCGAGCCGATGCTACAGGCGCTCAGTAACGGACGCCCGGTCAGCGCCACTCACACCCTGGCGGTGGGCTGTTATTGTCCGTGGCCCGGTAGCCTGACTAACTAAGGCATTCCTGACTTTTCAAGGACAACGCTGCACAGCACCGAAGGCCTGTGCTAATTGTTTGCGAGCGTCAGTGACGGCAACCCGAAAAAGAACCAGGAGTTTCAATGAAACGCAGTCTGTCCTTACTTGCCATCCTGATCGTCGCACTCGCCGTCGGTGGGGGCTGGTACGTGTACAGCAAACAACCATCGCGCCAGGGAATGGTGGAGCTGGAGGGTCTGCAAGACTCGGTCACGGTGCGTTATGACGAACGCGGTGTACCGCATATTCGCGCCGGGAACGAAGCCGACCTCTATCGCGCCCTCGGTTATGTGCACGCTCAAGACCGGTTGTTCCAGATGGAAATCATGCGCCGCCTGGCTCGAGGCGAGCTCGCCGAAGTGCTCGGTCCCAAGCTGATCGATACCGACAAACTGTTCCGCAGCCTGCGCATTCGCGAGCGCTCCGAGACTTACGCGGCCAGCCTTGACCGCCAATCACCGACCTGGAAAGCCCTGCAAGCCTATCTGGACGGGATCAACCAATATCAGAACACCCACGCCCAACCGATGGAGTTCGACGTACTGGGCATCCACAAACGCGCGTTCACCGCTGAAGACACCATCAGTGTCGCCGGTTACATGGCCTATAGCTTTGCTGCAGCCTTTCGCACCGAGCCCCTGCTGACCTATATACGCGATGAACTGGGTAGCAATTACCTGAAAATCTTCGATCTCGACTGGCAGCCTAAAGGCGTGTTGGCCAAAGGCCCGGCGCGTACCTCGCCGGCCCTCGTCGCCATTGACTGGAAAGACCTTAACGCGATCGCCCGACTGAGCGAAGAGGCGCTGGCCGACAACGGCCTGCCGCAGTTCGAAGGGAGCAACGCCTGGGTGGTTTCCGGTAACCGGACCAAGAGCGGCAAACCGCTGCTGGCCGGCGATCCGCACATTCGCTTCTCCGTGCCTTCGGTGTGGTACGAAGCACAATTGTCGATGCCGGGTTTTGAGCTGTACGGTCATCACCAGGCACTGGTGCCCTTCGCCTTCCTCGGCCACAACCTCGACTTCGGCTGGAGCCTGACCATGTTCCAGAACGACGATCTCGATCTGATCGCCGAGAAGGTCAACCCGGATAACCCTAATCAGGTCTGGTACCGCGACAAATGGGTGGAGCTGGTCAGCACGCAGCAGCAGATCGCAGTGAAGGGCCAGGCGCCGGTCACGCTGGTTCTGCGCCAATCGCCCCACGGGCCGATCATCAATGATGTGCTCGGCGCTGGCGCCGGCAAGGCGCCGATTGCCATGTGGTGGGGGTTCCTCGAAACCCAAAACCCGATTCTCGAAGGTTTCTACCAGCTCAACCGCGCGGACACCCTGGCCAAGGCCCGCAACGCCGCAGCCAAGGTGCACGCTCCTGGCTTGAATCTGGTGTGGGCCAATGCCAAGGGCGATATCGGTTGGTGGGCCGCAGCGCAACTGCCCAAACGCCCGGCCGGGGTCAAACCGCTTTTTATCCTCGACGGCAGCACCAATCAGGCAGACAAGGATGGTTTCTATCCATTCAGCGCCAACCCTCAGGAGGAGAACCCGGCGCGCGGTTACATCGTTTCGGCCAACTTCCAGCCACTCTCGCCAACCGGAATGGAAATCCCCGGCTATTACAACCTGGCGGATCGCGGCCAGCAGCTGAACAAGCAGCTAAGCGATGCGAACGTCAAATGGGACCTAGATAACAGCCAGAAGCTGCAACTGGGCACCACCACCGGCTATGGCCCTCGCCTGTTGGCTCCGCTGTTGCCAGTGCTGCGTGAGGTGGTGAAAGACTCCACGGAACTCAAACTGGTGGCGCAACTGGCGCAATGGAAAGGCGACTACCCGCTGAACTCCACCAGCGCCACGCTGTTCAACCAGTTTCTATTCAACCTGACCGACGCCGTGTTCCACGATGAACTCGGCGATGGGTTCTTTGACACATTGCTCTCCACCCGGGTAATCGATGCCGCGTTGCCGCGTCTGGCGGCGTCGCCCGATTCGCCGTGGTGGGACAACCGCAACACCATCGGCAAGGAAACCCGCGCCGACATCGTCAAAGCTGCATGGCAGGCCAGCATTGCCCATCTCAAAGCCACCCTCGGCGAAGACCCGGCGCAATGGCAGTGGGGCACGGCCCACACCCTGACTCACGGACATCCGCTAGGCATGCAAAAGCCGCTGGATCAAATCTTCAACGTCGGCCCGTTCGAAGCCCCCGGCACTCACGAAGTGCCGAACAACCTCTCGGCCAGGATCGGCCCTGCGCCGTGGCCGGTGACCTACGGACCCTCGACCCGACGCATCATCGACTTCGCCGACCCGGCACACAGCCTGACCATCAACCCGGTGGGGCAAAGCGGCGTACTGTTCGACAAGCACTATGACGACCAGGCCGAGGCGTATATCGAAGGGATATACCAGCAGGCGTATTTCAACGACGAGGAGGTGACGGCCAATACCCGCAGTACCTTGAAGCTGTTGCCGGCTCGGGTGGCTCAGTAGTTGGGGAAATCCAGGTATTCGGTCGAGATCTAAATCTCCTTACGCAACCGCCCAGGCGCTTCGCCATAGGTCTCTTTGAACTTCTTGCTGAATGCCGCCCGGGATTGGTAACCCGACTGGGCGGCGATATCACTCAGGCCCAAACGTGACTGGCTCAGCAGATTAAAGGCCAGCTCCATCCGTGCCTGCGTCAGCAGCACCCACGGTGATACGCCGGCCACGCGGACCGAACCGAACAGGAGCGAGTTCCCTCGCCACAATCGAGAACGCTCGACAATCTCAAACCATCGCCGAAAAATTCACTCGAAACTGCTGCGGCGTCACTCCAAGCCTGCGGTTGAAAACACTGCGCATGTGCTGCGCATCGCGAAACCCGCATTGGTAAGCAACGGTTTTGAGCGGTGCGCTTCCGCTTTCCAGCATCACTCGTGCCGCGTCCACCCTCGCCCGCTCGACGAATTCTGCCGGGGTGATTTTTGCGTCCCTGGCAAACACCCGGGAGAAATTGCGCGCGCTCATGTTGGCAGCTTTGGCCAGGTCGGCAATGGTCAAGCCCCCAGTCAGATTGGCCAACACGTAGTGCTGGACCAACGCCACCGGCGAGCTCGCCTCGGCATGGGGCGTCAGGAACGGGCTGAACTGCGATTGCCCGCCTGAGCGCTGAGTGAACACCACCAATCGCTTAGCCACGCTCAACGCGAGTTCCGGGCCGTAGTCCCTGGCCAGCAGGTACAACGACAAATCGATCCCTGCCGTCACTCCCGCCGATGTGTAGAGCTGACCGTCCTGCACGTAGAGCCGATCGGCCTCGACTTGAGTCAATGGGCACAGCGTCGCTAGCGCAACGGCATCGTTCCAGTGGGTGGTGACGGTTCTCCCGTCGAGCAATCCTGCGCGGGCAAGCATGAACGCGCCATTACAGATCGAGCCGAAGCGATTCGCACGAACACTCGCTTCGCGCAGCCAAGTATGAAACCGCGCACCGAAATCCTGATACGGCAACTGTGGACCGCCAGCGACCAGCAGCAAGTCATAGGCCTGCAGCGCTTCGCTGAAATGTCGATGAGCCTGCAGCGCCAAACCATTTGAACAGGGCATCACGCCGCGCTCCACGCCAATCACCTCCAACCGGTAGTGGTCTTCGGGCGCAAGAAAGCGGTTGGCTTCGGAAAACACATCCATGGGCCCCGTGACATCCAGGGACTGAACCCCGGAAAAAATCACGATGGCAACGTTTCTGCTCATGGGATGAATCACCTTCTATGGCTTTCAGGAATCGTGGGGGCAGCCGACCAACCCTAGCGAAACACCGGCCAAGAAGCGAGTTGGCACGATATGCGCGCTGATTGGCCGGGATCGCAGCTTCATGTCGATTGTTCGTCCCAGGACGCGGGAACAGACTGGATTCATCAGCGCCGCCAGGCGTTCCTCACAAGGCAACTTCCATGAGCACCACCCCCCTCAGCAGCACTATCGCCGGTATCAAAATCCCCGACAGCGCCCTTGCCAAGGCGACGACGCAATACATCCGCGATCTGGAATCAGATTTGCTGTATCACCACTCGCGCCGAGTGTTTCTGTTTGGCGCCTTGAGCGGTGAGCGTCAGCAACTGGCCTACGACCCGGAGCTGTTGTACGTTGGCGCGATGTTCCATGATCTGGGTCTGGTGGAAGGCCATCGCAGCGATGACGAACGCTTCGAAGTGGATGGCGCGAATGCGGCCAAAGCCTTTCTCAAGCCTTACGGGCTGAGCGATGACGATATCGAGCAAGTCTGGCTGTCCATAGCCCTGCATACGACTCCGGGTGTGCCCAAACATCTGCGTCCGACCGTGGCGCTGGTGACCGCCGGGGTGGAAATGGATGTGCTGGGGATGGATTACACAGCGTTTTCCACCGAGCAACGTGAGGCCGTGGTGCATGCACATCCACGAGGTGAAGGGTTCAAAGAGTGCATCATCTGCGCATTTGCCGATGGCTTGCGTCATCGCCCACAGACTACCTTCGGGAATGTGAAGACTGATGTGTTAGTGGATCAGGACCCGGGGTTCAAACCGATGAACTTCGTCGAAGTCATCCGCAAATCGCCCTGGGTAGCGTGACCCACTGTAGGAGCGAGCTTGCTCGCGATAGCATCACCTCGATTTACAGTCGAACCGAGTTGGTCGAATACGACCCCGGTGCATCGCGAGCAAGCTCGCTCCTACAGTGGATCCGGGCTGACCACATATCTGTGGTCAACCGAAAATCCTCTAAGAGCGGGGCTGCCCGCGAAGCTTTTGAGGCTTAAGCCGCTTCCGGCGTCTGGGCGCGGCGTATGTCCGGTTGTTTCCACGAATCGGCAGCGCTTTCATCGATCGCTAGCTGAATGGCACGTTTGCGGATTTCTTCAGCGCGGCGGCTGAAGAACCAGACCAGGAAGGTCACCAGCGACACCACCAGCAGAATCAGACTGGCCACGGCGTTGATCTCGGGTTTCACGCCCAGACGCACTGCCGAGAAGACTTCCATCGGCAAGGTCGTCGAACCCGGACCCGACACGAAGCTGGCCAGCACCAGGTCGTCCAGCGACAGGGCGAAGGACATCATGCCGCCTGCCCCCAGCGATGGCGCGATCATCGGGATGGTGATCAGGAAGAACACCTTCCACGGCCGCGCACCAAGGTCCATGGCCGCTTCTTCGATGGACAGGTCCAGCTCACGCAAGCGTGCCGAGACCACCACCGCCACATAGGCCGCACAGAACGTCGTGTGAGCGATCCAGATGGTGACAAGGCCACGCTCTTGCGGCCAGCCGATCATCTGCGCCATAGCCACGAACAGCAGCAACAGCGACAGACCGGTGATCACTTCGGGCATCACCAGGGGCGCGGTCACCAGGCCACCGAACAGCGTGCGTCCCTTGAAGCGGGTCACGCGGGTCAGCACGAAGGCCGCCAGGGTACCCAGCACCACCGCCGCAATGGCGGTGTAGCAGGCGATTTCCAGCGAGCGCACCACCGAGCCCATCAGCTGGGTGTTGTCCAGCAGGCCGACATACCACTTCACCGACCATCCGCCCCACACGGTCACCAGCTTGGAGGCGTTGAACGAGTAGATCACCAGAATCAGCATCGGCGCGTAGATGAACACCAGCCCCAATATCAGCATCAGGCTTGAAAAACCGAAGCGCTTCATTCTTTGCCCTCCATTTCTTTAGCCTGACTACGGTTGAAGAGGATGATCGGCACAATCAGGATCGCCAGCATCACCACGGCCAGGGCGGACGCCACCGGCCAGTCACGGTTGTTGAAGAACTCCTGCCAGAGCACTTTACCGATCATCAGGGTTTCCGGCCCACCGAGCAGTTCCGGGATCACGAATTCACCCACCACCGGGATGAACACCAGCATGCAGCCGGCGATGATGCCGTTTTTCGACAGCGGCACGGTGATTTTCCAGAAACTGTTGAAGGTGCTCGAGCCCAGGTCCGACGCGGCCTCCAGCAGACTGTTGTCGTGCTTCACCAGGTTGGCATAGAGCGGCAGGATCATGAACGGCAGGTAGGAATAAACCACGCCGATATAGACCGCCAGGTTAGTGTTGAGGATCTGCAGCGGCTCGTTGATCCAGCCCATCGACATCAGGAAACCATTGAGCAGGCCGTTGTTGCTGAGGATGCCCATCCACGCGTAAACGCGGATCAGAATCGCCGTCCAGGTCGGCATCATGATCAGCAGGATCAGCACGGTCTGCATTTCCTTGCGGGCGCTGGCGATGGCATAGGCCATCGGATAACCGATCAGCAGGCAGAGGATGGTGCTGAAAAATGCCATCTTCAGCGAGCCGAGGTACGCGGCGATGTACAACTCATCGTCGCCCAGCAGCGCGTAGTTACCGAGGTTGAGCAGCAGTTGCACCTTGTGTTCGACGTAGCTGTAGATCTCGGTGTACGGCGGAATGGCCACGTCGGCCTCTGCGAAGCTGATCTTCATGACGATGAAGAACGGCAACATGAAGAACATGAACAGCCAGAGGAACGGTATCCCGATGACCAATTGACGGCCACCGGGGGTTATTCGTTGTAGCTGGCGCTTGAGTCTTTTCATGTTCATGAGCGCAGTACCACGCCACTGTCGTCTTCCCACCAGACGTAGACCTGGTCACCCCAGGTCGGCCGTGCGCCACGGCGTTCGGCGTTGGCCACGAACGACTGGACCAGTTTTCCGTTTGGCAATTCGACGTAGAACACCGAGTGACCACCCAGGTAGGCGATGTCATGCACTTTGCCGCTCGACCAGTTGTATTCGCAGGTCGGCATCTCGGAGGTGACCAGCAGTTTCTCCGGGCGAATCGCGTAAGTGATGGACTTGTCCTGAACCGAGGTGCTGACGCCGTGACCCACGTAAATATTGCGATCCAGGTCCTTGCAGGTAATGAGTGCATGGCCCTCGGCGTCGTCCACCACCTCACCTTCGAAAATATTGACGTTACCGATGAATTCGCAGACCAGACGGCTGGTCGGGGTTTCGTAGATGTCGATCGGGCTGCCGATCTGGGCGATCCAGCCCAGGTGCATGATCGCAATGCGTTCAGCCATGGTCATGGCTTCTTCCTGGTCGTGGGTCACCATTATGCAGGTCACGCCGACCCGCTCGATGATCTCTACCAGTTCCAGTTGCATTTGCGAGCGTAGCTTCTTGTCCAGCGCACCCATCGGTTCATCGAGCAGCAACAGCTTCGGCCGCTTGGCCAGAGAGCGCGCCAACGCCACTCGCTGACGCTGGCCACCGGACAGCTGATGCGGCTTGCGCTTGGCATACTGGCTCATCTGTACCAGCTTGAGCATTTCGGCCACGCGGGCGTCGACTTCAGCCGTCGGAATCTTGTCCTGCTTGAGACCGAAGGCGATGTTCTGCGCCACTGTCATGTGCGGGAACAAGGCATAGGACTGAAACATCATGTTGATCGGCCGCTCGTACGGCGGCATGTCGGTGATATCCACACCATCGAGAAAAATGCGCCCCTCCGTTGGCCGCTCGAAACCTGCCAGCATCCGCAGCAGGGTGGATTTGCCCGATCCCGAGCCGCCGAGCAAAGCGAAAATTTCGCCTTTCTTGATTTCCAGGGACACATCGTCCACCGCAATCGTCTCGTCGAACTTCTTCGTGACCCGGTCGATTTTGACCAACACCTGTTTAGGTAATTGGTCGCCCTCGAGGGCTTTCTTATAGGCGCCGGAGGCAACAGCCATTTACGAAACTCCCAACAAAATTTGCAGTTCACCCAATACAGGCAAACCTTGGATAGTCTGAGCCTTTGTCACTACTTACCCGACTTGACCTTGGTCCAGCTGCGGGTCATCAAACGTTGAATCCTGGGTGGCAACTCAGCGTTGACGTAAAGCTTGTCGACGATGGCTTGCGACGGATAAACCGCCTCGTCTGTACGTACTGCCTGATTCATCAGCTCACCCGCTTCAGGGTTCGGGTTGGCATAACCAACGGCATCACTGACCTGAGCGATCACTTCAGGCTTGAGCAAATAGTTGATGAAGGCATGAGCCTCTTTGACGTTGCCCGCATCCCGAGGAATCGCCAACATGTCGAACCACAGGTTGCCGCCTTCTTTGGGGATCACGTAGGCAATGTCGATACCTTTGCCAGCTTCAGCGGCACGCGCCTTGGACTGGAATACATCGCCGGAGAAACCGGCCGCGACACAGATCTCGCCGTTGGCCAGATCGGAGATGTACTTGGATGAGTTGAAATACGTCACGTAAGGCCGCACCGCCAACAGTTTGGCTTCAGCCTTTTTGTAGTCTTCAGGGTTCTGGCTGTTAGGCGACAGGCCCATGTAATTCAGCATGGCGGGGAGCATTTCATCCGCCGAGTCGAGGAAGGCGACACCGCAGCCAGACAGCTTCTTGATGTTCTCCGGCTCGAACAGCATGGCCCACGAGTCGATCTTGTCGACGCCCAGTGCCGCTTTGACTTTCTCTACGTTGTAACCAATACCGTTGGTGCCCCACAGGTAAGGCACGGCGTACTGGTTACCCGGATCGTTTTTCTCCAGACGCTTGAGCAGCAACGGATCGAGGTTGGCGTAATTCGGCAACTGCGACTTGTCGAGCTTCTGGAATGCCCCGGCCTTGATCTGCTTGCCCAGGAAGTGGTTGGACGGCACGACCACGTCATAACCGGTGTGCCCGGCCAGCAACTTGCCTTCCAGAGTTTCATTGGAATCGAACACGTCGTACACCGGCTTGATGCCAGTGGCTTTATCGAAATCTGCCAGGGTGGTCTGCCCGATGTAGTCCGACCAGTTATAAACATGCACGGTAGGCGCAGCTTGAACACTGACGGCGAGCGTCAGGCCGGCGCCGATCAGCATGGCGTTGCGAAACAAAGAAATAGGCAAGTGGAGGTCCTCTAAAATAGTTGGGCCCAAGTTGCCCAGCGTTACGTGACAGCCATGGCTGCCTGGCAACAAAACCGGCGCGCAACTTACCCTCGATAAACCTTTCCAGCAAAACTTTCTGACATTTAATTATTGCTGTTGCCGTCTTTGCGTTGACGACGGCAACAGCCTGTTGCCTCAAACCGGCTTATTTACCGGATTTGATCTTGGTCCAGCTGCGGGTCAGCTCACGCTGGGTAGCGGCTGGCAAATCGGCGATCGCATAAAGCTTGGCCTGCACGTCGGCTGGCGGGTAGATGCCCGGATCCGAGGTGATTTCTTTGTTCACGTACTGAGTTGCTTCAGCATTACCGTTAGGGAAACGTACGCTGTTGGTGATTTCAGCCATCACTTTCGGCTGCAACAGGTAGTTCATGAACTTGTAGGCACCCTCGACGTTCTCCGCATCTTTAGGGATAGCGACCATGTCGTAGAAGCTGCCGGCACCTTCTTTCGGAATGGCGTAGCTGATTTTCACCTTGTCACCGGCTTCGGCGGCGCGGGATTTGGCCTGTTGGACGTCACCCGAATAACCGACGGCTACGCAAATGTTGCCGTTGGCCAGGTCGGAGATGTACTTGGAGGAGTGGAAATAGGTGATCGAAGGACGGATCTTCAGGAACAGATCTTCAGCTTTCTTCACATCTTCCTTTTTCTGGCTGTCGGTCGGCAGCCCCAGGTAATGCAGGGCAACCGGCAGCATTTCGGTCGGCGAATCGAGGAAGCTCACGCCGCAGCCCTTGAGTTTGGCGATGTTCTCCGGCTTGAGCACGACATCCCAGGAGTCGATCTTGTCGACGCCCAGCGCGGCTTTGACCTTCTCGGGGTTGTAACCGATACCGATCGAACCCCACATGTAAGGGAACGCGTGTTTGTTATCCGGGTCGCTGACGGAAACCGCTTTGAGCAGTGACGGGTTGAGATTCTTGTAGTTGGACAGTTTGGACTTGTCCAACTCCTGGTAAACGCCGGCCTTGATCTGCTTGGCCAGGAAGTTGTTAGACGGTACGACAATGTCATAACCGGACTTGCCTGCCAGCAACTTGGCTTCCAGGGTTTCGTTGCTGTCAAAAACGTCATACACCACCTTGATTCCGGACTCTTTCTCGAAGTTCGCGATGGTGTCCGGTGCGATGTAATCGGACCAGTTGTACACGTGCAGCACCTTGTTATCGGCCTGGGCTGCGCCAGCTATCACACCCATCAGAGACAAGGCGAGGAGGGTCTTGCCGGCTTTATTTAAACCTGATGCCTTCATGCGTAATGCTCCAATTATTCTTTTTGATCACATGTTCAGTGGCCGATTCCCGGGCAACTGGAACAGTGGGTAGTCTGGCAAGATCCAACACGGGCTTTCAAGGAAAGACCCATCCTTTGTTTACACCGAGCGGAGTACCAAACTTGGCACCCCGCTCAGAGCCTAGCACTTAGCCTTGCAATGCACTCAAGGTCAGGTCCAGACACTTGCGTGCCTTGGCAACCAGCTCGTCGATTTCGGCAAGGCTGATCACCAGTGGCGGAGCAATGATCATGGTGTCGCCCACGGCGCGCATGATCAGCCCGTTGTCGAAGCAGAATTGCCGGCAAATCATGCCAACACCCTTCCCGACATACCGCGCACGGGTGGCCTTGTCCTGAACCAACTCAATGGCCCCCAACAGACCGACACCACGAACTTCCCCTACCAGCGGGTGATCGTTCAGTTCCCGTAGACGCTTTTGCAAATAAGGTGCCGTTTCGGCATGAACGCGCTCGATAATTTTCTCGTCGCGCAGGATGCGGATGTTTTCCAGTGCGACCGCCGCCGCTACCGGGTGCCCTGAGTAGGTGAAACCGTGGTTGAAATCGCCACCTTCGTTGAGCACCTCGACCACTTCGTCACGCACGATCAGGCCACCCATAGGGATGTAACCGGAGGTCAGGCCCTTGGCGATGGTCATCATGTCCGGCTTGAGGTCGTAGAAATCGGTACCGAACCACTCACCGGTACGGCCGAAACCACAAATCACTTCATCGGCGACGAACAGAATGTCGTACTTGGCGAGGATTTCCTTGATGCGCGGCCAGTAGCTTTCTGGCGGCACAATCACGCCTCCCGCGCCCTGGATCGGCTCGGCAATGAAAGCACCGACATTGTCGACGCCCAGCTCGAGAATCTTTTTCTCAAGCTGATCGGCCGCCCAGATACCGAACTCTTCGGGGCTCATGTCGCCGCCTTCGCCAAACCAGTACGGCTGCGGGATGTGCACAATCCCGGGGATCGGCAAGTCGCCCTGTTCGTGCATATACGTCATGCCGCCCAGGCTCGCGCCAGCCACGGTCGAACCGTGGTAGCCGTTGATGCGGCTGATGATGACTTTCTTGTTCGGCTGACCTTTGATCGCCCAGTAGTGGCGGACCATACGCAGCATGGTGTCGTTGCCTTCGGAGCCGGAACCGGTGAAAAACACATGATTCATGCCTTCAGGCGCGATGTCGGCGATGGCCTTGGCCAATTCCAGCACCGGCGGGTGAGCGGTCTGGAAGAACAGGTTGTAATAAGGAAGCTCGCGCATCTGTTTGCTGGCGACATCGGCTAGTTCATCGCGGCCGTAACCGATGGCCACGCACCAGAGGCCGGCCATGCCGTCGAGGATCTTGTTGCCTTCGCTGTCCCAGAGGTAAACCCCTTTGGCATTAGTGATGATCCGCGGGCCCTTCTCTTTCAGCTGTTTGAAGTCGCTGAAGGGGGCCAGGTGGTGATCATTGCTCAGGATTTGCCATTCACGGGTTTGCGGGTTCTTGCTGGTCATACGAGTCTCCTAAGTTCAGGTTAGAGTGCGGCCTTTCTCGACCGCACCCGGCGCATCAGACGGCGAAGAGCAGGAATTCCCGCTCCCACGAACTGATCACGCGCTTGAAGTTTTCATGCTCGGCCCGCTTGACCGCGACGTAGCCAGTAATGAATTTCTTGCCCAGGTACTTCTCGATGGTGGTGCTGTGCTCCATGCGCTCGAGCGCATCTTCGATGGTCAATGGCAGACGCAAATTGCGTCGCTCATAACCACGCCCGACCACTGGCGCACTTGGGTTGATGGCCTCGACCATGCCGATAAAACCGCACAGCAGGCTCGCTGCGATTGCCAGGTACGGGTTGGCATCAGCCCCCGGCAGGCGGTTTTCCACCCGGCGGTTCTGCGGACCGGCATCCGGCACGCGCAAGCCGACGGTTCGGTTCTCTTCGCCCCACTCCACGTTAACCGGTGCCGAGGTGTCTGGCAGGAAGCGGCGGAACGAATTGACGTTCGGCGCGAACAGCGGCAACAACTCGGGGATGAACTTCTGCAAGCCGCCGATGTGGTGCAAGAACAGCTCGCTCATCGAACCATCTTCATTAGAGAAGACGTTTTTACCTGTCTCGATGTCGATGATGCTCTGGTGCAAGTGCATGGCACTGCCCGGCTCACCGGTCATCGGCTTGGCCATGAAGGTCGCGGCAACGTCGTGCTTGAGCGCCGCTTCACGCATGGTCCGCTTGAACACCAGAATCTGGTCGGCCAGGGACAGGGCATCGCCGTGACGGAAGTTGATTTCCATCTGCGCCGTGCCGTCTTCGTGGATCAATGTGTCGAGATCCAGTTCCTGCAGTTCGCACCAGTCGTAGACGTCTTCGAACAACGGGTCGAATTCGTTGGCTGCTTCTATAGAGAAGGACTGGCGACCGGTTTCCGGGCGACCGGAGCGGCCAATTGGCGGCTGCAACGGGAAGTCCGGGTCTTCACAGCGCTTGGTCAGGTAGAACTCCATTTCTGGCGCCACGATCGGCTGCCAGCCTCTATCGGAGTAGAGCTTGAGCACCTTCTTGAGCACGTTGCGCGGCGACAACTCGATCGGGTTGCCTTGCTTGTCGTAGGTGTCATGAATCACTTGGGCCGTAGGCTCGATGGCCCATGGCACGAGAAATACCGCGTTCTGATCGGGACGGCAGATCATGTCGATGTCTGCCGGATCGAGGAGTTCGTAATAGATGTCGTCTTCGACATAGTCGCCCGTCACTGTTTGCAACAGCACACTCTCGGGCAGGCGCATGCCTTTCTCGGCGATGAACTTGTTGGTCGGCGAGATCTTGCCGCGAGTAATCCCGGTAAGGTCGCCAATCATGCATTCGACTTCTGTGATCTTATGGTCTTTCAACCAATCGGTGAGCTGGTCGAGGTTGTTACTCATAAATGCCTCTGGGCTGAGTTTCCTGACTTTTATAAGTCAGGCGTTAGTTGACGCATCCGCGTCGCGTTGAATTGCCCGCGTCCGGCAGGCATCACCAAATGCCTGGAAGATGGCAAGGTAATGGGGATTGGAGCTCACTTGCCATTCAGGGTGCCATTGCACACCTAAAGCAAAAGCCTTGCCTCCCCTGACCCCGCCCCTTTCAACAGATAGCGCTTCGATCAAACCATCCGGCGCCCTGGCCTCGACGCGAAGGCCCGGCGCCAGACGATCAACGCCCTGACCATGAATCGAGTTGACGGTAATTTCGCTCGGCAGGCCCAGGCCCGCCAGTACACCGCCCGGTTCAATGTGCATCGGATGGCTGGGCGCGTATTGCATTTCAAGCGGCTCGTTGTCGTCCTCACGATGGTCCATGAATGTGCCAACCTCATGAACCTTCTGATGCAGACTGCCGCCGAACGCCACGTTCATCTCCTGGAAGCCGCGACAAATCCCGAGCACCGGAACACCCGCCGCAACAGCGGCACGAATCAACGGGAGGGTGGTGCGATCGCGTTCAGGATCATGAGCAGTCCCCGGTGCGCTGGCAGGTCCGCTATAGTGAATAGGTTCAACGTTGGAAGGAGAGCCGGTCAGGAGGATGCCGTCCAGACCGTCAAGAATATCGGTCGGATCGAGCAATTCCGCCAGGGATGGAAGTATCAACGGCAAGCCCTTGGCAGCGACTGCGACTGCACGGACGTACTTATCGCCACTAATGTGATAAGCATGCAAACCGATCTGCCTGGAGCAGGCGGTGACGCCGATTAACGGCAGGCGAGACATGAAGCACCCCGGTATTATTGCTGTTATGGGTTTAAATCGAGCTTAGCCTTGTTCATTTTTTTACACAACACCCCCGTAAAAAATACAACACGGCCCGCTCAAGCCTGCGGTCGCCACAGACGCCGAAGACAAAAAAACGCCCTAAATTGCTCCAAAACTGCTCCTCAAGCGCTTTTTGAGGGCAAAAAAGGCCTCGCTTGACTTCGGCATGCCGTTCGGGTTGACTGGAATCTGAAAAGATCAATGATTGATATTTTTAACAACAAAGGTGTTGCATCATGTCGGTACCCCCGCGTGCCGTTCAGCTTAACGAAGCGAACGCGTTCCTTAAGGAACATCCTGAGGTTCTGTACGTTGACCTTCTGATTGCGGATATGAATGGTGTGGTGCGCGGCAAGCGCATTGAACGCACCAGTCTCCACAAGGTTTACGAGAAAGGCATCAACCTGCCGGCCTCTCTATTTGCCCTGGATATCAATGGCTCGACGGTGGAAAGCACCGGTCTGGGTCTGGATATCGGTGATGCTGACCGAATCTGCTATCCAATCCCCGATACCCTGTGCAATGAACCCTGGCAGAAGCGCCCTACCGCGCAACTGTTAATGACCATGCACGAACTTGAAGGTGAACCTTTCTTCGCCGACCCACGCGAAGTCCTGCGTCAAGTCGTGACCAAGTTCGATGAACTGGGTCTGACCATCTGCGCCGCATTCGAACTTGAGTTCTACCTGATCGACCAGGAGAACGTGAATGGCCGGCCACAACCTCCACGCTCGCCGATTTCCGGCAAACGTCCGCACTCGACCCAGGTCTACCTGATCGACGACCTGGACGAATACGTCGACTGCCTCCAGGACATTCTGGAAGGTGCCAAAGAGCAAGGCATCCCTGCCGACGCCATTGTCAAGGAAAGTGCTCCGGCGCAGTTCGAAGTGAACCTGCACCACGTTGCCGACCCGATCAAAGCGTGCGATTACGCGGTACTGCTCAAACGTCTGATCAAGAACATCGCCTACGACCATGAGATGGACACTACCTTCATGGCCAAGCCTTACCCGGGCCAGGCAGGTAATGGTCTGCACGTACACATCTCGATCCTTGATAAAGAAGGCAAGAACATCTTTGCCAGTGAGGATCCCGAGCAGAACGCCGCACTGCGTCACGCGATCGGCGGTGTGCTCGAGACCCTACCGGCGCAAATGGCGTTCCTCTGCCCGAACGTCAACTCGTACCGTCGTTTCGGCGCACAGTTCTACGTGCCGAACTCGCCGTGCTGGGGCCTGGATAACCGTACGGTAGCCTTGCGCGTACCGACAGGCTCGGCCGATGCGGTACGTCTGGAGCACCGCGTTGCCGGCGCCGACGCTAACCCGTATCTGTTGATGGCTTCGGTTCTGGCGGGTGTGCACCACGGTCTGACCAACAAGATCGAACCTGGCGCTCCGGTCGAAGGCAACAGCTACGAGCAAAACGAGCAGAGCCTGCCGAACAACCTGCGCGACGCGTTGCGCGAGCTGGACGACAGCGAAGTCATGGCCCGTTATATCGACCCGAAATACATCGATATCTTCGTCGCCTGTAAAGAGAGCGAGCTGGAGGAGTTCGAACACTCGATCTCCGACCTCGAGTACAACTGGTACCTGCATACCGTGTAAGCGATCGTAGTAAAAAAAACGCCGCCGGCCGAAAAGCCTGCGGCGTTTTTTTTGGGCTGCAATTATTGGCAGGATTGTAGGACACAAGTCGTAGGTCTATTCCTGCAAGAGAACAGGACATAAACCTACATAAAAACTCTCGTATCAAACCCAGAATGCAGGCCGCCGGATTTACCGTCTGGATGAAACCCGGAAGGAATCATCCGCCAGCCTGCCTTTACGTCCCCCCTCGAGAGTATCAATCATGAAAACCCACATTCTTGGCGCGGCCTTTTCTCTTGTCGGGATCAGCTTATGCTCTGCCGCATGGGCTCAGTCCCAGCAGCATCCCCAATGGAGCTACGCCAACCCTTCAGGCCCGGATAATTGGGGCGAGCTGCGACCCGATTACAAACTCTGCAAGCTCGGAAAAGTGCAATCGCCCATTGATATTCGCGATGCTGCCAAAGCAGATCTGGCACCGCTGGTTTTTGATTATCGATCCAGTCCGATAGCGGTTTTGAACAATGGACACACCGTTCAGGTCACGCCATCGAATGCGGGCGGGATCACACTGGCCTCCGGTAACTACTCATTAGTACAGTTCCACTTCCACAGTCCCAGTGAAGAAAAAATACAGGGCCGTGCCTTTCCCATGGTCGCGCACCTGGTTCACCGCAATCAATCAGGCGAACTCGCCGTCGTTGCCATTCTTTTCGAGGAGGGTGCGCATAACCCGGCCCTGGCGCCCATCCTTGCAGCAATGCCAGACGTAGTAGGCGCAACGAAGACCCTGGACAATCAGAGCATTGCAGACTTGCTACCCGAAAAACGTGATTACTATGCCTACATGGGCTCCTTGACCACTCCGCCTTGCAGCGAAAATGTGCGCTGGCATGTCCTGACGACTCCCGTTGCGTTGTCCCGAACCCAGTTGGATGCGTTTCGGGAGCTTTACCCAATGAATGCGCGACCCGTTCAACCCTTGAACGGCCGGACCGTGCAAATGGGTGGCTAGCCCATAGCGAGTACGCTCCAGGGGGCAACGGCGCTATACAGACAACATCGAACCCGACTCGTACAATGCTCGCTGCCTTGTAGGAGAGTTCAATGACGCGCCCCGCCACTATCCGCAAACCCCGCGCACGCAGCCAGGCCCGGATCGATTCGATACTCGACGCCGCCCGTACGCTGCTTGCCGCCGAGGGCGTGGCCAGCCTGTCGATCTACAGCGTGGCGGAACGAGTGCAGATCCCGCCGTCGTCGGTTTATCACTTCTTCGCCAGCGTCCCTGCCCTGCTCGAAGCCCTGACCGCCGATGTCCACGCCGCTTTTCGCGCTTGCCTGCAAGCGCCGATCGAACACGCATCGCTCAGCGGCTGGCGCGACCTGTCGCGACTGGTGGAACAGCGCATGTTGAGCATCTACAGCGAAGACGCTGCCGCCCGCCAACTGATCCTCGCCCAGCACGGCCTGACCGAAGTCACCCAGGCTGACCGTCAGCACGACATCGAGCTGGGCGATCTGATGCACAAACTGTTCGATCACCATTTCGAACTGCCGGTACTGCCCAAAGATGTCGACGTCTTTGCCCTGGCCATGGAACTGGGTGACCGCGTCTACGCCCGTTCAGTGCAACAGCACGGGCAGATCACTGCGCGCATGGCCGAGGAAGGCATGCGGGTGTTCGACGCTTATCTGGGACTGTACCTGCCACCCTATCTGCCCAAACGCGACGCGTAACACAGGAAATATCAATGCATCAGGTTACGCAACGTTATCCTGGCGCCCCGGATATTTTCGCCAATGAAGCCGTCATGTCTTCACTCGGCACCTTGATTCCCTCTGGCGGTTGGCGCTGTGCGCCTGATCCGTAACCCCCCTACCGTCATCAATCAGCATAAAAACCCCGAAGGGCTCAAGCCGTTCGGGGTGGTCTGTAGCGCACGGCTTACAACTTGGCGATCGATACCTCTGTAGATTTCACGAAGGCAATCACTTCACTGCCAACCACCAGCTCCAACTCTTTGACCGAGCGCGTGGTAATCACCGAGGTGACCACGCCGGAGGCGGTCTGCACGTCGATTTCCGACAGCACATCACCCTCTACGATTTCCTTGATGGTGCCTTTGAACTGGTTACGGACGTTGATGGCTTTAATAGTCATGAGCGGTATTCCTGTTTGGGTAAGAGGTTTTTGAAACCGGGTTACTGGGCCCAACGCAATTGCGTGGGCAACGGTGAAACGGGTTCCGGTTCAGGTGGCGAACCGGGGAGCGACAACACGCGGTTGAGGACTTCGGTTTCCAGCGCCGCCAACCGATGGGAGCCGCGAACCCGAGGGCGCGTAAGTTCCACTTGCAGGTCGAGGCCGATTTCGCCCTCCTCGATCAGAATCACCCGATCGGCAATCGCCACGGCTTCACTGACGTCGTGGGTCACCAGCAGCACCGTGAATCCGTATTTCTGCCACAGGCGTTCGATCAGTTGCTGCATCTCGATACGGGTCAGGGCATCCAATGCGCCCAGCGGCTCGTCGAGCAACAGCAGCCGAGGTTGATGAATCAATGCGCGGGCCAGCGCAACACGCTGCTTCTGCCCGCCAGACAATGCCGCCGGCCACTCGTTGGCGCGATCCGCCAGGCCGACCGCTTCCAGCGCTTGCAGTGCGTTTGGCCGCCAGTTGCCCTTGAGCCCGAGGCCAACGTTGTCGATGACTTTTTTCCAGGGCAGCAAACGCGCTTCCTGGAACATCAAACGGGTATCCTCGATCGCATCGCTCAACGGTGCCGAGCCTGCGAGCAATTCACCGCCTGTAGGAGTGTCGAGACCGGCGAGCAAGCGCAGCAAGGTACTTTTCCCGCAACCGCTGCGACCAACCACTGCGACGAACTGACCGGCCGGGATATGCAGATCGATCTCACGCAGCACTTGCCGCTGACCGAAGGTTTTTTGCAGCTTGCGCACCGCCAACGGAATTCCGCGCAGCAAACGAGGTGGTTGTTGAGCCGTCATGCAGCACCGCCCTTGACCACTTGATAGGCCGGATGCCAGCGCAACCAGACACGCTCCAGCCCGCGGGCGGCGAGGTCGGCCAATTTGCCGAGCACCGCGTACAACAGGATCGCCAACACCACCACGTCAGTCTGCAAAAACTCCCGGGCATTCATCGCCAGATAGCCGACTCCGGAGCTGGCGGAGATAGTCTCGGCGACGATCAACGTCAGCCACATAAAACCCAGCGCGAAGCGCACACCCACCAGAATCGAAGGCAGCGCTCCCGGCACAATCACCTGACGGAACAGGCCAAAACCGGACAAGCCATAACTGCGGGCCATTTCCACCAGCGCCGGATCGACGTTGCGAATGCCGTGATAGGTGTTGAGATAGATCGGGAACAAGGTGCCCAACGCCACCAGAAAAATCTTCGCCGACTCATCGATGCCGAACCACAGAATCACCAGCGGAATCAGCGCCAGATGCGGCACATTGCGAATCATCTGCACCGAACTGTCGAGCAGGCGCTCGCCCCATTTCGACAGACCGGTGATAAAGCCCAGGGTCAGACCGATGCCGCCACCGATCAGGAAACCGACCGCCGCGCGCCAGCCGCTGATGGCCAGGTGGGTCCAGATTTCGCCGCTACGGACCAGGCCCACACCGGCCTCGATCACCGCGCTCGGTGCCGGCAGAATTCGTGTCGACAACCAACCCGCCGATACCGACAACTGCCATACCGCCAGCAACAACACCGGCAAGGCCCACGGCGCGAGGCTGTGAATAATATTGTTGTTCTTCATGGCCACGCCTCAGCTCTGGGACGCAGCTTTAGGGAAGATTGAGCGCAAAATAGTGAGGCTCATGGAGTTGTCTCCCAAGGAATTCGAGTTACGGTGCTTTGGCAACGGTCGCCGGTGGCGTCCAGATCACGTCTTTGATGCTCAGCGGTTTCGGGATCAGCTTGAGCTGGTAAAAGCTGTCGGCAATTTTTTGCTGAGCCGCGACCACCTCGGGGGTGAGGAACAACGCGCCGTAGCCCTGGCGTTTCACCGAGGTCAGGGTGATGTCCGCAGGCAGACCGAGCAGTGGCGAAACCTGTTGGGTCACGTCTTCAGGATTGGCCTTGGACCACTCACCGACTGCGCGTACCTCTTCCACCAGCGCCTTGATCACTTGCGGTTGTTTTTCGGCGTAGGGCCTGGTTGCCAGATAGAACTGATGGTTATCGACGATGCCGCTGCCGTCACGCAGGGTGCGTGCTTGCAGTTGCTGTTCGGCGGCGGCCTGGTACGGGTCCCAGATCACCCAGGCATCGACACTGCCACGCTCGAACGCGGCGCGGGCATCGGCCGGCGGCAGGAATACAGTCTGAATGTCGGTGTACTTCAGACCGGCGTCTTCGAGGGCGCGGACCAATAGGTAATGAACGTTGGAGCCTTTGTTGAGGACGACCTTTTTGCCTTTGAGGTCTTTCACCGATTTGATCGGCGAGTCTTTCGGGACGAGGATCGCTTCGCTGGTCGGCGCTGGCGGCTCATAAGCCACGTAAAGCAGATCGGCACCGGCCGCCTGAGCGAACACCGGAGGCGTTTCGCCGGTCACGCCGAAATCGATGGAGCCGACGTTCAGCCCTTCGAGCAGTTGCGGGCCACCAGGGAATTCAGTCCATTGCACGTCGACACCTTGAGCGGTGAGGCGTTTCTCCAGCGTGCCTTTGGCCTTGAGCAGCACCAGGGTGCCGTATTTCTGATAGCCGATACGCAAGGTCTCGGCTGCTTGAGCTTGAGTGATAACGCCGAAGGACACAGCCGCAGCAAACAGAGCGACCAGACCACGACGCAAAATGACAGTGCGCATAGCGCTCTCCTTTTTGCTGTTGGTTTTTGGCTGCACCTGCTTGGCCGTTAGCGGCTGAGTAAGGTGGGTACTTCAAATTCCGGTGAGGCTTAAATGCTCCAGCGAGCACTCAACAAACGGTCGTTCAACAGACTCGGGTCCAGCGGTTTCGGCCGCCGTGCCATGGCGCTATAAAACTGCTCCAGCGCTTCGCTCAGGCGTTCTTCCAGTACCGGCACCAATTGCGCCTGAGCGCTGCCTTCGCCATAAGCGATCTGGCTGTCTTCGGCGAAAATCCCGTGAAGCATTTCCTCAGCCTTCAGTGCCGACAGCACCGGTTTAAGCGCGTAATCCACTGCCAGCATGTGAGCGATGCTGCCGCCAGTGGCCATGGGCAACACGACCTTGTGGCTCAGTGCGCGCTCCGGCAACAGATCGAGCACAGTCTTCAGTGCGCCGGAGAACGACGCTTTGTAAACCGGCGTGGCGATCAGCAGACCATCGGCGTTTTCAATCTGTTGCAGCAGGTCGCTCACCTTCGGGCTATCGAAGCGTGCGTGGAGCAAGTCTTCGGCCGGGAAGTCCCGTACCTGATAACTCACCACCTCCACGCCTTGCTGCTGTAACCAGCGTTTGGAGTGGTCCAGCAACACTCCGGAACGGGAGCGCTGGCTGGGACTTCCACCGAGTGAGACGACCAGCATGCAGATAATTCCTCAGGGGTTTGTTGGCGATTCGCTCTCTGCGATTTCGCTAAGATGAACAGACCATAACAGGTGATTTATATATCTATAAATCTTATTTATTCATTTGTTTATTCCATAAACGCATATGCGAAAAACATCCCTCCAGACAAAAACAGGCGGTCGAAACGGCCTGAAACCCTTGCTTGTGAACCTTGAGATTTGCCGCGACTGTCAGTCCGCCATCGCGAGCAAGCCCGCTCCCACATTAAATCTGTGGTGAATATGGAAAGTGCGTCTGACCCCGATCAAGTGTGGGAGCGGGCTTGCTCGCGATGCGATTTCAGCCGCGCAGAAAGTGGTGAGCCTTATCGATTAGGCTGCGGCGTCAGTCGCAGATACGGTTTCACCGCGCGGTAGCCTTTCGGGAAGCGTTTTTTGATCTCGTCCTCATCCTTGAGCGATGGCACGATCACCACTTCATCACCGTCCTGCCAATTGGCCGGCGTGGCCACTTTGTAGTTGTCGGTGAGCTGCAGCGAATCGATCACCCGCAAAATCTCATTGAAATTACGCCCGGTGCTGGCCGGATAGGTAATGCTCAGGCGCACCTTTTTGTTCGGGTCGATGACGAACAGCGAACGCACGGTCAGGGTGTCGTTGGCATTGGGATGGATCAGGTCGTAGAGGTCGCAGACCTTGCGATCAGCGTCGGCGAGGATTGGGAAGTTCACGAGGGTGTTCTGGGTTTCGTTGATGTCTTCGATCCACTTGTGGTGCGAGTCCACCGGGTCGACTGACAGGGCAATCGCCTTGACGCCGCGCTTGGCGAATTCGTCGTTGAGCCTGGCGGTGTAACCGAGCTCCGTGGTGCACACCGGGGTGAAGTCCGCTGGATGGGAAAACAGCACGCCCCAGCTGTCACCCAGCCACTGGTGAAAACGAATCGTGCCGGCGCTGGAGTCCTGTTCAAAATCGGGGGCGATGTCGCCAAGTCTGAGGCTCATGATGCTGCTCCATTGCGTGCGTGATGAGCCTACTTTGCTTGCCTGCGATGAAAATTAAAAAGAATAAAAATAATTAAACTTATACCCGTTAGGAATATTAAAAAAAATACAAAAAAAAGGTCTCGCCATTAGGCGAGACCTTTTTCTGAAGCCGATTACATGAAGCTGTAGGTGTAGTTGAAGATCAGACGGGTCTGGTCCTGGGCGTCCATACCCGAGGCGTTGCCACGGTAAGTGCCATGTCGCAAGGTCGTGCCGAAGCCTTTGAGGGCGCCCTGCTGGATGGTGTAATCCACACGCATGTCGGTTTCCCACTCGGACTGGTCACTGCCAACGCCGTTCTTGGCTTTGATGTTGTCGCCATGCAAGTAGGCAATCGAGGTTTTCAAGCCTGGAACACCCAGCTTGGCGAAGTCATAGGAGTACTGACCGAAGGTAGTGTTTTCACCGGCACGGGCAAACTGGCCGACCATGGAGTCAGTGAACAGGTAGAAGCTCGCGCCACCGGCACCTTCATTAACACCGTTGCCATTGACCACGTTACCCTGGTTCAACCAGACGAAGCCGCCGCTATCGTTGACGCGCTGATGACCCAACAGGAAGGCGTTACCGCCCAGGGTGTAGGTGAACATGGCGCTCCAGGTCTTGTTATCGACCTCGCCCGGGGTCTTGGCGAAACCACCGTTGTTGTTGAACTGAAAGCCCGAATCGCCGTTCTTGCCGTCGGACCTGCTGTCGAAATAGCGAACATCCGTCTTGAAGGACTGGTCGGTACCGATCGGCAGGACGTGCACCAGGCCCAGGAAGTTCTGCTTGTAGTAGTCTTTCAGGTTCGAGTAGTAGTACTGCAAGGTAAGGTCTTGGGTGACTTTCCAGTCAGCGCCGCCATAGAGGAACTTGTTGCTGGCCTCGGTACCGCCCGCGACCGCCAGTCCAGTGGCGTTACTCGAGGCACGACCCGTTGCGTGTTCGAGCTGACCTGCGTTAAAGGTCACACCGTCGATTTCCTTGGAGGTGATGGTGCCACCTTCAAAGGTCTGGGGCAGCAGACGACTGTCGTTTGCTACCAGGATCGGCAGGTTCGGTGCCAGAGCACCACCCACGTGTGCCTCGGTCTTGGAGTAACGCGCTTTGACGTTCCCGGCCAGACGGCTCCATTCGTGCACTGCTGAGCCATCGCTATCGCTTGGCACGAACGTATTGCTGTCCGGGTGATGACCTCTACCGCCATCCAGATGGATGCCAACCAGCGCTTGGGCATCAAAGCCAAAGCCAACAGTACCTTGGGTGAATCCGGACAGATAATCGAATTTGAAACCCTGAGCCGCCTCGCGTTGGTCAGCTTTACCGGCGCGATTGTCATTGTCGAAATACATGGTCCGGGAACTGACGCTCGCCTTGCTGTCTTCGATGAAACCCGCGGCGCCTGCCTGCTGCGCCAAAACCCCTACGGCCACAGCCAGGGCTAAGGTGGACTTATTCATGTTTCGCTCCTCTACGTTTCTAATTTTTTGTGCACTTTGGTCCAGGGTCTAGCGCCCCGTTTGCCACAGATGCTCGATTAGTGCAAGACCGTGACTGATAAGTCAATCGTAAGCAGTCGCGTCTACGACCTTGGTCTAATCGCAGTGTTTGATCCGTTCAGGTTAATGAATTTCTCATAAGCCCAAAAAGAATTGTTTATTCATTTTTCATACGATTCGGGAATATAGCTCAACCCGCCTCAACCGAACCGGATGCAGAGGTATCGGCCTACGAGCTAATTCCTAAATGGTATTTTCAACCGCTTATTTAGACCAATTCGGGCTCGCGTATTCTTCATACGTCAATCACGATCAAATAGGCGACGCTATCATGGCCAAACGTGCATCTTCCCGTCAATTTGTTACAGTTTGTATATCGATGTTATTTTTTACCGCCCGTCCGGTAAACACTGCAACGGGCAGCAAAAACGGCGGAGCTGATCGGCGCATTCCCCTGTAAGAACAGGCGCAACCTGCGATCTGTCAGTGCCCGGAGCGAAGTCTAAGCTCATCAGGTTACAGAGTCTTTTCGAAAATCTTGGAATTACGCTGATAGTTGTACAGCGAGGCCCGTGCCGAGGGCAGGCGCTCGACACTGCTTGGCACAAAGCCGCGCTCGCGGAACCAGTGCGCGGTACGTGTAGTCAGCACGAACAAGGTTTTCAGCCCCTGAGCCCGAGCGCGGGTTTCGATCCGTTCCAGCAATTCATCACCGCGACCACCATGGCGGTATTCCGGGTTCACCGCCAGGCAAGCCAGTTCCCCCGCATCCGAATCGGCAATCTGATACAGCGCTGCACACGCGATAATCATCCCTTCGCGCTCGACCACGCTGAACTGCTCGATCTCGCGTTCCAGCACTTCACGGGAACGGCGAACCAGAATGCCCTGCTCTTCCAGCGGACTGATCAGATCCAGCAGACCGCCGACGTCTTCAATGGCCGCTTCACGCACCAACTCGAATTGCTCTTGCGCGACCAGCGTACCGCCACCGTCACGGGTGAAGAGTTCGGTCAGCAACGCGCCGTCTTCAGCGTAGCTGACAATATGGCTACGGCCCACGCCGCCACGACAGGCTTCAGCCGCCGCATCCAGTAATTCAGCCTGATAGTTGCCGCCCAGGCGTTGCAAATGCGCCGGCACCTGCTGCGGACGCAGCTCGCGCACCAACCTGCCGTTTTCATCGATCAGGCCAGGATCGGCACCGAACAGCAGCAGTTTATCGGCGCCCAGGTCGATGGCGGCGCGGGTAGCGACGTCTTCGCAGGCCAGGTTGAAGATTTCCCCGGTCGGCGAATAACCCAACGGCGAAAGCAGAACGATCGAACGCTCATCCAGCAGACGGTTGATGCCCTTGCGGTCTACCCGACGCACTTCGCCAGTGTGGTGAAAGTCGACACCTTCAAGCACGCCGATCGGCCGGGCAGTCACCAGATTGCCGCCTGCCACCCGCAGGCGCGAGCCCTGCATCGGCGAAGCGGCCAAGTCCATGGACAGGCGCGCTTCAATGGCGATCCGCAGCTGGCCGACCGCATCGATGACGCACTCCAGAGTCGCCGCATCGGTGATGCGCAGGCCATGATGGTAATGCGGGGTCAGGCCTCGGGCAGCGAGACGGGTTTCAATTTGCGGACGCGAACCATGAACCAGTACCAGCCGTACCCCCAGGCTGTGCAACAACACCAGGTCGTGGACGATATTGCCGAAGTTCGGATGCTCGACCCCATCGCCGGGCAGCATGACGACAAAGGTGCAATCGCGGTGGGCGTTGATGTACGGAGAAGCGTGACGAAGCCAATTGACGTATTCGGGCATAAAACCAGCGCCTGTAATAAAAAGCAGCCGAAAAAGGGACGAAACAGAAAACGCACAGCGGGCTGTTGGTTATCGTCGGAACAGGCTTGGCGACACGCGAGCTCTCCTTATAGATACGGCCTTGATCATCGGCGATTTACTGGGTGGCCGGTGCGGACCACTAAGCCGGGATCAGGCAATAATGTTCGATCAATTGACGTAGTAGATGCACGGTAGGCTGCAAGCGTGACATTTCGAGGTATTCCCCAGGTTGGTGAGCGCAGGCAATGTCGCCCGGGCCGAGCACCAGCGTCTCGCAGCCAAGGCGCTGAAGATAAGGTGCTTCGGTGCCAAACGCTACTGCTTCGGCGAGATGGCCCGTGAGTCTTTCCGCGACCCGGACCAATTCGCAATCTTCAGCCTGCTCGAAAGGCGGCACTTCGGGGAATAACGGCGCGTAATCAATCTTCACCTTATGCCACTCGGCTATCGGCTCAAGCTTCTGCCGGATCGCTGCGCGCAAGACACTCGGGTCCATGCCTGGCAAGGGCCGCAGGTCGAACTCCAGCGAGCACTGGCCGCAAATCCGGTTCGGGTTGTCACCGCCGTGGATGCAACCAAAATTCAGGGTCGGCTGCGGCACGCTGAACTGCGGATTGCGGTACTCGCGCTGCCAAAGCAGTCGCAGCCCTCTCAATTCGCCGATGGCGTCATGCATGGCTTCGAGGGCGCTGTGGCCCAGGCTCGGGTCTGATGAATGGCCACTTTGTCCGAGAATATCGATGCGCTCCATCATCACGCCTTTGTGCAGACGAATCGGTTTGAGCCCGGTCGGCTCGCCGATCACTGCTGCTCGCCCAAGCGGTCGACCGGCTGCAGCCAGCGCACGGGCGCCAGCCATGGAGCTTTCTTCGTCGCAGGTGGCGAGGATCAGCAATGGTTGCTTGAACGGCTTGTCCAGCAGCGGCAGCACTGCTTCGATGGCCAGCGCAAAAAAGCCCTTCATGTCGCAACTGCCCAGGCCAACCCAGCGACCGTCGACTTCGGTCAGTTTCAGCGGATCGGTCTGCCACAGCGCGCCGTCGAACGGCACCGTGTCGCTGTGCCCGGCCAGCACCAGGCCGCCGGGGCCGCTGCCAAAACTGGCGAGCAGATTGAACTTGCCGGGGCTGACCTGCTGAATGTCGCAGGCAAAACCCAGATCGCCGAGCCAGGTCGCCAACAGGTCGATCACCGCGCGATTGGATTGATCCAGACTCGGCTGGGTACAACTGACCGACGGCGCGGCGATCAGCGCAGCAAACTGATCTTTCATGGATGGCAAAGACATGCGCTGACTCCTGACTCCCTAGAAGAACCTCATCATAGAACCATCCGCGTCATGGAATAAACCGCCGCGGCACGTCGAGTCGACGAGTCCTGTACACTGCTCGGCCTTGGCAGCCACACATTCCCCGGCTGCGCTCCCGATCCTGGATTTTCCGGCCATGCAGAAAGAAACCGAAATCAAACTCCGCGTCAGCCGCGAAACCCTCGCTGCCCTGCGCGAGCATCCGTTACTGAAAAAACGCAACAAAAGTGGCTGGGAACGCCGTGAACTGATGAACCAGTACTTCGACACGCCGGAGCGTGACCTGGCCCGTGCCAAGGTTGCCCTGCGCCTGCGTCGTGATGGCGAAGAAGTGATCCAGACCCTCAAGACCCGCGGTCAAAGCATCGCTGGCCTGTCCGAGCGTAACGAGTACGACTGGCACCTGCCAAAAGCCAAGCTCGACGTGAAAAAACTCGACGGCGAATGCTGGCCTGAGCAACTGGCCGAGCTGGACAAAAAGACCCTCAAGCCAATCTTCACCACCGATTTCGTCCGCGAACGCGCCGAAATCGCCTGGGGCCGTGGCAAGACCAAAGTGGTCATCGAAGCCGCGCTGGACCTGGGCCACGTCATCGCTGGCAAGCAGAAAGAAGAAATCTGCGAACTGGAACTGGAACTGCGCGAAGGCGAACCGGCTGCCCTGCTGGAACTGGCTGCCGAACTGGCCGCCACTCTGGCCCTGATGCCGTGCGATATCAGCAAGGCCGAGCGTGGCTATCGCCTGTTCGACGCCAACAGCTATTCGTTGAGCCTGCCCCCTGCGCAACTGTCCGCTGAACTGCCGCTGGACGACGCGTTCGCTGCATTGAGCTGGCACTTGCTGAGCAGCAGCCAGCGCCTGGCCGAGCAATACCGTTTCAATGGCCACTGGCGTCTGCTGCAGGATTGGGTAGAAAACCTCGCCGAATTGCGCGCGCTGATAGGTAGCCTCGGCCAGGCCGCACCGCGTCAATCGACCCACGACCTGCGGGCCTCGCTCGATGCGTTGCTGGAAGACTGGCGCCCGCTGGTGCAAGCCGGTCAGGAGGACGAAGACGTGCGCAAAGCCGCACCGGAGCAATTCGCTGAAGAGCTGGAAGACGTTCGCTGGGGCCTGTTCTCGCTGAACGCCTCGCGCTGGTTGCTGGCCCGCACCTGGGCCGCCGACCGCAACACCCGGGGCAATCGCCAGGGTGCTGCGCAACTGGGCAACTGGTTGCCGCGCCTGCTGGCCGAAGAAGCCGTCGCCCTGCAACTGCCGCGTTATCAGCAACAACCGGAAGACCTGGCCGAGCAATTGCCGCGTATCGAACGCATCCAGGCCTGGCTGCACCTGGCTCGTGGCGTGTTGGAGATCCCGGAAACGGATCGCCTCTACGGTGAGCTGAAACAGTTGCAGCAACTGGCCAATGAGCCCATCACCGATGAAGCGCTCGATGCCCGCAAGCAGCAGGCGATTGCCGTGTTCCAGAACCGTGCCTGGAAGACTCTTCTGCGTATGTGATGATCGTTCCCACGCGCAGCAAAGGAATGCATCCCGTGACGCTCTGCGTCACATCAAAAAGCGGACGCAGAGCGTCCGGTGCGGCATTCCCACGCGGGAGCGTGGGAACGATCTCGCCCCCTATACCGGCAAACTCGTCGTGGACTTGATTTCGGACAAGGCCACGATCGAGTTGACCTCCTGAATACCCGGCACCATCGACAGTTTCTCGAAAAAGAAGCGCTCGTACGCCTCGATATCCGCCGTCACGATGCGCAGCAAAAAGTCCACTGCCCCCATCAACACATAGCACTCCAATACTTCCGGAAAGCCACGAATCGCCTCGGTAAATTCGGTGAAGTTGGAACGACCGTGGGCGTTGAGCTTGACCTCGGCAAAAATCTGCGTGTTGAGACCGATCTTCTTGCGATCAAGCAAAGTCACTTGCCCTCGAATCACGCCCTCCTCCTTGAGTCGCTGAATCCGTCGCCAGCACGGCGACTGCGACAGCCCGACCCGTTCGGCAATCTGTGCACTTGAAAGCGAAGCGTCCTCCTGGAGCAATGCCAAAATCCGTCGGTCATAAGCGTCCAGTTCGCTATGCATAAAAAAACCCTCAAAGTAAATAAAAGCGAAATACTTAATTCAATTTATGACCAATCAACCCAATCATAGATAAGAAATACCCCGAACCGCATGTAAAAATTTCTCCGGTTATTTTGGAGAACGACCATGCCCCCTCTCGAAGCTGTCAGCACCGCCCCAAGCCGCGCCGATGTCTGGAACGTCAGTAACGCCCATTGCCGCGTGCGCTATCAGCTGCTCGCTGAAGCCGAACCGGATCTGCTGTGCCGGGTGCTCAATCATTTCGCCTTGCAGTTTCTGGTTCCGCAGCAGGTCAACGTATTGCAACAGAACGACTTGCTATCGATTGATGTGGTGCTCGACGGGTTGAGCTGGCACCGCGCCCAAGTGATCGCAGAAAAATTGCGTAACTTGATCAGCGTTTGCTCGGTGGATCTGCAACCCGCTGATTCTTCATGGGTTCATCCCGCACAGGCGGCCAGCTAGGAGCAGTCAGCAAAAGCTCGCAATGCTTGGTCAGGCAACGGCCAAACGGACGGCTCATCCGGGGACTATTCTTGGCGATCTGTGATCAGAGGCGCACACCTCTAAACCGCTAATTGCAAGATCGTTCAAAAGGAGCCCGCATGTCCGTTCCCCTCTTCGCTCAGGACCGCTGGCTGGATCTCAACGATCTGCTGCGTGATCTGGTCGCTCAGGGCTTTATCAGCCAGGACTCGGCCGAACACGCATTGACCACCCGACGCAATACCGCCCACAACCAGCTCCACCCGCTGGAGTTCCTCGCCAGCCAACACCTGGGCGACTTCAGCCGACCTGGTAAACGGCTTGACCTGGAAAGCCTCACCTTGTGGCTTGCACAGCAGGCCGATCAGCCTTATTTGCGCATCGACCCGCTGAAGATAAACGTCGCGAGCATTACCCCGCTGATGTCCTATGCCTTCGCCCAACGGCACAAGATTCTTGCTGTTTCGATCGATCGCGATGCAGTAACCGTGGCCAGCGCGCAGCCCTACGTCAAAGCCTGGGAGGCCGATCTGACCCACGTCTTGAAGCTGCCGATCAAACGCGTGGTGGCCAACCCGGCGGACATCCAGCGCTTTACCGTGGAGTTTTATCGGTTGGCCAAGTCAGTCAGCGGCGCCAACAATTCTGATCAAAAAATGAACACCCTGGGCAACTTCGAACAGTTGCTCAACCTCGGCGCCAGTGATCAGGAGCCCGATGCCAACGACGCGCACATCGTCAACATCGTCGACTGGCTGTTCCAGTACGCCTTCCAGCAACGCGCCAGTGATATCCACATCGAACCCCGTCGCGAGCAAGGCACCGTACGCTTTCGCATCGACGGCGTGCTGCACAACGTCTATCAATTGCCACCGCAAGTGACCATGGCCATCGTCAGCCGCCTGAAAAGCCTGGGCCGAATGAATGTCGCAGAAAAACGTAAACCCCAGGACGGTCGAGTCAAGACCAAGACCCCGGAGGGCGGTGAGGTCGAGTTGCGGCTGTCGACGCTACCCACGGCCTTTGGCGAAAAGATGGTCATGCGGATTTTCGATCCCGAAGTACTGCTCAAGGACTTCGACCAGCTGGGTTTCTCCACCGAAGACCTGCGCCGCTGGCAAGACATGACCCGCCAGCCCAACGGCATCATCCTGGTCACCGGCCCCACCGGTTCGGGTAAAACCACCACGCTCTACACCACGCTGAAAAAACTGGCGACGCCCGAGGTCAACCTCTGCACCATCGAAGACCCGATCGAGATGGTCGAACCGGCGTTCAACCAGATGCAGGTTCAGCACAACATCGACCTGACCTTTGCCAGCGGCGTGCGGGCACTGATGCGGCAAGACCCGGACATCATCATGATCGGCGAAATCCGCGATCTGGAGACCGCCGAAATGGCGATCCAGGCGGCACTCACCGGGCATTTGGTTCTGTCGACGCTGCATACCAACGACGCACCCAGCGCCATGAGCCGCTTATTGGAGCTCGGTGTGCCGCATTACCTGATCAAAGCCACCGTGCTCGGGGTCATGGCCCAGCGTCTGGTTCGCACCCTTTGCCCGCACTGCAAAGCGCCGCTGAGCCTGGGTGAGGACGATTGGCAAACCCTGACCAAACCCTGGCAAGCGCCATTGCCGACCAATGCCCAACAGGCCATCGGATGCCTGGAATGCCGCGACACCGGTTACCGGGGGCGCGCCGGGGTCTACGAAATCATGTTACTGAGCGACAACGTCAAAGCACTGATCAGCCCTGACACCGATCTGCTGGCCGTGCGTCACCAAGCGTTCAAGGAAGGCATGCGCAGCCTGCGCCTGTCCGGTGCGCAGAAAGTTGCCGCCGGGTTGACCACGATTGAGGAAGTCTTGCGTGTGACACCGCAGAGTGAGCAGAAATAACCGACGCATCGCCAAACCGAAATGAACCCTTTTATGTCTCCTGATGATGCAAGCAGCCCTAATCGACTCTTATGCTCGCCCCACGCCGCTACACTCTGCTCATTGCGACCTCATTGATCAAAATGTGAACAGGGAGATGGTATGCAGATTGGTAACGTGCTTTTACTCTTCGTCGGCCTGGCCATCGCTATTGTGTTCATGGGCGTCAAGGTGGTTCCGCAGGGCTATCAGTGGACGGTCGAGCGCTTCGGCCGCTACACCAATACCTTGAAACCGGGACTGAACATCATCATTCCGATCATGGACCGCATCGGCCGCAAGATGAACGTGATGGAAAGCGTGCTGGACATCCCGCCGCAGGAAGTCATCACCTCCGACAACGCTACCGTGCAAATCGATGCCGTGTGCTTCTTCCAGGTGGTCAACACGGCCCAGGCCGCCTACGAGGTGAACAATCTCGAGCATGCCATCCGCAACCTGTTGCAGACCAACATCCGTACCGTCCTCGGCTCGATGGAGCTGGACGCGATGCTCAGCCAGCGAGACGCCATCAACGAGAAACTGCTGCGTACCGTCGACGAAGCCACGGCGCCGTGGGGCATCAAGATCACCCGGATCGAGATCAAGGACATCAGCCCGCCCGCGGACCTGATGGCGGCCATGTCCGGGCAGATGAAAGCCGAGAGGATCAAGCGCGCCCAAATCCTCGAAGCCGAAGGTCTGCGGGCGTCGGCGATTCTGACGGCGGAAGGTAAAAAGCAGGCACAGATCCTCGAAGCCGAAGGTGCCCGTCAGGCAGCGTTCCTCGAATCCGAAGCCCGCGAGCGGCAAGCCGAAGCCGAAGCCCGTGCCACTCAGGTGGTTTCCGAAGCAATCGCTACCGGTAACGTGCAGGCGATCAACTACTTCGTCGCGCAAAAGTATATCGATGCGCTGGGCAAACTGGCGTCGGCCAACAACAGCAAAGTCGTTCTGATGCCGCTGGAAGCCAGCCAGGTGATCGGTGCGGTCGGCGGCATCGGCGAAATCGTCAAAGCCACGTTCGACAGTAAAAAAGCCTGAGGCGCGACCTATGTGGGCATTCCTGCAGTATGTGTCGTTCTGGGACTGGCTGGCGTTGGGCACCATTCTGTTGATTTTCGAAGTGTTCGGCGCTGGCGGTTATTTACTCTGGGTTGGCATCGCCGCTGCCGCAGTCGGCGTGTTGACCTTCTTGATTCCAGACCTGTCGTGGGAAGTGCAATTGCTGTTGTTCGGCCTGCTATCGGTGCTGACGGTGTTGTATTGGTGGAGACGCCAGCGCAGTGCCGTCAGAGCCAGTGATCAGCCAACCCTCAATCTTCGTGCTCAAGAGCTGATAGGTAAAACCTTCGTGGTGCATGAAGCGATTGTCGGGGGGCGAGGCAAGATCAAGGTCGCCGACGGCTTCTGGATGGCCAAAGGACCGGACGCGCCAGTCGGCACCCGTGTTCGGGTGATCGGGCAGGAAGGGGTCATCATTGAGGTGGAACGCATCGATTGATGGGTCACGGAACTCCGTTGGGCTATCGAGTATCAAACGCCTCAGATAACCCAGTCGGAGTCACCCACCATGCGTTTCAAATTAGCCGTCGCCACCTTGGCCCTGCTGTCCCTTCCTGTCTGTTCGGCAATGGCCGACGACTTCTTGCGGGATGTCATTTCCTCAGGTGCGACCACCGCCTCCACCTACCTGACGTTCAAGGACCACAAGCTGATCGTCGCCGCCCAGGATGACGCCGGCAGCTTCGTCGCCAGCGACGGCGGTATTCGCGGCCCGTATCTGGAAGCCGCGATGCGCAAGGTCCGCGCCGACAACCCAGGCTTGCAGGCCACCGATATGGAACTGGCCAACGCGATTCTGGCGAAGAATGCGGTTGCCCAAGAGTGATCCACTGCTGCGCTGAGTAAAAAATGCCGCTCCCTGAAGCGGCATTTTTTTGCCCGAAACCCTGTAGGAGCACGGCTTGCCGGCGATGATGTCCTTGAGATCGCCATCGTCGGAACGCCGCCCGGACCAATCGAGCGTCGACCGGCTGCTACTACAGAGGAAGATCGCGGTTTTTTTCAGCGATAGGCATCCACCGGCACGCAAGCACAGAACAAATTGCGGTCACCGTAGACATTGTCGACGCGATTCACCGTCGGCCAGTACTTATGGGCCTTGGTGTGCGCGCTGGGCGTCACCGCCTGTTCTATGGTGTAAGGCCGCTCCCAGACCCCGGTGATATCCGCCAGTGTGTGGGGTGAGCGTTTCAACGGGTTGTCTTCGGCGGGCCAGTTGCCGTTCTGCACTTCGGATATTTCTGCGCGAATGCTCAGCATCGCTTCGATGAAGCGATCCAGTTCAGCCTTGGACTCGCTTTCGGTCGGCTCGACCATCAGCGTACCCGGCACCGGGAACGACATGGTCGGCGCATGGAAGCCATAGTCCATCAAACGCTTGGCGACATCCTCTTCACTGATCCCGGTTTGCGCCTTGAGCGGCCGCAAGTCGAGGATACATTCGTGGGCCACCCGGCCATTTCGCCCGGTGTAGAGCACCGGGAAGGCACCGCTCAAGTGCTCGGCCAGATAGTTCGCAGCGAGAATCGCCACTTCGCTGGCATCGGCCAATTGCGGTCCCATCAGCGCGATGTACATCCAACTGATCGGCAAGATGCTCGCGCTGCCCCAGGGCGCGGCGCTGACCGCCCCGTTCTGCGGCTGCGGACCTTCGATCTGCACCACCGGGTGATTGGCAACGAACGGTGCCAGATGCGCACGCACGCCAATCGGTCCCATACCGGGACCACCACCGCCATGGGGAATGCAGAAAGTCTTGTGCAGATTCATGTGGGAAACGTCGGCGCCGATATCCGCCGGCCGCGCCAGCCCAACCTGAGCATTGAGGTTAGCGCCGTCCATATAGACCTGGCCGCCGTGGCTGTGGATAACTTCACAGATCTCGCTGATGCCCTCTTCGTACACGCCATGGGTCGACGGATAGGTCGCCATCAGGCACGACAAATTGTCGCCCGCATCCTGGGCCTTGGCTTTCAGGTCATCCAGATCGACGTTACCGGCATCGTCGCACTCGACGATCACCACTTGCATCCCGGCCATCTGCGCCGAAGCCGGGTTGGTGCCGTGGGCGGAAGCAGGAATCAGACAGATGTTGCGTGCGTCCTGTTGGCGGCTTTCGTGGTATTTGCGGATTGCCAGCAACCCGGCGTATTCACCCTGAGCTCCGGAGTTGGGTTGCATGCAGATGGCATCGAAACCGGTGATCGCACAGAGCCAGCTCTGCAACTCACTGATCATCAGTGAATAGCCAAGCGCCTGCTCTTTCGGCGCGAACGGGTGCAGATTGGCGAAACCTGGCCAGGTGATCGGGATCATCTCGCTGCTGGCATTGAGTTTCATCGTGCAGGAGCCCAGCGGGATCATCGACTGGTTGAGCGCCAGGTCCTTGTTCTCCAGCTGTTTGAGGTAGCGCAGCATCTCGGTTTCACTGTGATGGGCACTGAATACCGGATGGCTCAGATAAGGAGAGCTGCGCAGCAGTTCATTGGGGATGCCCGAGGCCAATGCCTCGGCATCCAGCTCAGCGACATCCAGACCGTGACCGGCACCGAGAAAGACATCGAACAGCCGCGCCACGGTGGTTTCATCACAGGTTTCGTCGAGACTCAGACCCAACTGACCACGCCCGAGGATGCGCAGATTGATTTGCGCATCCCTGGCGCTTTCGATGATCGCCGTCTGACTGCCGCCGACATCCAGCGTCAGGGTGTCGAAGAATTGCTCGTTGAGTCGTGTAATGCCATTTCTCTGCAGGCCCGCCGCCAGAATGCAGGTCAACCGGTGGACTCGCTGAGCGATGCGCTTGAGCCCCTCGGGGCCGTGATAAACCGCATAGAAGCTGGCGATGTTGGCCAACAGCACCTGCGCAGTACAGATGTTCGAGTTGGCTTTCTCCCGGCGGATATGCTGCTCGCGGGTTTGCAGGGCCATGCGCAGGGCAACATTGCCGCGCGCATCTTTCGAAACGCCAATGATGCGCCCGGGAATCGCTCTCTTGTATTCATCGCGACTGGCAAAAAACGCTGCATGGGGACCGCCATAACCCATGGGCACGCCGAAACGCTGGGACGAACCGAACACCACGTCGGCACCCAACTCCCCTGGCGGGGTCAACAGCAACAGGCTGAGCAGATCGGCAGACACGCAGGCCAGCGCCTGCTGCGCGTGCAGATGGTCGATCAGCGGGCGCAGATTGCGGATTTCACCATGGGTGTCCGGGTACTGCAGCAGCGCGCCAAAAACTTGATGGCGAGTGAGGTTTTCCACAGCATCGATCACCAGCTCGAAGCCGAATCCTTCGGCCCGGGTCTGCACCACCGAGATGGTCTGCGGGTGGCAGTTTTCGTCGACGAAGAATAAATTGCTTCTGGATTTGGCCACGCGTTTAGCCAAGGCCATGGCTTCGGCTGCCGCTGTGGCTTCATCCAGCAGCGAAGCGTTGGCCAGCTCCAGGCCCGTGAGGTCGATGGTCATTTGCTGGAAATTCAGCAGCGCTTCGAGCCGACCTTGGGCAATCTCGGGCTGATACGGCGTGTAGGCTGTGTACCAACCGGGATTTTCCAGCACGTTACGCAGGATCACCGTTGGCGTCAGAGTACCGTGATAGCCCATGCCGATCAGGCTGGTCCAGACCTGATTCTGCTCGGCATAACCTTTGAGTCTGGCCAGTGCAGCCTCTTCATCGAGTGCTGGCGGCAAGTCCAGAACGCGGTTGAAACGAATGCCTGGCGGCACCGTCTGCTCGATCAACTCGACTCGACTGCCGAGCCCGAGGCTGTCGAGCATGGCCTGCTGCTCGGCAGCATCAGCTCCCAGATGGCGCCGCAGAAAGGTATTAGGGTCTCGCAACTGGCTCAAAGACGGCAACTGGGACATGACGGGCTCTCTCTTAAGTGGCGCTCGGCGTCTATGCAACACGGTCAAAGCAGCATAGCAGTCGATCCTGAGCGCTGACGGTATGGCGCCTTCGGTCAATCCGGATCATCATGCCCGACGTTATCGCGCTAACCTTGGCGAGTTCCAATCAACGCCTCAACCGTATGCCTATCGGATACTTCAATCATCATGAGCCAACTGCCGTTTCTGCCGTTTTCAAAACCCACCATCGATGAAGCCACGATTGCCGCTGTCGGCGACGTATTGCGCTCGGGCTGGATCACCAGCGGCCCCAAGGTGCAAGCCTTCGAAGCCCAGCTTTCGGAGTACTTTGGCGGTCGGCCGGTACGTACGTTCAACTCCGGCACCTGCACCATGGAGATCGCCTTGCGCATCGCCGGGATTGGCGCCGGCGATGAAGTCATCACCACCCCGATCTCCTGGGTGGCCACGGCCAACGTAATCCTCGAGGTCGGCGCCACACCGGTGTTCGCCGACATCGACCCGATCACCCGCAATATCGATCTGGCGCAGGTCGAAGCCGCAATCACGCCGCGCACCAAGGCGATCCTCCCGGTGTACCTGGCAGGTCTGCCAGTGGACATGGAGCGCTTGTACGCGCTGGCCAGGAAACACGGCCTGCGAGTGCTGGAAGATGCCGCGCAAGCGCTGGGCTCGAGCTGGAATGGCCAGCGTATCGGTTCGACCGGCGACTTCGTCTCGTTCAGCTTCCAGGCAAACAAGAACGTCACGTCCTCCGAAGGTGGCTGTCTGGTGCTGAACAATGCCGAAGAGGTTCGTCTGGCCGAGAAGTACCGGCTGCAAGGCGTTACCCGCAGCGGTTTCGATGGGCTGGATGTCGACGTGTTGGGCGGTAAGTTCAACATGACCGACGTGGCTGCCGCTATCGGCCTGGGTCAGTTTGCTCACATCGACGCGATCACCGCCCATCGCCGTGAATTGGCCAAGCATTACTTTGCCTGCTTTGGCAGCGACTTCGAAGCGCAATACGGTGCTCAACTACCGCCTGCCGATTTCACAAACAGCAACTGGCACTTGTTCCAACTGGTGCTGCCGGAGCGCAAGGACGGAAAACCGGCTCGCGCCACATTCATGGAACAAATGCAGGAGCGCGGCGTCGGCATCGGCTATCACTACCCGCCTATCCACCTGCTGAGCCTGTACCGCGAGCGTGGTTTCAAGGAAGGCATGTTCCCGGTTTCGGAACGGGTTGGCCGTTTGATCGTTTCATTGCCGATGTTCACCGCGATGAGCAAAAGCGATGTCGAGCGTTCGGTGGAAGCAGTGAAGGCGGTGTTGAAGCCTTAAACGCAATCGCGAGCAAGCTCGCTCCTACAGGCTCACGCCAACCCTGCAGGAGCGAGCTTGCTCGCGATAAGTAACGAGCGTTACTCGCCGATGGCGTTCTTGTAGCCAGTGGCGTCGAGCAACGTGTCCAGTTCAGCGGTATCGCTTGGCGCGAGTTTGAAAAACCAGCTGTCGTATGGCGCGCTGTTGACCAGCTCCGGGCTGTTGGCCAACTCTTCGTTTATGGCGATGACTTTACCGGAAACCGGCGAGTAGATATCCGAAGCGGCCTTGACCGACTCGACTACACCCGCCGCATCACCGGCAGCGAACACTGTGCCGATTTCCGGCAACTCGACGAACACGACATCACCCAAGGCTTCCTGAGCATGGTCTGAAATACCCACTTTCACGCCACCATCCTCATCCAGACGGGCCCATTCGTGACTTTCGGCAAAACGCAGGTCGACAGGGATTTCACTCATATTCTGTGTCCTCAAGAAGAAATGTCAGCGGTTGATTGCCCGCCAGAAAAAGTTAGATCAAGGCTTTGCCATGACGCACAAAGGTCGGTTTTACCACCCGAACCGGGTACCACTTGCCACGGATTTCCACTTCTGCACGGTCGGCGGTAGCCATGGGCACGCGCGCCAGCGCGATCGACTTGCTAAGCGTAGGAGAGAAACTACCACTGGTGATCTCCCCTTCGCCAACATCGCCGATGCGAACCACCTGGTGAGCGCGCAAAACGCCACGCTCTTCCAACACCAGACCGACCAGTTTTTGCTTCACTCCGCCTGCGCGCTCGGCTTCTAAAGCGGCTCGACCGATGAAATCGCGAGTCGCAGGCGCCCAGGCAATGCTCCAGGCCATATTCGCGGCCAGCGGTGAGACATCCTGGTGCATGTCCTGACCGTAGAGATTCATACCCGCTTCAAGGCGCAGGGTATCGCGGGCACCGAGACCGATCGGGGAAATACCCGCACCGACCAGATCATTGAAGAACGCTGGCGCCTGATCGGCAGGCAGGACGATTTCCAGTCCATCTTCGCCGGTATAACCGGTGCGCGCGATGAACCAGTCGCCGTCGACCTGAGCTTCAAAGGGTTTGAGGTGCTGGATCAGCGTGCCACGGGCCTGGGTGACCAGTTCTGCAATTTTGTTCCGGGCCTGTGGGCCTTGAATCGCCAGCATCGCCAACTCGGGGCGCTCGTGCAACTGCACCTGGAACTCACCGAGCTGCGCTTGCATCCAGACCATGTCCTGATCACGGGTAGCGGCGTTGACCACCAACCGGTAACCCGCCTCGGTGCGATAGACGATCATGTCGTCGACCACCCCGCCGCGCTCATTGAGCATGGCGCTGTACAACGCACGGCCGGGGCTGTGCAGACGTTCGACATCATTGGCCAGCAAATGCTGAAGCCAGGCCTTGGCCTGGGAGCCACTGACGTCAATCACGGTCATGTGGGATACATCGAAAACCCCGCAATCACGTCGCACCTGATGGTGCTCTTCGACTTGCGAGCCGTAATGCAGAGGCATATCCCAACCGCCAAAATCGACCATCTTCGCGCCTAGGGCGAGATGCAGGTCATACAGAGGCGTACGCTGTCCCATGGGTTTCTCCTTCCGGGCGTGGCGAAGGTGCGGACAGGCACTGCGCTGGCTGAAAGCCTTTAAAAATGCGGCTTGCAGCAGCTCTCAGTGACCCGACCTGAAAGGCGGACCGCACCGAATGCCGCGCATTGTAGCCGCAAGGTGTAGGACTGGCACCTAGCCTATGCGATGAGCGGAACGTCGGATCAATCCGATGACCGGTAATAGCCCGACCAAAACCAGCGTCAGTGCCGGCAGGGATGCCCGCGACCACTCGCCTTCACTGGTCATTTCGAAGATGCGGACGGCCAGCGTGTCCCAACCGAACGGGCGCATCAGCAAGGTGGCGGGCATTTCCTTGAGCACATCGACGAACACCAGCAACGCGGCACTCAAGGTGCCTGGAAGCAAAAGCGGCAGATACACGTTGAAAAACAGTCGCGGCCCACTGACGCCCAAACTTCGTGCTGCTTCGGGCAACGAAGGCCGGATCCGCGCCAGACCGTTTTCCAGTGGCCCGTAGGCCACTGCAATGAAACGCACCAGATACGCCAGCAATAACGCCGAAAGGCTACCCAACAGTAACGGCTTGCCCGCGCCACCGAGCCAGGACGATAGCGGGATCACCAGTTCACGGTCCAGATAGCTGAAGGCCAACATGATCGATACCGCGAGCACCGAGCCCGGCAAGGCGTAACCCAGATTGGCCAGACTGACTCCGGAGCGAATGGCCCGGGTCGGTGCCAGTCGTCGGGAAAATGCCAACAGCAAAGCCACGCTCACCGTGATCAACGCCGCCATGGCGCCCAGATACAATGTGTGCGCAATCAGCCCGGCATAACGCTCATCGAGGTCGAAACGGCCACGCTGCCAGAACCAGACCACCAACTGCAGCATCGGAATGACGAAGGCACAGGCAAACACCAGGCCGCACCAGCCACTGGCGGCCAGAGCCTTGAACCCGTGCAGGTGATACAGCGCCTTGCCCCGGGGCCGCTCGTTGCTCGCCCGACTAGCACCGCGAGCCCGGCGTTCGCCGTACAACACCAGCGTTACAGCAAGCAGCAGCAGGCTTGCCAGTTGCGCGGCGCTGGAAAGACTGAAGAAACCGTACCAGGTCTTGTAGATGGCCGTGGTGAAGGTATCGAAGTTGAACACCGCCGCCGCGCCAAAGTCGGCCAGGGTCTCCATCAATGCCAAAGCCACGCCGGCACCGATGGCCGGTCGTGCCATGGGCAGCGCCACACGCCAGAAGGCCTGCCACGGCGATTGGCCGAGCACCCGCGCAGCTTCCATCAGACCTTTGCCTTGAGCGAGAAAGGCTGTGCGCGCCAGCAGGTAGACGTAGGGATAGAACACCAGCACCAGAACCAGAATCACGCCACCGGTGGAGCGCACCCGAGGCAGGCGCAGCCCCGTGCCGAACCATTCACGCAACAGGGTTTGCACCGGGCCGGCAAAATCCAGCAGACCCACGAAGACGAACGCCAGTACATAGGCCGGGATCGCAAACGGCAGCATCAGTGCCCAATCCAGCCATCGACGCCCGGGGAACTCACAGAGGCTGGTTAACCAGGCCATGCTGACGCCCAGCAGCGTTACGCCGGCTCCGACGCCCAGCACCAGCGTCAGTGTGTTGCCGAGCAAGCGCGGCATCTGCGTTTCCCACAGGTGCGTCCAGATCTGCTGGTCGATCGACTGCCACGACAACAGCAACACGCTCAGCGGCAACAGAACCAGCGCTGCAACGGCAAAGACCAGCGGATACCAACGACGTTGGGCGGGATGGGCCACGAAACGCTCTCTATCAAATGATTGTGCCCACGCTCTGCGTGGGCACACGGCCTGTGACGCTCCGCGTCACCTTTAGAGCGGACGCAGAGCGTCCATGGCTGCATTCCCACGCAGAGCGTGGGAACGAGATCAACGCCCTGCAAATGCAGGGCTCTGCAAACCGGCTGCTCAGTTCCAGCCGGCACGGTCCATCAAGCGAATGGCTTCGGCCTGGCGCTTGCCGGCCACTTCCACTGGCAACGTATCGGGTATGAACGTGCCCCAGCTAGCCACTTCAGCGGACGGCAGTACGCTCGGGTTGGCCGGGAATTCCTGATTGATATCGGCAAAGATCTTCTGCGCTTCAGGCGTGGTCATCCACTCCACCAGCGCCTTGGCCGTCTGAGGGTGCGGTGCGTACCTGGTCAGGCCGATGCCCGACAGGTTGACGTGCACACCACGGTCGCCCTGATTCGGCCAGAACAGTTTCACCGCCAGATTTGGCTTTTGCTTGTGCAAACGGCCGTAGTAGTAGGTGTTGACGATGCCAACGTCGCACTGCCCGGCATTGATCGCCTCAAGCACTGCGATGTCATCGGAGAACACGTCGGTGGACAGGTTGTTGACCCAGCCTTTGATGATTGCTTCGGTCTTCTCTGCACCGTGGGTTTCGATCAGCGTAGCGGTCAGCGACTGGTTATAAACCTTCTTGGCCGTACGCAGGCACAGACGACCTTCCCACTGTTTGCCGGCCAGGGCTTCGTAAGTGGTCAAATCCGACGGTTTTACCCGCTCAGTGGAGTAGGCCAGGGTCCGCGCGCGCAGGCTCAAACCGGTCCATTGATGGCTGGACGAACGGTATTGAAGCGGAATATTGGCGTCGATTACATTGGAAGTAAACGGCTGCAAAATACCCATCTGCTCGGCCTGCCAAAGGTTACCGGCATCGACGGTGAGCAGCAGGTCGGCGGTGGCGTTCTCGCCCTCGGCCTTGATCCGCTGCATCAGCGGCGCTTCCTTGTCGGTGATGAACTTCACCTGCACGCCGGTCTTTTTAGTGTAGGCATCGAACACCGGCTTGATCAGCTCGTCGATTCGTGAGGAGTAGACCACTACTTCATCAGCCGCGTGAGCGGTGCTGCCGATCAGTGTGAGTGCCAGAGCAGTCAGTAGGCGCTTGGGTGCCAACATGGGAGCGGTCTCTCGAAATCAGAAAAGAGGCCAAATGATAAGGACTCACATTTGGCATCTCAACCGGACACTCCATCGAGGAGTTACGAGATGTTGCACGAGCAGAAATGGGAGGTGAATGTTCTGCCGCTATCGCGAGCAAGCGATAGCGGCCTGCAGCCACGCCAAATAACTCAGGCCTTGGCCAACTCAGGCAAATCCCCGGTCAACCCCAACGCCTGACGCACAAACAGCGCCTTGGCTTCAGGCATTTGATCGACCATCTTCAACCCGGTATTACGTAACCAGCGCAGCGGCAAGGGATCGGCCTGGAACAATCGTTCGAAGCCTTCCATTGCCGCCATCAGCCCCAGGTTGTGCGGCATGCGCCGGCGCTCGTAACGGCTGAGCACTTTGAGATCTGCCAGGCGCTCACCACGGCTTGCCGCTTGCAGCAGCACTTCAGCCAGCACAGCGGCGTCGAGGAAGCCGAGATTGACGCCCTGCCCGGCCAGCGGGTGAATGGTATGGGCTGCGTCACCGATCAGCGCCAGGCCTTCAGCCACATAGCGCTTGGCGTGCCGCTGACGCAGCGGTACACAGAGGCGCGGGTCAGCGCTCAATACCGTGCCCAGACAACCTTCAAAGGCTCGCTCCAGCTCGCGGCAGAAGTTTTCATCGTCCAGCGCCATCAGACGTTCAGCCTCGCTCGGAGTGGTCGACCAGACGATCGAGCACCAGTCGTGCTGACCGTCGCGCTCCAGCGGTAAAAAGGCCAGCGGACCGTTGTCGGTAAAACACTGCCGGGCGGTCATCTGATGGGGTTTGGCACTGCGCACGCTGGTGACGATGGCGTGATGCAGATAATCCCACTCACGGGTGGCGCAACCGGTCAAACGGCGAACCGCCGAGTTGGCGCCGTCCGCCGCGATCACCAAGGGCGCACGCAGCATGCGACCGTCGGCCAGGGTCAGCAGCCAGTCGTCGCCGGAGCGGCGCATCTGCTCCAGCCGCGCATTGGCCAGAAGGCCCATATCACAGTCGTGCAAACGTTCGAGCAAGGCATCCTGCACCACCCGGTTCTCGACGATATGCCCCAGCACTTCGGCGTGCACACTGGCCGCCGAGAAGTGGATCTGCCCGGTGCCACTGCCGTCCCAGACCTGCATTTCGGCGTAAGGGCTGGTACGGCGTTTGACGATACCCTCCCAGACCCCCAGACGTTCGAGGATCCGCTGGCTGGCCGCCGACAAGGCGCTCACCCGGGGCTCGAACGGCGCCTGAGGATCGAAGGGTTTGACGCTCAACGGGCTGCCGTCGAGCAGCAGAACCTCCAGCCCGCTGCCCTGCAACGCCAGCGCCAAAGCGCTCCCGACCATTCCGGCCCCGACAATCAGCAGATCTGCGCGCATTTCCATGCTTTAAGCCTGTCTCGCTTGCGGCTTGAGCCGCACGTAAAGGGTTTTATCGACCCGCGCCACCAGCGTGCCGCCGTGATGAATCTTGAAACGCCGGGTCAGCCAATTAAGCATCGGGACGCGTGCCCAGGCCCATCGCCTGCCGGGCGAACCAGCGCTTGGCCGGCGGCAGCAGGTCGAGGCCAAGCAGGCCAATGTTACGACCCAGTGAAACCAACGGCTGCGTGCTGCCAAACAACCGGGTGACCTGATCGGAGAAGCCGACGGTCAGTTGCTGATCCAGCCGTTGCCGCTCGCGATAGGCCTGCAAGGTGGCGAAGTCGCCCGGCATGCTCTCGCTGGCCAGCAACGTATCGGCCAGTGCCTGTGCATCTCGCAGGGACAGGTTGAAACCCTGACCGGCAATCGGATGCAGGCTGTGGGCCGCGTTACCCAGCACGGTCAGATGGGGACGAACCTGTTCTTCGGCCTCCACCAGCGTCAGCGGATAGAGATGCCGTACACCGACTTGCTTGAGGGCGCCCAGCCGATAACCAAACACGCCCTGCAACTCGCTCAGGAAGCTGCGCTCATCAAGGTTCGCCAGACGCTGGGCGTCCATGCCAATGCGGGTCCAGACCAGCGCGCAACGGTTTTCCGGCAACGGCAGCAAGGCCATCGGGCCATCATCGGTAAAACGCTCGAACGCCATGCCGTTATGGGCTTCGCTCGGGGTGATATTGGCGATCAACGCGCTCTGGTTGTACGGACGTTTTTTGACGCCGATGCCCAACTGCTCACGCAAACCGGAGCGACCGCCATCGGCCAGCACCGCCAAGTCGCACTCAAGGGCAGTTTCATCGTCGAGGGTCAGGCGATAGCCATCCTCAAGCGGCTCCATGCGCGTAACTTCGGCCGGGCAGCGCCAACTGATCACGTCCTTGTCCAGGCCTTGCCAGAGGCATTGACCGAGCCAGGCGTTCTCCACCACATAACCGAGCGCCGGAACGCCCTCTTCCATGGCCGACAAGCGCGCGGTGGAAAACCGCCCGCGATCGGAAACATGGATCTGTTTGATCGGCTCGGCGCGGCGGGAGATTTCCTGCCACAGGCCGAGCCGCTGATAAATTTGTCGGGCGCCGAAGGACAGCGCCGAGGAGCGCGCGTCATAGCTCGGTTGATAGGTGTGGCCAGGCGCGAAAGGTTCGATCAGCACGATCTTCCAGCCGCGGGCCTTGGCCCCGGTTTGCAAGGCCAACGCCAGACTGGCGCCAACCAGACCGCCACCTATGATTGCCAGATTGACTCTGCTCATGCCGCTTGCATCCGGGCAGCCGCCATCAGCGCCTCGATCTCGGCCACCGTTTTCGGTACACCGCTGGTCAGAATTTCACAGCCCTGCCTGGTCACTACTACGTCATCCTCGATGCGCACGCCAATGCCGCGCCATTTCTTCGCCACATTTTGATTGTCCGGTGCGATGTAGATACCCGGCTCGACCGTCAGCGCCATGCCGACTTCCAGCACCCGCCATTCACCGCCGACCTTGTACTCACCAACGTCATGCACATCCATTCCCAGCCAGTGACCGGCGCGATGCATATAAAAAGCCTTGTAGGCTTCGCTGGCAATCAGCTCATTCACCTCGCCCTGCAGCAAGCCAAGTTCCACCAACCCTGCCGTGATCACCTGAACCGTGGCTTCGTGCGCCTGGTTCCAGTGTTTGTTCGGCGCGATTTGGGCAAACGCCGCTTCCTGAGAAGCCAGCACCAATTCGTAGATCGCCTTCTGCTCAGGGGAAAACTTGCCGCTGACCGGCCAGGTTCGGGTGATATCGCTGGCGTAGCAGTCGATCTCGCAACCAGCGTCGATCAGCACCAGATCACCGTCCTTGAGCACTGCGTCATTTTGCTGGTAATGCAAGATGCAGCTATTGCGCCCAGAGGCGACGATCGAGCCATATGCCGGCATTTTCGCCCCACCTTTACGGAACTCGTAATCCAGCTCCGCCTCCAGGCTGAACTCATGCAAACCGGCACGGCTGGCCTGCATGGCACGAATATGGGCCTGAGAGGAAATTCGCGCGGCTTCGCGCATCACCTTCACTTCTGCCGCCGATTTATACAGGCGCATGTCGTGCAACAGATGATCCAGGGCAACGAATTCGTTCGGTGGCTGGGCGCCCAGGTGCGCTTTAGAGCGGATCACGTTGATCCAGTCCATCAGATGGCGGTCGAATTCCGGGTTGCTGCCCATGGCCGAATAGACCCGGTCGCGACCTTCAATCAGGCCCGGCAGAATATCGTCGATGTCGGTGATCGGGAACGCGTCATCGGCGCCAAAGTCGCGAATCGCGCCTTCCTGGCCAGCGCGTAAGCCGTCCCACAATTCGCGTTCGGCGTTGCGTTCACGGCAGAACAGCACATATTCGCCATGCTCACGACCGGGCATCAGGACCAGCACCGCCTGAGGCTCGGGGAAACCGCTGAGGTATTGAAAGTCACTGTCCTGACGGTAGACATGCTCAACGTCACGGTTACGGATCGCCACTGCGGCGGCAGGCAAAATCGCGATGCTGTTGGGTTCCATCTGCGCCATCAACGCCTTGCGGCGACGGGTGTACTCCGATTTCGGGATATGAATCATGGGCAGATGGATTTCCCTATCTAACGATTAATGCAGCGAAGGCTTGGCAGCCGGTGCAGCCGGCTTCTTGGTCTCGGTGAATAACAGCAACGGCGCGACCCGCAGGTATTCCATGACTTCCATGTAGTCACTTTCACCGTCGTCGGACTCTTCCAGGGCGTCCTGAACCTGGGCGATAGCCGCGAGGTCTTGCAGGACTTCGCTGGCCTCGGTGCTCAGCATGCTGCTGTCACGGCAGTTCAGGCCGAAACCGCTGAGGAAGCCCTGGCACCACTGGCCCAGCGCGGCAGCGCGCTCGGTGAGCGGCGCGTCGTCGGTCGGCAACAGCAGAACGACGGTCATGTCGTCGCTGGTCAGCTCGCCCTTGACCATTTCTTGCAGGCCGATCAGGGCGTTGCGAACGTTGTCTTGTGGCTCGCCTTCGAGCAGTTCGGCGGCGTCGACCAGCCAGCCATCGACTTCAAAACCGGCGCCGGCGCAGCTGCGGCCGAGCAGCAGGCCATGCAATTCAGCAGGCGAGACGGGATGGCCGCTGGTGCTCAGCAGGTTGGCGAAGGCTTGATACGGAGAATTCTGAATGGGCATGGGTAGCTAGGCGCCAAGCGGCGCTATGTCTAGAATGAAGGCCTTGTATCCTACATCGACAGACTCGCCAAGACTATTAAAGGCTGTCCGCCAGTTACCGCCCATCAGACAAATCCCGTGGAACACTATGGAAGACACAGACCTGCAAGCGCTGATGGCTAGACTCGAACTGCTAATTACCCGGGTCGAGCAACTAAAGAGCCAAAACGGACTCCTATTAGCTCAGGAAAAGACCTGGCGCGAGGAACGCGCGCACCTCATTGAAAAAAACGAAATCGCCCGGCGTAAGGTCGAATCGATGATTTCGCGCCTGAAGGCCCTGGAGCAAGACTCATGAGTTCAAGCAATAGCGTTACCGTGCAGATCCTCGACAAAGAATATTCAATCATCTGCCCCCAGGAAGAGCGCAGCAATCTGGTGAGTGCCGCCCGTTATCTGGACGGCAAAATGCGCGAAATCCGCAGCAGCGGCAAAGTCATCGGTGCCGACCGCATTGCCGTGATGGCCGCGCTGAACATCACCCATGACCTGCTGCATAAACAGCAGCGCCCTGAAGTGCAGGTCAGCGGTTCGACCCGCGAACAGGTGCGCGACCTGCTCGATCGCGTCGATCTGGTGCTCGCCACCGATCCGGATGTCAGCAAGGGCTGATTCCTGAAGGTGGTTGCGCTATACTCGCGCCACTCCCTGGGGTGCTTGCCAGTTGGCGATGTCCCTGAGCCGATTCGCACTACCCTGGAGGTTGCACGTTGGGCCGGTGTGCATGTCCGCTAGACGGAAAGCCTTAAGGTCTACTGCATCTTCCACCTTGAACTTTCGGGTTCAAGGGCTAAGTCGACAGCGGTTCATCCGGGGAGCCTGAATTCCAGTCCAATGCCAGTTTCTTCAAACTGGCATTGGTTTTTTACGAGTGCGCCATCCTGCCGCGCTCGATCCTGATCAGCCAGAATCCATGACCGAACCTGCGCCGCTATCCCGCCCGCAACTTCGACGCATGCTGCGCAAAGCCCGCCGCGAACTCACACCCAGTGAACAACGCGAGGCGGCCCGCGGACTTTATCGCCAACTGGCACAGCACCCGCTGTTTCGCCGGGCCAGACATATCTCTCTTTATCTACCCACCGACGGTGAAATCGATCCGCGCTTGCTGCTGCGTGCCGCTCAGCGTCGGGGTAAGGCCACCTATCTGCCGGTACTCAGCGCCTGGCCGCGCACCAAAATGGTGTTCCAGCGCATTCGCCCCGGGGAAAAGTTGCAGCCCAACCGCTTCGGCATTCTCGAGCCACGGATCAACGCGGCCCGGCAACGCAAGGTCTGGGCGCTGGATCTGGTGTTGTTACCGCTGGTTGGCTTTGATGAGTTTGGCGGACGTCTGGGGATGGGCGGCGGTTTCTACGACCGCAGCCTGGCGTATCTGGCGCGTCGCAAAACCTGGCGCAAGCCGACACTGTTGGGGCTGGCCCATGAATGTCAGAAAGTCGAACGACTGGCTCAGGCGAGCTGGGATGTACCGATGCAAGGAACGGTCACGGACAGGAAGTGGTATATCGCCGGGTAGACGCCACTTGAGTCAGCGGCGCCCGGTGAACACTATCAGCGCTTGAAGGGTTTTTGCTGAGCGACTTCAATCGGTGCATTGGCCTGGTTCGACCACAGGCTCTGCGCATAACCCGTGGTCACGACGCCCAAACCGAACAAAATAACCAAAATCCAGAGTAAATCCGGTTTGCGTTTCATCGATTGCCCCCCTTCAGGCATATCACACACGATGACAGCAACGGTTTCCGATATAGGCCGTGCAGCAGCGTCAAGCTTAAAAGCCCGGCATTTTGCGGTAACGTGAACCGACACGCAAACGGTGGCGTCAACCGACTGTCGGTTAGTCATAAAGTTGCCCGACAACGTGCCCAACCCCACTCCAGGAGCAAAAAAGATGGCCTATTGGCTAATGAAATCCGAGCCGCAAGAGCTCTCGATCAAGGGCCTGGAGAAGCTCGTTGAAGCGCGCTGGGACGGCGTGCGCAATTACCAGGCGCGTAACTTCTTGCGGGCGATGGCGGTGGGCGATGAGTTTTTCTTTTATCACTCCAGCTGCCCTGAACCAGGCATTGCCGGGATCGGGCGAATCGCCGAAGCGGCGTACCCGGACCCCACGGCCCTGGAGCCGGAAAGCGTGTATTTCGACCCGAAAGCCAACGCTGAGAAAAACCCCTGGAGCGCGATCAACGTCGCTCATGTCCAGACCTTCCCCAAAGTGCTCGGGCTGGGTTACCTGAAACAACAAACAGCACTGGCTGAGTTGCCGCTGGTTCAAAGAGGCAGTCGCCTGTCGGTGATGCCGGTAACCGCCGAGCAATGGGCAGCGGTTATGGCGCTTCGTTGATCGCGGCGCGGAGCACGGCTTGTCGGGGACCACGCCTTTTGTAGGAGCACGGCTTGCCGGCGATGGCGGTCTGAAGGCCACGCACGTTGTAGGAGCACGGCTTGCCGGCGATGGCGGTCTTGGGGCCGCTATCGCGAGCAAGCTCGGCTCCTACAGGATCCAGCATTACTGGATAATCAAATTGTTGAACAACAGGTCATCAACCATCGGCTTGCCGGTTTCGTCGTTCATCACTTGCTGTGTCTGCTTCAAGGCTTCCTGGCGGAGCTTTTCCTTGGCTTCGACGTTACTCATGCTCTCGGTGGTTTGCTGGGAAAACAGCGCCACCAACTGATTACGGATCAACGGTTCGTTGGCCTTCACCGCTTGTGCCGCTTCATCGCCCGTCACACGCAAGGCCACGTCAGCTTTGAATACCTTGAGTTTCGGACTGCCATCCAGACCATAGTTGCCAACGAATGGCGGAGTCAGGCTGATGTAGCTGACTTTCGGTGCTGCACCCTCTTTGGCTTCTTCGGCCATCGCTGCCATTGGCAGAGACAGGGCCAGCATCAACATGATCCACGCTTTCACAATTCGCTCCTTATCCGGTTTGCAGTCTAGTGGCCAGTATGGCCACCAGGATACTGACCCGCCTGCCCGAGCCCAAGCACAAAGCTTATGGCTGACTATCAGGGCGGGGCATGCTCGTTGACCGCTTGATTCACACACCTACACTTATCGGCCATCACTCCCAAAGGAATAGCCCTGATGAAAGCCGTGCTGTGCAAAGCCTTCGGCCCCGCCGAAACGCTGGTGCTGGAAGAAGTCGCCAGTCCTCAAGCAAAGAAAAACGAAATCCTGCTGGACGTGCACGCGGCCGGAGTGAATTTCCCGGACACGCTGATCATCGAGGGCAAGTACCAGTTCAAGCCACCCTTCCCGTTTTCACCCGGTGGAGAAGCGGCCGGCGTGGTCAGCGCGGTGGGCGAAAAGGTCAGCCACCTCAAGGTCGGCGATCGGGTAATGGCGCTGACGGGCTGGGGCAGCTTCGCCGAGCAGGTCGCGGTGCCTGGCTACAATGTATTGCCGATTCCAGCGGCCATGGACTTCAACACCGCCGCCGCGTTCAGCATGACCTATGGCACCTCGATGCACGCGCTCAAACAACGCGGCAATCTGCAACCCGGCGAAACCCTGTTGGTACTCGGAGCATCCGGCGGCGTCGGCCTCGCCGCCGTGGAAATCGGTAAAGCCATGGGCGCCCGCGTCATCGCCGCCGCCAGCAGCGCCGAGAAACTCGCCGTCGCCAAGGCCGCCGGGGCCGATGAACTGATCAACTACACCGAAACCAATCTGAAAGACGAAATCAAACGCCTGACCGACGGTCAGGGCGCCGACGTCATCTACGACCCGGTCGGCGGCGACCTGTTCGACCAGGCCATTCGCGCCATCGCCTGGAACGGCCGCCTGCTGGTAGTCGGCTTTGCCAGCGGACGCATCCCCGAATTGCCGGTCAACCTTGCGCTACTTAAAGGCGCCGCCGTAGTCGGCGTGTTCTGGGGTTCGTTCGCCCAGCGCCAACCGCAGGACAACGCGGCGAACTTCCAGCAGTTGTTCAGGTGGTTTGCAGAGAGCAAGTTGAAGCCATTGGTGTCGCAGGTTTATCCATTGGCGCAAGCGGCAAATGCCATTAATGATCTTGGCCAGCGCAAGGCAGTTGGGAAGGTTGTTGTTCAAATTCGGTAAGTACAGGAATGATTACCCGAAAGGCTACGATGCCAGCCATGAAGACGAATTCAGCGCCAAGGCAATTTTCGTCAAATACGTGCTGCGCAACAAAATGCTCTGGTACGTGGCCATGGCCAACGTCTTCGTCTATCTGCTGCGTTATGGCGTACCGGACTGGGCACCGACCTTGTGGCACACAAGCCGCCAGTCAGGGCCGCGAAGCGCTCGCTTAATGCGAGCCTGATCTACAGCGCTTGAGCCGCGCCTCCAGATTCCGGTCTGGCATGGCGTGGCTACGCAGGGCGTTGACGGTCTGCTCGACATAGTCGCGAGTGGTGCCGTAACGCCCGCAAGCGCTCTCGAACACCTGGCTCAGTACATGGTCCGGCAAGTTGCCGGCATAGCTGGGCAGGTGCCGCTCCAGCACAAATCCCAGGGCCTGTACCTGGCTTCCGTCTTCGAGACGGCAGCTGAGCCAGTGTGGGCGATAGGAGGGATAGGGCATTTCGCGTTGCCACAAGGCATACAGCGAGGCTTCCAACTGTTCGTCCGGCAGCCGATAAGCAAAGCCGCTGCAAGAGCCGCCGCGATCCAGGCCGAACACCAGCCCCGGCATTTCCGGCGTGCCACGGTGCTCGTGGGACCACAGGTACAAGCCGCGATGGTAACCATGCACTCGCCCGCGCATCCGCTCGACCGCCGTGCACTCAGGGCGCCAGATCAACGAGCCATATGCAAACAGCCAGACTGGCCCACCCTTGTGCCGGGCCATGGTGGCCTGCATTGAGCTGAGCAATTGCTCGTGAGTCAGCTGCACGCCCAGATCAAGCCGCGGAGGGTAAGCCAGATTCAAAAAAGCAGATTCAATGGCTGTCATGGCAAATGGTGTTCGGCCCCACAAGTATTACAAGATGTAAGTAACTTTAGCCTAATAGAACATATAGCAGTAACCATAAAACGGAAAGTGCTAAAGGACGTATGACCCCGATACATCACGGCAGAGGCTAAACTCTGCACATCAATGCCCTGCGTATATAGCCTAATACCCTTTGATAATTATCTTAAATACCAGAATGAAATATGCATAAGCATTGCGCCCGTTTAGGATAAAGGACCATTGAGCAGCATTTTCCCCGCCTATTACCGGGATACCCTGCTTATCTGCTCTTCGGACGCCCGCGTACGACGGCCTCCCACAGGCGCAAGCCTATCTGTTTAATAGCGGCCACATGATGAAAAACCTATGGTTTTACGGTCTGCTGTCAATGACCCAGGCCTCCCACGCCCTTGCACTGGATAACTCAACGCCAGAAGACAAAGGCTTCTGGTACGTGCAGACCAGCATCTACACCAAACACTATTCGCCAGACCCCGATCACAATGACAACCAGGACCTGCTCGGCCTTGAACGCAATGACGCTAGCGGCTGGGTATTTGGCGCGGCGACCTTCCGTAACTCGTTCAGCCAGCGCTCGTACTACGCCTATGCAGGCAAGCGTTACGAAAGTGCTAACTATCCGGTGTATATCAAACTGACCGGTGGATTACTCGAAGGTTACAGCGGCCAGCATCAGGACAAGATTCCCCTCAACCGCTTCGGCGTGGCGCCAGTGATCATCCCGTCGCTGGGCGCCCACTACGGCCCGGTGGCCACCGAGCTGGTGTTGCTCGGCGCCAATGCCGCGATGATCACCACCGGCGTACGCTTCTAGGCTGGATCAACCGGTCAAGGCCGGGGCGCGTAGGCAAACACGTCGGCGCGCATCTGATGTGCATCCATCCCGGCCTCCACCAGCGCATCGAGCGTGGCGTAGATCATTGCCGGCGAACCGCTGGCGTAGACGTACACGGCGGACAGGTCGCTGATATCTTCACAGACGGCTTCATGCAGCATGCCGCAACGCCCCTCCCAGCCGCAGAGATCGCTGACCACTTTGTGCAGATAGAGGTTGGGCGTTTGCTGCCATTGCTCCCAATGTTCGATCTGGTAAAAATCTTCCGGCCGACGCACGCCCCAGTACAGATGCACCGGATGCTTGAAGCCCCTGGCCCGGCAATGCTCGATCAAGCTGTGCATTTGCGCCATGCCGGTACCGGCGGCGATCAGCACCAGCGGCCCGTCGGGTAGTTCACACAGATGAGTGTCGCCAAAGGGCAACTCGACCCGCACCATCGGGCTGCGCTGCAGTTGCTCGAGCAGGGCTTGAGCACTGGTTTCTCGAACCAGTACGTGCAGCTCCAGATCACGCCCGGAATGCGGTGCGGAGGCCAGCGAAAATGCGGCTTTTTCGCCGCTATCACGCTCCAGCATCAAGTATTGGCCCGCATGATAACGCGGCGGTTTACCCGCCGGCGCCCGCAGCCGGACCCGCCAGACATCGCCGCCGACTTCAACACATTCACTCACCTGACACGACAGGCTGCGCACCGGCAGTTCTCCCAGCGCAAGGACGCCATCCCAGAGCACGATGCAGTCTTCCAGCGGCTCTGCAATGCAAGTGTAGAACTCACCGTGATCACGAACATCACCCGCCTGTTCGACCCGGCCCTCGACCAGCAGCGCACCACACACATGGCAATTGCCGTTGCGACAGCTCTGCGGGCATTCATAGCCCAGGCGTCGCGCCCCATCGAGAATCCGCTCGCCGGGCAATATCTCAAGCACTGCTCCGGACGGCTGCAAGGTTACACGCATCAATCTATTCCTAACTGATTCCAGATGGCATCGACCCGGCGGGTGACCGCCTCATCCTTGACGATAACCCGGCCCCACTCACGAGTGGTCTCACCGGGCCATTTATGCGTGGCATCGAGTCCCATTTTCGACCCCAGGCCGGAAACCGGCGAGGCGAAGTCGAGGTAGTCGATTGGCGTGTTGTCGATCATCACCGTGTCGCGCTTGGGATCCATGCGCGTGGTAATGGCCCAGATCACGTCGTTCCAGTCGCGTGCGTTGATATCGTCGTCAGTGACGATAACGAACTTGGTGTACATGAACTGTCGCAAAAACGACCAGACACCCAGCATTACCCGCTTGGCATGGCCGGGGTACTGCTTCTTCATGGTCACCACCGCCATGCGGTACGAACAACCTTCGGGCGGAAGGTAGAAGTCGGTGATCTCCGGAAACTGCTTCTGCAGGATCGGCACGAAGACTTCGTTCAGCGCCACGCCGAGAATCGCCGGCTCATCGGGCGGACGACCGGTGTAGGTGCTGTGGTAGATCGGTTTGATGCGATGGGTGATGCGTTCGACGGTGAACACAGGGAAGCTGTCGACTTCGTTGTAGTAGCCGGTATGGTCGCCGTAAGGACCTTCGTCGGCCATCTCGCCTGGGTGAATCACGCCTTCAAGGATGATCTCGGCAGTCGCCGGAACTTGCAGGTCATTGCCACGGCACTTCACCAGCTCGGTACGGTTGCCGCGCAGCAGGCCTGCGAAAGCATATTCGGAGAGGCTGTCCGGCACCGGCGTGACCGCACCGAGAATGGTCGCTGGATCCGCACCCAGCGCCACGGACACCGGGAACGGCTGTCCCGGATGCTTCTCGCACCACTCACGGTAGTCCAGCGCGCCGCCTCGATGACTCAACCAGCGCATGATGACTTTATTGCGGCCGATGACCTGCTGGCGGTAAATGCCGAGGTTCTGCCGGTCCTTGTTCGGGCCTTTGGTAACCGTCAGGCCCCAGGTGATCAGCGGACCGACATCGCCAGGCCAGCAGGTCTGCACTGGCAACATGGCCAGATCGACGTCATCACCTTCGATGACCACTTCCTGGCAGACCGCGTCTTTGACGACTTTCGGCGCCATGGCAATGATCTTGCGAAAGATCGGCAGCTTCGACCAGGCGTCCTTCAAACCTTTTGGTGGCTCTGGCTCTTTCAGAAACGCCAACAGTTTGCCGATCTCCCGCAACTCGCTGACTGCCTCGGCGCCCATGCCCAGCGCTACGCGCTCAGGGGTACCGAACAGGTTGCCGAGCACCGGAATGTCATAACCGGTAGGGTTTTCGAAGAGCAGGGCCGGGCCTTTGGCACGCAAGGTGCGGTCGCAGACCTCGGTCATTTCCAGCACTGGGGACACCGGAACCTGGATGCGCTTGAGTTCGCCGCGCTTTTCCAGGCCGCTGATAAAGTCGCGCAAGTCGCGATACTGCATGCGTGAGCCTCGTTGTGGCCGTGGCGTTCGGGGGCCTGAGTTTAGCGCCGAACCCACCTGTTCAGAATAGTGACCTGCCAGATCATCAATGGTCAGATAGCAAAAAGCCGGGTTTCCCCGGCTTTTGCTGACTTCCGCGATTTACTTGCGCTTCATCGACAGGAAGAACTCATCGTTGGTCTTGGTCTGCTTGAGCTTGTCGACCAGGAACTCGATGGCCGCGACTTCGTCCATCGGGTGCAGCAGCTTGCGCAGGATCCACATGCGCTGCAACTCGTCGTCAGCGGTCAACAACTCTTCACGGCGGGTGCCGGAACGGTTGATGTTGATCGCCGGGAAGACGCGTTTTTCAGCGATCTTGCGATCCAGAGGCAGCTCCATGTTGCCGGTGCCTTTGAATTCTTCGTAGATCACTTCGTCCATCTTCGAGCCGGTTTCAACCAGCGCGGTGGCGATGATGGTCAGCGAACCGCCTTCTTCGATGTTTCGCGCGGCACCGAAGAAACGTTTCGGTTTCTCCAGGGCGTGAGCATCGACACCACCGGTCAGGACCTTGCCGGAGCTCGGGATCACGGTGTTGTAGGCGCGAGCCAGACGAGTGATGGAGTCGAGCAGGATCACCACGTCTTTCTTGTGTTCGACCAGGCGCTTGGCCTTCTCGATCACCATTTCGGCAACCTGCACGTGGCGGGTTGGTGGTTCGTCGAACGTCGAGGCAACCACTTCGCCGCGCACGGTGCGCTGCATTTCGGTGACTTCTTCCGGACGCTCGTCGATCAGCAGAACGATCAGATGAACTTCCGGGTTGTTACGGGCAATGTTCGCTGCGATGTTTTGCAGCATGATCGTTTTACCGGCTTTCGGCGGCGCGACGATCAGGCCGCGCTGGCCTTTACCGATCGGCGCGCACAGGTCGATCACACGGCCGGTGAGGTCTTCAGTGGAACCGTTGCCGGCTTCCATCTTCATCCGCACGGTCGGGAACAGCGGGGTCAGGTTCTCGAAGAGAATCTTGTTCTTCGCGTTCTCTGGACGATCGAAGTTGATCGTATCGACCTTCAGCAGGGCGAAATAACGCTCGCCTTCCTTCGGAGGGCGGATCTTGCCGACGATGGTGTCACCGGTGCGCAAGTTGAAGCGACGGATCTGACTCGGCGAGACGTAGATATCGTCTGGGCCGGCGAGATAGGACGCGTCTGCAGAGCGGAGGAAGCCGAAGCCGTCCTGGAGAATCTCCAGCACGCCATCACCGGAGATTTCCTCGCCGCTTTTAGCGTGCTTTTTGAGCAGAGAGAAAATCACGTCCTGCTTGCGCGAACGGGCCATATTTTCTATGCCCATCTGTTCGGCCAATTCGAGCAGTTCGGTAATCGGCTTTTGCTTGAGTTCAGTCAGATTCATATAGGAATGACGTAATCATTTATGGAGGGGGGAAATTAAGCTTTTGGCTTAATGAGGCCGCGCCGCAGAGAAGGCGACAGGATCGCGTACTAATCGAAAAGGAGAGCGTCGGCGACGGCTTGCAGGGGGCAATGGAGAAACCAGTGCGGGGCCGAATGTACCACCTGAGTTTCAGAGCGTCTAGCCCTCTTTCATTAAAAAGCCCCGCGATTTGCGGGGCTTTTTATTAGGCAACTTGCAACGACACTCAGATGTTGGCGTCGAGGAATGCAGCCAGTTGCGACTTCGACAGTGCGCCGACCTTGGTGGCTTCGACGTTGCCGTTCTTGAACAGCATCAGCGTCGGGATACCGCGCACGCCGTGCTTGGCCGGAGTTTCCTGGTTTTCGTCGATGTTCAGCTTGGCGACGGTCAGTTTGCCAGCGTAGGTGCCAGCGATTTCGTCCAGAACCGGGGCGATCATTTTGCAAGGGCCGCACCACTCAGCCCAGTAGTCAACGAGCACTGGGCCAGCAGCCTGAAGTACTTCTGCTTCGAAGGTAGCGTCGGTGACGTGCTTGATAAGATCGCTGCTCATGGATGTCTCCGGGGGTTGTAAGCAAAAAAAAACGTTGCCCATCATAGCCGCCCTTCCCCCGTTCAGGAAGCCGCAGGTGATTGACTCTAACTATGGTGACGCATGAGTTTGGGTATAGCTCAACTCAGGACGTCGTGGGGGTCACGATGGCAATCCCGGTGCGCAGGGCTGCATTACGCACGTGCTCCTGCATGGCCTTCTGCGCGGCACCGGACGCACGACGAGCCAAGGCACGGAGGATCTTGCGGTGCTCCTGCCAGGTTTCCATAGCGCGTTCGGGCCGGATGAACGGTAACTTCTGACTCTCCAGAAACATCTCGGCACTGGTACTGAGAATGCTCAGCATCGCCTGATTACCACAGGCCAGCAGGATGCGCCGGTGAAACTCGAAGTCCAGCCGCGCCGCCGCGTCGAAATCTTCGGCGCGCAATTGGTTGCGCATCGCCTCGACATTGTCCTGCAACGCATCCAGCTCATCCGCCGTCAGTGTCACCGCCGCCAGACCCGCCGCAAAACCTTCCAGGGCATAGCGCAACTGGAAGATATCCACAGGCGACGCCTGGGCCGCGAAGGGCCAAAGTATCCCCGACTCGCTACGGGGCAGGTCGATGAGCGACTGCACGAACACCCCTTTTCCCGGCTGCACACTGATCACCCCCAGCGCGCTCAAGGACGACAACGCCTCACGCAACGACGCCCGGCTGACACCCAGTTGCAACGCCAGATCCCGTTGCGAGGGCAGCATATCCCCCGGCCCGAAGCCTTGTTCGGCGATCAGTTTTCGAATGGCTTGCAAGGCCACTTCAGGTACGGCGCGGGAGATCGAATTCATGGTTTTTTTTGAGGAATCAGGCCTGAGACCGGCTAGTTGTAAAGCTATTGACGACGCACGGCAAGTCACGCCCCAAGCGGGTTCAGGCGTGCCGATGGACGCTCGATAACGGGGCAAAAAGCACTTCAACTGTTCAGACCAGTAAGACCGACAAACCCCAGATAAACCCTGCCTTCCAAAGCATTTAGAGGCTGCTGGCATGGGCTGTGCACTGTCCGAACGCAGAAATCACTTCCCTGGATTCGGAGAGTTGCCATGACCAAGCGTTACAGCGCCCTGCTCACCGCCCTGTTTGCCAGCCTGATGCTGAGCCAGGCGCCCGCCCATGCCGACGGCCTGGACGATGTCGTCAAACGCGGCACCCTCAAAGTCGCCGTGCCGCAGGACTTCCCCCCCTTCGGTTCGATCGGGCCAGACATGAAACCCCGAGGCCTGGACATCGACACCGCTGCGCTGTTGGCCAAGCAACTCAAGGTCAAACTCGAGCTGACCCCGGTCAACAGCACCAACCGGATTCCATTTCTGACCACCGGCAAGGTCGATCTGGTGATTTCCAGCCTCGGCAAAAACCCTGAGCGCGAAAAAGTCATCGACTTCTCCCGCGCCTACGCGCCCTTCTATCTCGCGGTGTTCGGCCCGCCCGATGCGGCCATCAACACCCTGGATGACCTCAAAGGCAAAACCATCAGCGTCACCCGTGGCGCCATCGAAGACATCGAGCTGACCGCCGTGGCTCCGCAAGGCGCGACCATCAAACGCTTCGAAGACAACAACTCGACCATCGCCGCCTACCTGGCCGGCCAGGTGGATCTGATCGCCAGCGGCAACGTAGTGATGGTCACCATCAGCGAACGCAATCCCAAGCGCACTCCTGTCCTGAAAGTGAAACTCAAGGATTCGCCAGTCTACGTCGGCGTAAACAAGAACGAGCCGGCGCTGCTGGAGAAGGTGAATCAGATCCTGGCCAGCGCTAAAACCGACGGCAGCCTGGAAAAAAATTCGCAGCTGTGGCTCAAGCAGCCACTGCCGGCTGATCTCTGATCGCTGTCACGGAGGTTAGCCATGGCTTATCAGTTCGACTTTTTACCGGTGCTGGACAACACCGGCCTGCTGCTTCGCGGTGCGCTGTTCACCCTTGAGCTGACAGCCATCGGCGCGGTACTCGGGGTCAGCCTGGGGACCGTCGGCGCGGTGGTTCGGGCCTGGCAGATCAAGCCATTTGCAGCGATATTCGGGGTATATGTCGAGTTGATCCGCAATACGCCGTTTCTGGTGCAGCTGTTTTTCATTTTCTTTGGCCTGCCGTCACTCGGCGTACAGATTTCCGAATGGCAGGCCGCCGTGCTGGCGATGGTGGTCAACCTCGGCGCCTACTCCACGGAAATCATTCGCGCGGGCATTCAAGCGATTCCGCGCGGCCAGCTGGAAGCGTCGGCGGCTCTAGCGATGACTCGCTTCGAAGCCTTGCGTCATGTGGTGCTGCTGCCGGCGCTGGGTAAAGTCTGGCCGGCGCTGAGCAGCCAGATCATCATCGTCATGCTCGGCTCGGCGGTGTGTTCGCAAATTGCCACCGAAGAGCTGAGCTTCGCCGCCAACTTCATTCAATCGCGCAACTTCCGTGCCTTCGAAACCTATGCCCTGACCACCATGGTTTACCTGTGCATGGCGCTGATGATCCGCCAATTGCTGAACTGGATCGGCCGCCGGTATATAGCAAGAAGCAGCGCGAGGAACAGCCGATGAGCGATTTCACATTCCTGGACATCGTGCGCAACCTGCTCACCGGCCTGCAGTGGACGCTGGCGCTGTCGCTGGTGGCATTCATTGGCGGCGGACTGATCGGCTTGCTGGTCATGATTCTGCGAATTTCCGACAAGGCGTTCCCCAGTGCATTCGCCCGCACTTACATCGAACTGTTCCAGGGCACGCCGTTGTTGATGCAGCTGTTTCTGGTGTTCTTCGGCATCGCGCTGCTCGGCATCGACATTTCGCCATGGCTGGCGGCCGCGATCGCGTTGACGCTGTTCACCAGTGCTTACCTGGCGGAGATCTGGCGCGGCTGCGTCGAATCGATTCCCCATGGTCAGTGGGAGGCCTCATCGAGCCTGGCACTGACTCCACTTGAACAACTGCGCTACGTGATCCTGCCGCAAGCCTTGCGTATTGCCGTGGCGCCGACCGTGGGCTTCTCGGTGCAAGTGGTCAAAGGCACTGCCGTGACATCGATCATTGGCTTCACCGAACTGACCAAGACCGGCGGCATGCTCGCCAACGCCACCTTCGAGCCCTTCATGGTCTATGGCCTGGTGGCGCTCGGTTACTTCCTGCTCTGCTACCCCTTGTCCCTCAGTGCGCGCTACCTGGAAAGGAGACTGCATGCCTCTGCTTAGAATTTCCGCCCTGCATAAATATTACGGCGACCACCATGTGCTCAAAGGCATCGATCTGAGTATCGACGAAGGCCAGGTCGTCGCGATCATTGGTCGTAGTGGCTCGGGCAAAAGCACCCTGCTGCGAACCTTGAACGGCCTGGAGTCGATCAACGACGGGGTGATCGAAGTCGACGGCGAATACCTGGACGCCACTCGCGCCGACTTGCGCAGCCTGCGGCAAAAGGTCGGGATGGTGTTCCAGCAGTTCAACCTGTTCCCTCACCTGACCGTCGGCGAAAACGTGATGCTCGCGCCGCAGGTGGTGCAGAAAGTGCCGAAAGCCAGGGCTGCCGAACTGGCGCGGCAGATGCTTGAACGGGTCGGCCTCGGGGAAAAGTTCGATGCCTTCCCGGAACGCCTGTCCGGCGGCCAGCAACAGCGTGTGGCGATTGCCCGGGCGCTGGCCATGTCGCCAAAAGTGTTGCTCTGCGACGAGATCACCTCGGCGCTGGACCCGGAACTGGTCAACGAGGTGCTCAGCGTGGTCCGGCAACTGGCCAGGGATGGCATGACGCTGATCATGGTCACCCACGAAATGCGCTTCGCCCGGGAGGTTGGCGACAAACTGGTGTTCATGCACCAGGGCAAGGTGCATGAGGTCGGGGATCCGAAGATTTTGTTCGCCAATCCGCAGACGGCGGAACTGGCAAATTTTATCGGGACGGCTGAACACACGGTCTGAAGCAGACGATCGTTCCCACGCTCCCGCGTGGGAATGCAGCCCGTGACACTCCGCGTCACTGCCCAAGCGGGACGCAGAGCGTCCAGTGAGGCATTCCCACGCAGAACGTGGGAACGATCAACAGGCTCTTGTGTAGGAATGATCAATCAAAAGATCGCAGTCTTCTACAGCGCCTACGCGTTGGCGGCAGCGGTTGATCGTGGCAGGATGACAAGGTTATCGACCGAGACCCTTTGACCATGCCGCAATCCCAAGCCATTAATCTTTCGCTGATCGCCGCTATCGACCTGGGCTCCAACAGCTTCCACATGGTCGTGGCCAAGACCCAGAACGACGAAGTACGCCTTCTGGAGCGGCTCGGCGAGAAGGTTCAGCTGGCCGCCGGGATCGACGAGGAGCGTCAACTCTCCGAAGAATCCATGCAGCGCGGGCTCGATTGCCTGAAACGTTTCGCTCAACTGATCAACGGCATGCCCCCGGGCGCGGTGCGTATCGTGGGCACCAACGCCCTGCGCGAGGCGCGCAATCGTGGCGAATTCATCCGCCGCGCCGAAGAAATTCTTGGCCACCCGGTAGAGGTCATCTCCGGTCGTGAAGAAGCACGCCTGATCTACCTCGGCGTCTCCCACACCCTTGCGGACACTCCGGGCAAGCGCCTGGTGGCCGATATCGGCGGCGGCAGTACCGAATTCATCATCGGCCAGCGCTTCGAACCGCTGCTGCGTGAAAGCCTGCAAATGGGCTGCGTCAGTTATACCCAGCGCTATTTCCGCGACGGCAAGATCACCCCGGCCCGTTACGCCCAGGCTTACACGGCGGCGCGACTGGAGATCATGAGCATCGAACATGCCCTGCATCGCCTGACCTGGGATGAAGCTATCGGCTCCTCAGGCACCATCCGCGCCATTGGCCTGGCGCTCAAGGCCGGCGGTTACGGTACTGGCGAGGTCAACGCCGAAGGCCTGGCCTGGCTCAAACGCAGACTTTTCAAGCTTGGCGACATCGAGAAAATCGACTTCGAAGGCATCAAACCCGATCGCCGGGCGATCTTTCCGGCGGGTCTGGCGATTCTTGAAGCAATTTTCGATGCCCTCGAACTGCAACGCATGGACCACTGTGAAGGCGCCCTGCGCGAAGGCGTGCTCTATGACCTGCTGGGACGTCATCATCACGAAGACGTCCGTGAGCGCACTCTCAGCTCGCTGATGGAGCGTTACCACGTCGATCTGGAACAAGCGGCCCGGGTTGAGCGCAAGGCGCTGCATGCCTTCGATCAGGTCGCTATGGATTGGGATCTGGATGACGGAGTCTGGCGCGAACTACTGAGCTGGGCAGCCAAAGTCCACGAAGTCGGGCTGGACATCGCCCATTACCAATACCACAAGCACGGCGCCTACCTGATCGAGCACTCCGATCTGGTCGGCTTCTCCCGCGAAGACCAGCAAATGCTGGCGCTACTGGTGCGCGGCCACCGGCGCAATATTCCCAAGGACAAGTTCGCCGAATTTGGCGATGACGGCATGAAGCTGATTCGCCTGTGCGTGTTGCTACGCTTTGCGATTCTGTTCCACCACATCCGCGGCACCCAGGAAATGCCTCAGGTGGTGCTGCACGCCAACGGCGACAGCCTGGATGTGCTGTTCCCACAGGATTGGCTGGACGAGAACCAGCTGACCCAGGCTGACTTCGCCCTGGAAGCCGAGTGGCTGACCCGCGTAGGCATCGTGCTTAACGTTCGCTGAAAACAAAATGGCGATCCGCAAGGATCGCCATTTTTTTACGTCTCTCAACCCTCGCCGGCGTTATCGAACGCTCAGCACTGGATTGCTCAAGCGCTCCAGCAATGTTGCCTGGGCGCTGCGCGGGTTCTGGTTACCGGTCGGTGTGTTGCGAATGTATCGACCGTCCGACTGCAGGCTCCAGCTATGGGTGTTATCGGTGAGATAACTTTCCAGCTCTTTCTTGACCCGCAGAATCAATTTCTTGCCCTCGACCGGGAAGCAAGTCTCGACGCGCTTGTCGAGGTTGCGCTCCATCCAGTCGGCGCTGGACAGGAACATCTGCTCTTCGCCACCGTTGAGGAAGTAGAACACCCGCGTGTGCTCCAGGAAGCGACCGATGATCGAGCGCACATGGATATTGTGCGAAACCCCGGCGATACCCGGCCGCAGGCAGCACATGCCACGTATCACCAGATCAATGCGCACCCCGGACTGACTGGCCTTGTACAGCGCGCGGATGATCTTCGGATCGGTCAGCGAGTTGAACTTGGCAATGATGTGCGCCGGTTTGCCGTCGAGGGCGAACTGGGTTTCCCGGGCAATCATGTCGAGCATGCCCTTCTTTAGGGTGAACGGCGCATGCAGCAGCTTTTTCATACGCAGGGTCTTGCCCATGCCGATCAACTGACTGAACAGCTTGCCGACGTCTTCGCACAAGGCATCGTCTGAAGTCAGCAGACTGTAGTCGGTGTAAAGACGGGCGTTGGCGGCGTGATAGTTGCCGGTACCCAGGTGGGCGTAGCGGACGATTTCCCCGGCTTCACGACGCAGGATCAGCATCATCTTGGCGTGGGTCTTGAAGCCGACCACGCCATAGATCACCACCGCACCGGCCGCTTGCAGACGGCTGGCCAGTTGCAGGTTGGATTCCTCATCGAAACGCGCACGCAACTCGATCACCGCAGTGACCTCTTTGCCGTTACGCGCCGCGTCGACCAATGCATCAACGATTTCCGAGTTGGCGCCGCTGCGGTACAGCGTCTGACGGACCGCCAGTACATGCGGATCCTTGGCGGCCTGACGCAGCAGGTCGACCACCGGTGTAAAGGATTCGAACGGGTGCAGCAGCAGGATGTCCTGCTTGCTGATCACGCTGAAAATGTTCTCGCTGTTTTGCAGCAGTTTCGGAATCTGCGGCGTGAACGGCGTGTATTGCAGCTCTGGATGGCTGTCCAGGCCAGTAATGCTGAACAGACGCGTCAGGTTGACCGGACCGTTGACCTGATACAACTCGGTCTCATTCAGGTTGAACTGCTTGAGCAGGTAGTCGGACAGGTGTTTCGGGCAAGTGTCAGCCACTTCCAGACGCACTGCATCACCGTAGCGACGGGAGAACAGCTCGCCACGCAGAGCGCGGGCCAGGTCTTCCACATCTTCGGTATCGACCGCCAGGTCAGCGTTTCGGGTCAGGCGGAACTGGTAGCAGCCCTTGACCTTCATGCCCTGAAACAGGTCATCGGCATGCGCGTGGATCATCGACGACAGGAATACATAGTTGTCGCCCGCACCGCCGACTTCTTCCGGAACCTTGATAATCCGAGGCAGCAGACGTGGCGCCGGGATGATCGCCAGACCGGAATCGCGACCGAAGGCGTCGATGCCTTCGAGCTCGACGATGAAATTCAGGCTCTTGTTTACCAGCAGCGGGAACGGATGCGTCGGGTCGAGGCCGATCGGGGTGATGATCGGCGCGATCTCGTCGCGGAAATAGCGGCGCACCCACGTCTTGAGTTTGGTCGTCCAGTAGCGGCGACGAATGAAGCGGACCTGATGTTTCTCCAGCTCCGGCAACAGTATGTCGTTGAGGATTGCGTACTGGCGGTCGACCTGACCGTGTACCAGTTCGCTGATGCGCGCCAGCGCCTGATGCGGTTGCAGACCATCGGCCCCGGCCTGTTCCCGGGCGAAGGTGATCTGTTTCTTCAGACCGGCGACGCGAATCTCGAAGAACTCGTCCAGGTTACTGGAGAAGATCAGCAGAAATTTCAGCCGCTCCAGCAACGGGTAGGACTCATCCAGCGCCTGTTCCAGAACGCGGATGTTGAATTGCAGCTGCGACAGCTCGCGATGGATGTACAGGCTGCTGTCATCCAGGCTGGGAAGCACAATCGCCGGCACCGGTTGATGCGGCTCGAACACTACCGACGGCGGGGCTTCCTGCTCCGGCGGGGTTTCGACGATTGGCTCGACCACAGGTTGAGCCTCATTTACTGCAACTTCGGTGAGTCCTTCGGTATTCATCGAGTGTTCCTGGGAGGGCTATTTTTGCTCTCGTAGCAATTGAGCAGCACGAACGGCAAAGTACGTCAGGATGCCATCAGCGCCTGCACGTTTAAAGGCGGTAAGGGATTCAAGAATAACCCCTTCACTCAACCAGCCATTCTGGATCGCCGCCATGTGCATGGCGTATTCACCACTGACCTGATAGACAAAGGTCGGCACTTTAAATTCTTCTTTGACCCGAAAAAGGATGTCCAGGTACGGCATGCCTGGCTTGACCATGACCATATCTGCGCCTTCCGACAAGTCAGCCGCCACTTCATGCAGGGCTTCGTTGCTGTTGGCCGGGTCCATTTGATAGGAGGCCTTGTTGGCCTTGCCCAGGTTCAGCGCAGAGCCGACAGCATCGCGGAACGGGCCGTAATAAGCACTGGCGTACTTAGCGGAATAGGCCATGATCCGCACATTGACGTGATCGGCCAGCTCAAGGGCTTCGCGGATCGCCTGGATCCGACCGTCCATCATGTCCGATGGCGCGACCACCTGAGCACCGGCTGCGGCGTGGGATAGCGCTTGTTTGACCAGCGCATCGACGGTGATGTCGTTCTGCACGTAGCCTTCTTCGTCGAGGATACCGTCCTGTCCGTGGGTGGTGAACGGGTCCAGCGCCACGTCGGTGATTACACCCAACTGCGGGAAGTGCTCACGCAGCGCACGGGTCGCACGCTGAGCGATGCCATCCGGGTTCCAGGCTTCGGCGGCGTCGAGGGATTTGAGCTCCGGTGGCGTTACCGGGAACAGTGCCAACGCAGGAATCCCCAGCTCGACCCACTTGGCAGCTTCTTCGAGCAGCAAGTCGATGGTCAGGCGTTCGACCCCCGGCATCGAAGCGACTGACTCGCGACGGTTTTCACCGTCCAGCACAAAAACCGGGAGGATCAGATCGTCGACAGTCAGAACGTTTTCACGAACCAGACGGCGGGAAAAATCATCACGACGATTGCGACGCAGGCGGGTAGCTGGAAACAAACGGTTGGCGGGCGTGAAGCTCACGGCAAACTCCTGAGCCCGCGCTGGCGGGCGAGTGTGACAGTTATAAGCGGCCATTATGACGAACAGATTACAGTCGTGCTCACCCCTGTGACCGGTAGTCGCTGGCATTGTCCTTGTAGGAAATGTTCACGTCGAGACACATTTCGATACTTTCCTGAATGTGCCTGAAGGGTTAGGCTGCGCGTTCATTTCGCCAGCATCCAGACAATGCTCCAACAATTTCTTCAGGATTTCGGCTACTTCGCCCTATTTCTCGGCACGTTCTTCGAAGGCGAAACCATTCTGGTTCTCGCAGGCTTCCTCGCGTTCCGCGGATACATGGATATCAACCTGGTCGTGGTCGTGGCTTTCTTCGGCAGCTATGCCGGCGATCAGCTGTGGTACTTCCTGGGGCGCAAACACGGCCGCAAATTGCTGGCGCGCAAACCGCGCTGGCAATTGATGGGTGATCGGGCGCTGGAGCATATCCGCAAGCATCCGGACATCTGGGTACTAAGCTTTCGCTTCGTCTATGGCTTGCGCACCGTCATGCCAGTAGCGATAGGCCTGTCCGGCTATCCACCGGGGCGCTATCTGCTGCTCAACGGGATTGGTGCCGCCATCTGGGCCGCGGCCCTGGCTGCGGCGGCTTACCATTTCGGCGCGGTACTGGAAGGGATGCTGGGCAGCGTCAAGAAGTACGAGCTGTGGGTACTGGGCGCGCTATTGCTGCTCGGCTTCGCCCTATGGCTGCGTCGGCGCTTCAAGAACGCCCGCCTCGCAAAAAAAATCTACGAAGATGAACAGGTCCAAAAGGCCGAACACGCCGAACACGCCAAAACCAACAAACCTACGACGCCAGTCGAGTGAGTCGGTTTCTACAGCAGTAGAGACCGATGCCACTGAGCAAGCTGTAACTCAGCAGGCCGACCCAGCCCACCGCGTTGGCCGGCCAAAGCCCCAGGATCGGCGCCAGCCACACCAGTGGCACGTTCAGCGCAAGGCGCAGCAGTTCCAGCTTGAACGCCCACGGGCGATTCTCCAGGGCCACACCCAGCACAAACAAACCAAACGCCATGTAACTCCAGCCCAGCACCAGCGCGGCCGTCGGCAAACTTTCGCCCAGGTTCAGCAGATAGCTACCGAGCGCCGTGTACACAGCGAACTGCATCGCGACATACAGCTGCTGTCGCCCGTCCAGCGGCACCTCGAACTTGCGGAACTGGTTCAAGTCCGGCTTGGTCATCGGGTGCTTCGCTGCCACATCCGCCGGCCGCCAGCCGGTAGGCATGAACCAGATCCGCAGTTTGTCCCACCCGCTTTCGGTACGCCGTGCGTCACTGAGCAGCTGCGCATAAAACTGCAGATTGGCCCACAACGGGTTCCAGCTCGCCAGCGGCGTGGTCACGCCGAAAATCACTGGCTCGTTGTCGTCCTCTTCCTGGAATGAGCCGAACAAGCGGTCCCAAATAATAAACACCCCACCATAGTTGCGATCCATATAGAGAGCGTTCTGCGCATGGTGGGCCCGATGATTGGAAGGCGTGACGAAAAACCACTCGAACCAGCCAAGCTTGGGTATGTGCCTGGTATGTACCCAGAATTGATAGAGCAAATTCAACGCCGCGACACTGACGAACACCAGCAGCGGCACGCCGAGCACAGCCAGTGGCAGGTAGAAAATCCAGCTCAGCAGAAATCCCGTGCTGGTCTGGCGCAGCGCCGTGGACAGGTTGTAGTCCTCGCTTTGGTGATGCACCGAATGCGCCGCCCAGAGGATGTTGCGCTCATGGCCCAAGCGATGCAGCCAGTAGTAGCAAAAGTCATAGAAGACGAAGGCAAACACCCAAACCTGGACGCTCTCGGCCGACAGCTCGATCACCGCCAGATGCTTCAAGGCAAAAGCATAGGTGATCAGCCCTACACCTTTGGTCAACAGGCCCGTAGTGGTCGACAACACGCCGGTACTGAGGCTGTTGATCGCGTCTGCCACGCGATAATTACTCACGCCACGCCAGCGGTCAGCCAGTAACTCGACAACGATCAACACAAAGAAAAACGGCACTGCATAAAGGATGAAGTTCATGACGCGACCTGATCAGAATCGTTATCCAAAGATTAGGTGGAGTCGCGCAATAACCCTATGGCAACGAGTGACAAATTAGTGGACATTTAACGCCATGAATCTGGAGAAAAACCCATGAGCAAAAAAGTTGCAGTGATTCTTTCCGGCTGTGGCGTGTATGACGGCGCCGAGATCCACGAAAGCGTGATCACCCTGCTGCGCCTGGATCAGCGCGGTGCGCAGGTGCAGTGCTTCGCCCCTGATATTGCCCAATTACACGTGATCAACCACCTGACCGGCGACGAAATGCCGGAGTCGCGCAACGTGCTGATTGAATCGGCGCGCATTGCCCGTGGCCAGGTAAAGGATATTCGCGAAGCCAGCGCAGAAGACTTCGACGCACTGATCGTGCCCGGCGGTTTCGGTGCGGCGAAAAACCTCTCCAACTTCGCCATCGAAGGTGCCAGCTGCTGCGTCCAGACTGAAGTCCTGGCCCTGGCAGAAGCCTTTGCCGAGGCCGGCAAACCGGTCGGGCTGATCTGCATCTCGCCTGCATTGGCGGCAAAGATCTACGGTCCAGGCGTGATCTGCACCATCGGCAACGACGCCGATACGGCGGCAGCAATGAACAAGATGGGCGCCACCCATGAAGAGTGTGCCGTGAGCGATATCATCGAAGACAAAGCACGCAAACTGGTCAGTACCCCGGCCTATATGCTCGCGCAATCCATCAGCGAAGCGGCTTTGGGCATTAACAAACTGGTTGATCGGGTACTGGAGCTGACTGACGAAAACGAGGCGTAAAGCCGGCTGCATGATCGCTTGATCGTTCCCACGCTCTGCGTGGGAATGCAGCCCGTGACGCTGCGCGTCACATCCAGAGCATCCAGTGAGGCATTCCCACGCGCGAGCGTGGGAACGATCAAGTTCAGCGCATCAGCCGCGTGAGGATCCGGTCCAGCGCATTGGCGAACGCCTGCTTCTCGCGATCACCGTGGGGCGATGGACCGCCGCCCATCTGGCCCTGATCGCGCAGGTCAGTGAACAAGTTACGCACTGCCAGCCGCTCGCCCATGTTCTGCGGGTCGAACTCCTTGCCACGCGGATCAAGGGCAGCCACGCCCTTTTTGATCAAACGATCAGCCAGCGGTACATCGCTGCAAATTACCAGCTCGCCGGGCACTGCGTGTTCGACCAGATAATCATCGGCCGCATCCGGGCCGCTGGGCACCACAATCAGCTTCACGCAGGCATAGCCCGGCTTGATCTGGCTCTGCCCCGCCACCAGCAGCACTTCGAACTGGCGCTTCAAGGCAAACTTGATCACCTGATCCTTCGCCGCCTTGGGGCAGGCGTCGGCATCGATCCAGACACGCATTTTGTATGTCCCTCTAAAAGCATCGCGGGCAACGACTGGGCGCCCCTACGCTAGACGGTGGGAGCGAGGCTTGCCCGCGAAATGAGCGAAGCGAATGCGTCAAGAAGCCTGCAACCGCCGCGTCTCTGCCATGCGACTACGGCTGTAAAGCACGATGATCGCCAGTATCGCCACTGCCTGGGCACTCAGTGAATAGGCATCAGCGTGGATCCCCAGCCAGTCGAAGTCAAAGAACGGTACCGGCCGGGTGCCGAAGACTCCGGCTTCCTGCAAGGCTTTGACGCCATGTCCGGCAAACACCACCGACAGCGCGCACAGCAGACCGGCGTTGATCCCGAAGAACAGCGCCAGCGGCAGTTTCGCCGAGCCACGCAGAATCACCCAGGCCAGACCGACCAACAGCACCAGCGCCGTCGCACCGCCCGCCAGCACCGCATTGTGACCGGCCGCGCCGGCTTGCAGCCAGAGGGTTTCATAGAACAGGATCACTTCGAAAAGCTCGCGGTACACCGAGAAGAACGCCAGGATCGCAAAGCCGAAACGTCCACCGCCGCCGACCAGGCTGCTCTTGATGTAATCCTGCCAGGCAGCTGCGTGACGACGATCGTGCATCCATACACCCAGCCAAAGCACCATGACGCTGGCGAATAACGCCGTCGCACCTTCGAGCAATTCACGCTGGGCACCGCTGACATCGATCAGGTAAGCCGCCACCGCCCAGGTCGCCAGACCGGCCACCAGCGCCAAACCCCAACCGATGTTAACGCTGCGCACCGCCGACTGCTGGCCGGTATTACGCAGGAACGCCAGGACCGCAGCCAACACCAGAATCGCTTCCAGACCTTCACGCAGCAGGATCAGCAAGCCGGAGATATAGCTCAGGGACCAGCTCAGACCATCGCTGCCCAACAGACTGGCCGACTCCTTCAACCTGGCTTTTGCGATGTCCAGACGCTGCTCGACCTGAGCCATTGGCAAACCGTCCTGCAACGACTGACGGTAGGTCATCAGGGATTTTTCAGTGTCTTTGCGCACCTTGGCGTCGACGTTGTCCAGGGAGCTCTCGACCAGCTCGAAGCCTTCCAGATACGCCGCAACCGAGAGATCGTAAGCCTGTTCACGATCGCCAGCACGGTAGGCCGCGAGGCTCTTGTCCAGCGTCGCCGCGGTGTAGCCTAGCAACTGCGCCGGGCCGCGCTTGACCTGCGGCGGCTGAGCGCGCTGGGCACGGAAAGTCACCGCGGCCTCAGGGCCTTCGGCGGCCAGCACTTCACCCGGAGTCTGGCGGGCCAGATCGGCGAGGTTGAAGTTCTTCTGGCTTTTCGCCGCAGCCGGGGCGGCGCTGAAGCTGGCGATGTATGTCGCCAGATCCCAACGCTGGCGATCATCCAGTTGATCGGCGAAAGACGGCATGTCCGTACCCTCGATACCCAATCCGAGGGTGTTGTAGATCGCGTAAAGGCTCAAGCGATCCATCCACGCAGCATCGCGCAGGTTAGCCGGCGGTGGCGTCAGACCGACGCCTGCCGGACCGTCGCCAACGCCTGTGTCGCCGTGGCACACCGAGCAATGCTGGGCATACAGCGGTGCACCACGAGTCGGGTCCGGTGTGATGATCGGTGCCTGGCTGACCTCGTAGGCCACTGCCAGTCTGGCCCCCAACTGCCGTGCTTGACGGCTGACAGCGGCACCGTCCTGGCGAGCCGTGACGGCGGCGCGCAGGCTACCGACCCCCTGCTCCAACTCGGCCTGTTCCGGTTTGCCCGGCAAGGCAACGATCAGCCCTTGCAGAACACTCAGAAACTCAAGTTGTTCGCGATACTCGGGCTCATCAATGACCTTTCCCGCCTCAACCGTGGACGGGTAATCCGCTCCAATGTAGTCGAGCAAATGCAGCGCCTTTGGAGCGCCTTCCACGGTATCGGCCAGTAGATTGAAGCTGCATAACGCAAACACCGGCAGCACCAGCCAGGCCAGGAAACGGGACGGGGCAGTCATTAATGAATCTCAATTGAAAATACGAAGTAACATATTGTTCACTTCGAATGAGTTTCACTCAAGCGCTGTCATGCACTCATGCCTGAGGCCAAAAAGCCGAAAAATCCTCCTGAACCCTTGCCATACAGGGTGTAGCGCCATTTTTGCAGCGAGCACAAATAATCTGACTACCCCAAGTATCCCGTCGGCCAGCACTGCGAAAGTCCAGAAATATCGGAAGCCCTGATAGTGGCACCTGGCCAAAAAATGAAATTAAAAAGCCATTACATTGCCATCTTCGAAGTCTATAATGCCGTAGCCCGGTTATTCCTAAAGGGTATTCAAGCTCCTCTTCTAATGAGGAATTGGCAGGATAGTCTCTCTCCCTACCGATTGGTTCATCCAGCCCGACCAGCACGCTCGGCTGATTACGTTCAGGGAAGAAGTATTCCAAATGGCATCCCGCGCCCTCACTTCGCTCGCGCTCAGCGCAGTCACTTTGCTTGCCGGTTGTACGGCATTGCGCAGCTACGACACCGAGCTTCAGGAAACCAACCAGCAGTTGAGCACCGGTAACGTCGATGCCGCACTGACCTTGCTGGAAAAGAACAACCGCAGCGAAGACAAAGACCTGCTCTATTACTTCGAGAAAGGTGAACTGTTGCGTGCCAAAGGCGATTTGGCCGGTAGCCAGACCGCATGGAAAAGCGCCGATCAGGTGGTAGGGGCCTGGGAAGATTCGGTCAAGCTCGATACCGGCAAGTACCTGTCCCAGTTCGGCAGCTTTCTGGTCAACGACAAGGTCCGTCGCTACGAAGGCTATGACTACGAAAAAGTCATGCTGACCACCCAGATGGCGCTGAATCTGCTGGCCGTCAACGACTTCGACGGCGCCCGCACCGAAATAAAGAAGACCCACGAACGTGAAGCGGTCATCGCCGAACTGCGCGACAAGGAATACCTCAAGCGCGAAGACGAAGCCGGGAAGCAGGGGGTCAAGACCGAGTACAAAGACCTCAAAGGGTATCCGGTGGAAAGCCTCGATGCACCAGAGGTAGTCAATCTGAAGAACAGCTACCAGAGTGCTTTCAGCCATTACCTGGCCGGTTTCATCTACGAAGCCCTGGGTGAAAAAGACCTCGCCGCTCCGGGCTATCGTAAAGCCGCAGAATTGCGCCCCAATACCCCGCTACTTGAACAAGCGTTGCTGAACCTCGACAAACCGGCCGGCAAGACCGAAGAAAGCGACATCCTGATCGTCGTGCAAAGCGGCCTGGCGCCCGCCCGCGACTCCATCCGCATCCCGCTGCCATTACCGATCAGTGGCAATCTGGTCATCACTCCCCTGTCGTTCCCGGTGATCAAGCCGGACACCTCGACCGCGACCTTCGCCCAGATCGGCGTGGACGGCCAGCAACAGAACCTGACACCACTCAACAGCACCACCGCCATGTCCCGTCGCGCCCTGCGTGACGATATGCCGGGGATCATTCTGCGCACCACTGTGCGTGCCGTTACCCGCGGCGTTGCACAAAAGCAGTTGAACGACGTCAACCCGCTGGCCGGCCTGGCCTTGGGTATCACTTCGACAGTGATGGAAGGTGCCGATACCCGTACCTGGCGCACCCTCCCTGACGCTACCCAGGTCACGCGCCTGCGCCTCAAGAAAGGCGAGCATCTGGTGAGTCTGCCCAACGCCCTTGGCGGCTCTCAGGTGATGGTCAAAGTCGATCAACGCTATCAAGTCATCACCCTGCGTGTCGTAGGTCATCAGGTGTTCACCAGTGGCATCGCTGCCCATGTAACACCTGCTGCCAATCCGCAGGCCGTGGCCAGCCTCAAACAACCTTAAGCAGAGAGTCTTTCATGCGCTTCAAAATCATTGCTGTCGTCGCACTGGCCCTGCTGGCCGGTTGCGCCACCCCACCGCCGGAACCCGGCAGCGCGGCGAGCAAAGTCGTGACCATGGGCAAGCTGAACAACATCGTGGTCGGCGCCATGCGTGTCGCTCGCGAAAATGGCTTTCTGACCGTCAACGTTCAGCTGAGCAACACCAGCTTCAACAACAAGACCATGTACTACCGTTTCGCCTGGCTGGGACCAGAAGGCTTCCCGATCGGTGAAGAAGAAACCTGGAAAAGCCTGACCCTTTACGGCACGCAAACCAGCTTTCTGCCGGCCATTGCCCCTGTGGCGAAAGCTGTGGATTTCCGTCTGGAAATCAAAACGCCTTAAGTCATCCACCCGTTTCGTTCAGCTTTAGAGAGCATTCCCATGTTTGCACGCTTTTCGTTCCTCGCCGTTATCGCCCTTCTGGCCAGCGGTTGCGCCAACAATAATTCTCCGGTTCTGGGCGGAAAAAACATCGCTTACGGCGACAGCAAGGCTGTAGAGCTGGTAACCAACGAGTTCGGTTCCACCGACTTGCAGATGATCGCCGAAACCATGACCCGCTCCCTGGCCCAGTCCGGGATCCTGCAGGGGCGTCCGGTGGTACAGGTTTACGACGTGAAGAACAAAACCAGCGAGTACATCGATACCCGTGAAATCACCACCAGCATCAAGACTCAGCTGATGAAGTCCGGCACCGCCCGCTTCGCCAGCGACAACACCGCCATGCAGAGCCAGGTTGACCAGCTCAAGCTGCAAAACCAGAGTGGCCTGTACAAAAAAGGCACCGTGGCCAAGACCGGCAACATGATCGCCGCCAAATACCGTCTTGAAGGTTCGATCAGCTCGATCGTCAAGCGCAGCAGCGATTACAAGGACGTCTTCTACAAATTCAGCCTGCAATTGATCGACGTCGAAAGCGGTCTGGCCGAGTGGATGGACGAGAAAGAGATTCGCAAAACCACGGAGCGTTAAGCAATGCGTGCATGGATTGGCATCATCGGCCTGGCCTGCGCCTTTGGCGTTCAGGCGGCCCCGAAAATCGCGGTCACCGACCTCGCCTATCAGGAGCGGGTGGAGCAATACATCCACGTCGTTTCGGCGCAGAACAACTACCAGGCAGGCGTCTACCACGCCAGCGGTTCGTCGAGTTACAACGAGATCGAAGCCAGCAGCAGTTATATCGAGCAGGGTGAGCTGCGCAAATTCACCGGCGATATCAAGGGCGAGATTCTCAAGTCCGGGATGTTCCAGTTGGTGCAAGGTACGCCGCACACCGCCAAGTCCAGGGAAGACGTCTACGACGTGATCAAACGGATCAAGGCCGGTAACTACAAGGGCGCCGACTACGTGTTGTTCGGCACCTTGTCGGATATTGACTTCACCCGTGATATTACCTCGCTGGCCAACACCGACAGCTATTCGGCGATTCTCGGCCTGAGCCTTGTCGCCGATTTCAGCCTGATCAACACCCGGACCTTCGAAATCACCTCGGCGTTTACCGCCATGGGCGATGGGCAAGACACCAAACTGGTGAACAGCCAGGACGTCAAAGTCTCGCTGAACCGACCTCGAGTGGTTCGCGATGTGTCCAGGTCGCTGGGTGAAGATGTGGCCCGCCAGTTGAGCGAACAACTGGGTGGCCCCCGTTACGGGCAGCCAGGGCAAGCTCCATTGCAAAACAACCTGCCGCGGGATACGGCGCCAGTCATTCTGCGCTAAGCCCCAAACGAAAAAGGCGACCTCAAGAGGTCGCCTTTTTTGTGAGCTGAGTTTTTAAGTCGCGGCGCGGCGAATGGTCGCCAACAACCCGGCTGCGCCGATGAACAAACCGGCAAACGTGCGATTCATGCGACGCTGCTGCTTGGGTGTCCGCAGCAGGCGCAGCACCTTTGAAGCAAGACCGGTATAACCCGCCATCACGATCAAATCGACAATGATCATGGTCACGCCCAGGATCATGTACTGCGCCACCAGCGGCGCGTGCGGGTCGATGAACTGTGGCAACACCGCGAGCATGAATACCAGCGCCTTGGGATTGCTGACATTCACCAGAAAGCCACGGAATACCAGGGCCAGCGGTTTGCCGATCGGCCGAATCGCCGCATCGTCACTCATGTTGCTCGGCAGCGCCCGCCATTGCTTGACCGCCAGATAGACCAGATAGGCCACACCAAACCATTTGATCGCATAGAAGGCCGTGGCCGAGGCCGCGAGAATTGCACCGACACCGGCGGCAACAATCGCAATCTGCATCGCCAGCCCCAATTGCAGGCCCAGAGCGTTCCAGTATCCGCGCCAGAAACCGTACTGCAAACCGCAGGACATCGACGCAATGGCGCCAGCGCCAGGAGAAAGACTGATCACCCAGCAGGCGGCAAAAAACGCCAGCCATGTTTCAAGCACCATCGCACACCTCACTCAGACTCGTTATAGGTGTCTAAGCTAATGCGCCTTCTGGCGAATGACTATCGATTTTTTGCAGGACAGATGGCCGGCGCAGCGCCTTGCGGCAGCCTTGGGCAGCGGCTAGAGGTTGCTCGGCTACTTTTCGCCTGAGTTCGACGGCAACACATCACTGCCACGCCAGCGGCGCACGGAGCGCTGGAAGAACAGACTGTTGGGGACTTGCACCATCGCGCTGCCATTGCCGGCTTCAGCCGACTCGATCAACGTGGTGTAAAGCAGATTGATCGCCACCACCCGGCCCTTGACGCCTGGCTTGTCGGTGGTGTCCACCAGTTCGACCACATCACCCAAGCGAAACGGCCCAACGGTGAAAATCAGAATCGCGCAGAGCAGGTTGGAAAGTACGCTCCACATGGCGAAGAACGCCACCGCAGCCACCGCGACAAACCCCGACAAGGCAGTCCAGAGCACCGTCGCCGAGACGCCAAGGCGCTCCAGCACAAGGATCAGCGCGCTGCCCATGATCAGCCAGCGCAAACCTCCACGCAGCGGCATCAGCAACTGCGGCGGGAATGGGTAGCGCTCGCCCAGACGAGTCAGGCATTTGGCCACAAAACGCTGGGCCAGATAACCGGCCAGCAGGATCAGCAGAATTTGCCCGCCAAGCCACAGCGGCTCGACCCAGACCGCAGACAACGGGAGCTGGAACGCTCCCATCAGGACAGCGCCTCCAGCTCCGCCTGCATGCTCTCAAGCAGCTCCAGGGCTTGCATCCAGTTATCCTCCAGCTCGGCTTCACGCACCTTCAGCCTGGCTTGCTCAGCCAATAGATCGCGCAGCTCATCCTTGCGCGAGGCCTCATAGACCGCGCTATCACCGAGGCTGGTTTCGATCCTGGCGAGTTTTTCGTGGAGCTTGCCCAACTCAGCTTCAAGCTTATCGGCTTCACGCTTATGCGGCGCCAGTTGCTGACGCAACGCGGCAGCGGCCTGGCGCTGGGCTTTCTTGTCGGTTTTGTCGGCATTGACCGGCGTGTTGTTGACCGGCGCATTGCGCAGACGGTAGTCAATCAGCCAGCGAGCGTAGTCTTCCAGATCGCCGTCAAACTCCTGAACCTTGCCATCGGCAACCAGCAGGAACTCATCGGTGGTGCTTTTCAGCAAATGCCGATCGTGGGAAACCACCAGTACCGCACCACTGAATTCCTGCAAAGCCATGGTCAGCGCCAGACGCATTTCCAGGTCGAGGTGGTTGGTCGGTTCGTCGAGCAATAACAGGTTAGGTCGACCCCAGGCGATCAACGCCAGCGCCAGACGGGCCTTCTCGCCCCCGGAGAAATTCAGCACCGGCTCATCGATGCGCGCACCGCGGAAGTCGAAACCGCCGAGGAAGTCACGCAAGGTCTGTTCGCGCTCGGTTGGCGCCAGACGCTGCAAATGCAACAGCGGGCTGGCCTTGGCATCGAGCGAGTCCAACTGATGCTGAGCGAAGTAGCCCACCACCAGGTTCTCACCGCGCACCAGGCGACCAGCCAAAGGCTCCAGCTCACCGGAAAGGTTCTTGATCAGCGTCGACTTACCCGCGCCGTTCGGACCGAGCAGGCCGATACGAGCTCCCGGAGTGAGTTGCAGTTTGACCTTATCCAGCACGGTCTTTTCGCCGTAACCCAAGCGGGCGTCAGAGAGATCAAGCAACGGACTGGAGATTTTTACCGACTCGCGGAAAACGAAATCGAATGGAGAATCAACGTGGGCCGCGGACAACTCTTCCATGCGCTCCAGGGCCTTGATCCGGCTCTGGGCCTGACGGGCCTTGGTGGCCTGGGCCTTGAATCGCGCGATGTAGCTTTCCATGTGCGCACGTTGCGCCTGCTGCTTCTCGTAGGCCTGCTGTTGCTGAGCCAGACGTTCGGCGCGGGCGCGTTCGAAAGCACTGTAACCACCACGATAGAGGGTGATCTTGCGTTGATCGACGTGGGCCACATGGTCGACCACGGCATCGAGGAAGTCGCGGTCGTGGGAGATCAGCAGCAAAGTGCCGGGGTAACTTTTGAGCCAGTCTTCCAGCCACAGAATGGCGTCGAGGTCCAAGTGGTTGGTCGGTTCGTCGAGCAGCAGCAGGTCCGACGGACACATCAGTGCCTGCGCCAGGTTCAGGCGCATTCGCCAGCCACCGGAGAAATCGCCAACCTGACGATCCATCTGCTCGTTGGTGAACCCTAGACCCGCGAGCAGCTTTCGCGCCCGGGCGTCTGCGGTGTAACCGTCGGCGCTGTCCAGTTCGGCATGCAGGCGCGCCTGAGCGGCACCGTCATGGGCCGCTTCGGCATCCGCCAGCTCACGCTGCACCTGTCGCAAGCGCAGGTCGCCATCGAGCACGTAGTCGACCGCCACCCGTTCAAGGGTATCGACCTCCTGGCGCATGTGGGCGATACGCCAGTCCGCCGGCAGGAAGCAGTCGCCCGAATCAGGGGTCAATTCACCCTGAAGCAAAGCGAACAAGCTGGATTTACCGGCACCGTTGGCACCGATCAGGCCGGCTTTGTGGCCGGCGTGCAGGGTCAGCTCGGCGTCTTCTAGCAGACGTTGCGGACCACGCTGTAATGTTAGGCTTTGAAGTCGAATCATAATGGCGGCGGAGTCTACCAGCTTCGCTCGCAACTGGCGCGAGTAGGAATATGTCCTCTGACCTGTGGAGCTCCACCCTCACGACCTACGCCAGGCCCGGCGTCGAAAGCGCGTGCCTGGAACTGCAAGCGGCGGGCGCCAATGTCTGCCTGCTGCTGTGCGCGGTCTGGCTGGGCCAGCGAAACGTGGCGTGCAATGCACAACGCCTGCAGCAGCTGCATCAACTGGCCGGACCGTGGCATGGCGATGTTGTGCAACCACTCAGGCAACTGCGTATGCAATGGCGCTCAATGGCCCTTCAGGATGTGCAACTGAATATTCTGCGCGAGCGCGTCAAAGCGCTGGAGCTCGAAGCGGAACGGCAACTGTTGTTGCGTCTGGAGACAACGGCGCGAGATTGGCCAGAAGATGAAGCAAAGGATTTAACAGCCTGGCTGGAAGGACTGGCGCCGCAAGCCGCCAACCTGAACCGCGACGCGCTAAATAAACTGCGCGTCGCGGTAACCGGCGCTTAGGACGCGCTGGTTGAGGTGGTGACGCTCGCTGAGGCTGCTGGTGCTGCAGCAGGAGAGGCTGCTGGAGTGCTCGCAGTCGGTGATGGCGACGTGACTGGAGCTTGCATCGCTGGCTTGGCCACAGCTGGAGCCGTTGCCGGTTTAGCGGCGGCGACCGGCTTTTTCACGGCTGGTTTTGCAGCCGGCTTGGCGGCAGGCTTGGCTGTGGCTTTCGGTGCCGCTGGCTTGGCGGCAGGCTTGGCAGCAGCCGGTTTTGCGGCTGCCGAAGCGGCAGGTTTGGCTGCCGGTTTAGCTGCAGCTTTGGCAGGCGCTTTAGCCGCGACTGCTTTTGCAGCAGCAGGCTTGGCGGCAGGTTTGGCAGCAGCGGTTTTAGCAGCAGCCGGTCTGGTTGCAGGTTTGGCAGCCGCAGGCTTCGCGGCAGCCGTTCTGGCCGCCGGTTTTGCAGCAGTCGCTTTCGCGGCAGCAGGTTTAGCTGCAGCCGTTTTTGCAGCTGCTGGCTTGGCAGCGGCAGGTTTCGCAGCAGTCGATTTAGCGGCTGGTTTGGCAGCGGCTTTGGCAGGTGCCTTGGCCGGCGCTTTAGCTGCAACCGGTTTGGCCGCTGGCTGCTTCGCCGGGGCAGCGGCAGGCTTGGCGGAGCGCAGGGTCAACGCTTTGCTGACAGCGTCTTTCACGCGACCAACACCCTGGGCCAGCTTCAGGCTTTCCTGGGCATCGCGCTTGAGTTGAAGAATGTAGGTGCGGGTTTCGGATTGACGATCCTTGAGCGCATCAAGCAAATCTTCAAGCTCCGTCACTGCGTCCTTGGCTTTGGCTTGCGCCTTGGCCTTTCCGGCCGTCGCAGCGTCCTGCAATTTGGTACGAGATTTGTGCAGTTTTTCCTGCGCTTTTCCGCGCTGCTTTTCCAGTTTGGCGAGCAGTTTTTCAGCATCAGCCAAGGCTTGGGAACAAGCGTTTTCCAAATGTTCGAGCAGACTGCCCGAGAGCTGTTGAAGTAAGTGCAACGGAGTATTTACAGGCTTCTTATTGGCCGACATGGTTTACCTCCTGGCTGACGTGACTGCGGCTCATACTAGACCTCTGCTGCTACCGCCGCTAGGGCATGTTGACAGTATCGAATGCTCTACGTTGCAGCGAATTGAAAATGTTCTTCACACCCTTGAAAGTTGCTCAGTCATCAGCGCGTTCACGCTGGCATAATCCATCGCATCCCAGGCCGGAGAGCGCCCATGTCGCGTTATCTTTTTTTATCGTTATGCGTGTTTTTTTCTTTGGCTCAGGCTGCTGAAAAAATCAAAGAAAATGACTCCCACGATCTCGCTTACAGTCTCGGTGCCAGCCTCGGCGAACGCCTGCGTCAAGAGGTTCCCGATCTTGACATTCAAGCGTTGGTGGATGGCCTGCAACAGGCCTATCAAGGCAAGCCGTTAGCCCTCAAAGAGGAGCGAATCGAACAGATCCTTACGGAGCACGAAGCTCAAGTCACAGAGAAATCGGCGCTACCGCAAAGCGAAATTGCCCTCCAGGAGGAGCATCGGTTTCTTTCAGCTGAAAAAGCCAAGCCCGGTGTTCGCGAGTTGGCGGATGGAGTTCTGCTGACCGAGTTGATGCCTGGCAACGGTCCAAAGGCAGGACCAAACGGCAAGGTCCAGGTTCGCTATATCGGTCGCCTGCCCGACGGCACAGTGTTCGATCAGAACAATCAGCCGCAGTGGTTTCGCCTTGATAGCGTGATCAACGGATGGCGCAGCGCATTGCAACAGATGCCTACCGGCGCGAAGTGGCGATTGGTCATTCCATCAGCCCAGGCATACGGTGCCGACGGAGCGGGCGACCTGATTGCGCCCTTTACACCACTCGTCTTCGAAATCGAGTTGCTCGGCGCCACTGACTGAGCAGCAGCACAAACGAAAAACGGCGCGCATAGCGCACCGTTTTGGAGATCTTTTTTGCTGAAGCGAAACTCAGGCCTGAGCCGGAGCCTCTTCTTTGTGAGCCGTGTGCAGCACTTCGATCAGGCAGTCTTCCAGTTCGAAGCGTTCATGCAACAGACCGCCCAACTCTTGGAATTTTTCCGCAACGCATTTTCCCGCGTCACAGAGATCATTGAACGCCAACAATTTTTCGGTGATCACATCGATACGGGGATAAATCGTCTCGGCCAACTCCAGCCCACGTTTGTCACCAAACGCTTTGGCTTCGCCGGTCAGCTGTTCGTAGATCTCGAAATGCCCGGCCGAAACGTAATCGACCAGAACTCCGCAGAACTCCTGCAACGGCTTTCGGTTCTCGCCCAGCGCTTCTGGCTTGGCGCCGAGAGCATCGTAGGCCCGAACCAGTTCGTGACGCTCCTGCAACCAGCGATCGATCAGCAGATGCACTCCACCCCAGCGTTCCTGAGCATTCTGACAACTTTCGAGCATGGTGATCTCTCTTCCCTTATGGGTCGTACCGCCCTACACCCGCCGCAAGACTTGAAAGATCAAGATTCGGCCAAGCAGAGCGCCACTGAACAACATAATTCCAATAACACTTGCGGGCCAGATTATGCCCGCACGACATCGGCTTCAAGGTACGCAGGAGATAAAGTTCATACAAGCGTTTAATCTCGAACACATCGCACCAGGACGATCATTACCTGGCCGCTGTCCGGCAGGTAAAACGCAAGAGGTGCAGCAGCTGAACAACGCCCAGAATCGTCATCCCGACGAAGAACAGCAGGCTCCATTCGGGGATGCTCATATCGAACAGCGTCCATGTGATTTGTGTGCAGTCTGCCGTTCCCTGAAAGACCCGCTTCAAGACATACCACCAAGACATATTTCCAAGCATGTACTCAAGGCCGGGAGAACACTCCAGCCACCGTACCGGGGGGGCATCTTGCAGCAATACATGGCGCCATGCGGTGACCAGCCCGCCCAGACAACTGAAGATGCTCAACAACCAGTACACACAACAACCCGACCGTTTTGGCCCATGCACGGCTGCGATCAGGCAAATACCCGCGAACACCATCAGAAAAAACCGCTGCACCATACTCAACGAGCAAAGTTGGAGCCCGACCGCATATTCCAGATACAACGAAGCGCTCAAGGCCAGAGCACCTGCAATGAAAGCCATGAAGAACAAGGATCGTGAAGAGGCCAAAAGCATGGCTTATCCGTAACAGAAGAGACAGGCAGTTACGGTAGAGGAAAGCGCTCAACCCTTTCAAGACAGGTCGTAGCGGACACTTCCTCAAGACTGTAAGGAATTCCCGGCAGAAAAGAGAGGATTGGGTGTAGCTCCATGTAAGACGCTGCCATCACGGACATTCATGCGCAGAAATTCCAGCGTCTCTGAACGGCTGGCCCCCTTGGCGCCAGAGCCAGCCGTGCGTAGTGCGTCTTACACCTGAGCCGGAACTGGCAGAGGTGAGGCCAGTAAGCGCTTGTCCAAAAGACCCAGGCCCTCTTGAAAGAGCTGATTGCTGCGCTCGGTGTCACCCAATTGAGCCAGCAAGCGTGCAAGCTCGGCACAGGCCTCTGGATTACGCTGTACTCGCAAACTGCTCTCCAGATAATCACGCGCCTTACCCCACAGACTGCTCTGCAGGCAAAGGCGACCAAGGGTCAGCAGCAGACTTGAATCCGCCGGGTGATCTTTCAACCAACCCTCGGCGAATTGCAATTGCCGCGCAGGATCGCGGCCACGAAGCAGCCCATAGAGCCGGGCCAGATGGCTGTCGTATTTGCGCTTGAGCGCACCACGCAGAATCTCTTCGGCCTCAAATTCTGCACCCAGTTGGCGCAGCTGTTCGGCGTACGCCAGCACCAGTTGCGGCTCCTGGCGCTGAGCGGAAGACAGTTGTTCCCAGGCCCGATTGAGCGATTGCAAACCAACCGCGCCATCTTCTTCCCGCCGAGCTGCCAAAGTGAGATTTTCACCCCAGGCTCTGCGCTCCAGTTCGGCCAATTCGCCAGGGGGCAGAACCTTGTCTTTGCGTAGTTCCGGCAACAGACGGATCAGCGCCGACCAATCGCCCCGCTGCTGATGCAGGCGCTGCAACTGGCGCAGGACCTGAATGCTGCGCGGATGGCGCTCATGCATGGCTTGCAGTGTGACGAGCGCGCCTTGCGTATCATTGCGGTCGGTCTGCAGCTGTGCGTGGCTCAAGGCAATCGCCAACTCGGCCTGAGGCTGGCGCTCAAGGGCCCGCTCCAGCAGGCTGTCGCTTTCGTCATAAAGACCCTGCTCGTTCGCCGCTCGCGCAGCGCCGAGGTAGTACAGTAATGGCTGACGCTCGGCTTCGGCGGCACGATGCAAGTGCCGCTGAGCGCTGGCCCAGCGCCCTTCAGCGAGGTCCATCTGGCCATGCTCGATCGCCAGTTGCACACGGCGACTACGGTTGCGGCGCGACCATGGATTGACCACGCCACCGGACGTTGTCACCAACCCGACCAGCATGTTTATCCCCCAGACCACCAGCCAGATGACTGCCAGCAGCGCCAGGGTCGCCCACAGGCTCGACTCATAGCGAAAACTCTTGTAGGCAATCAGGACATAGCCTGCGTGCTCGGCGATCGCCAGCCCCAGCAACGCCGCAGCGGCGATGACCACGAACACAATCACATAGAGACGCTTCATGGGCTGGTCTCCTGCACAGTATTCGCGGCAGGCTTGGCGGAAGTCTTCAGCGACTCTTCGGCACTCAGACTCCGACGCTCGAGGTAGGCCTGGACCGTGCCTAAAGTCGTCGTCAGATCAGGGGTGGTCACCGTAACCGGCTGCTTGCTCAACTCGGCGACGCGCTCAAGCATCACTTTGCTTTGCGGGTTGTCCTGGCTGAAGCTGCTCTTGAGAACATCCCGGGCCTCAGCCAATGCCTGGGTATATACCGGTGCCTGCCCATTCAGCGCAGCCCATTGCGCCTGCTCGAGAGCCAGGCTGAGGGCCAGACGTACCTGGGTCAGGCTCTGCCCCGCGAGCAGCGGCCGAATGCTCTTGTCGGCATTGAAGTCGATACGGATATAACGCGAGATTTCATCCCACCACTGCGTCCAGCGACTGGCGCCGTCGCCATCAGAAGTCAGGCCCGACAGCGAATCGCCGCGGTTCTGATACTCAGGCGCCAATGCGCTGAGTTCGACCACCTGATCACGCAAGGCTCCCAGTTGCAGAAACAACCCGGTACGGTCCGGCTGTTCAGTACTGCGCAGCGCCGCAAGGCTTTTTGCCAACTGCTCACGGGCGGCGAAGGATGCGGGGTCATTCTGTTCGCGCAGGATCTCGTCGGCGCCTTGCACCAACGCCTGGGCGCTGCTGATATCTTGCAACGCCGACAGGCGAAGGCTGGCCAGACGCAGCAGGTGCTCGGCTTCGGCCAGGCGCCAGTCCTTGCGGCTGGCGCCTAACACGGTTTCCAGTCGCTGACTCAAGCGCTGCTGATCGCCTTGCAACTGAGCCACCAAGCGTCGCCGACTTTCCAGCTCCTCGGCAGCAGGCAATTGCTCCAACTGCGCCGTCAGACGCTGTTCGCTGAGTTTGAGGGTTTGAGCCTGATCGCCGAGCGCCTGCAACTGCCCAAGCTGCTGCTGGTTATTGGCTTGCAGGTTGCGAACCTGCCAAATCCCCCAACCGCCAGCGGCAACGCCCGCAGCCCCCAACAACAAGGCCAGTATCACCAACCCATTGCCTCGGCGTTGCGGGGCAATGGTCGCAGCTTCAGTCGGCGCGTCGAGCGCAGGCTGGATATCATCTTTAGGCAAGGTTGTTTCGCTCACGTATCCATCCTTTGCGTTAGAGAACGGGTACGGGGTGCTCCCGTAACGCCGTTAGCAATGCCGCGGCACTGGCACCACGACAATCCACAACTTTTCTGGCCCCGGCAGCTCGCGCCATCTCAGCGACCCGAGGGCTTGGAACAAACAACGGCAACCGCGCCAACTCGGGCCAGGCTGTGCCTGCCAATTGGTGCAGGTGCACAAAACCCTGCCCACTGCTGACCACCAGGCCGTTCAGGCGTTCCGAGGCAATCCGCGCAGGCAACGCTGCGGGGGCATACTGCGGCAGGCAGCGACGATAAAGCTCCAGATAATCGACACTAACACCTTGCTCGCGTAAACGCTCAGCCAGCAGCTCACGCCCGCCCTCGCCCCTGAGGATCAACACCCGCGCGTCAGGCCGCGAGATAGCCTCGCGCAACTGTGGCAGTTCAAGCAATGCTTCGCTGTCATCTCCCGCCTGGGGATTGCTCACATCAAGACCGTAATCGGTCAGAATTTGCGCGGTGGCCGCGCCCACGCTGAACCAGCGCTGGATCGGTGGCTGCGGCCAATACTGGTCGACCAGATCCACCCCCAACCGGGCAGCAGGTTTACTGACGACAATCACCGCACAGTAGAGATCCAGGTCGAGAATCCTGGCGCGCTGTGTGCCAGAGACCGGCAGCGCCTCGATTTCCAGCAACGGCAAGCTGCTGCTGAAAACACCGGCTTCAGTCAGGATTGCCGCCAGCGCTGCTGACTCATCCGTCGGCCGGGTCAGCAGCAGACGCCAACCCTTCACTCTTCGCCAGCCTCGCCGTAGACCGCTTGCAGAATGGCATCGGCCCCCTGGGCCAGGAGGTCTTCAGCCACTTGCACGCCCAGTGCCTGCGCCGCGCTTTGCGGGCCTCGGGCCTCGGCGCTCAGCAGCAGACCACCGCTCGGGTCGCCGACCAGGCCGCGCAACCAGATCTGCTCGCCTTCAAGCACCGCGTAGCAGGCGATCGGCACTTGGCAGCCGCCATTCAGGTGCTTGTTAAGAGCACGCTCAGCCGTGACCCGAATGGCCGTGTCCTGGTGATGCAGAGGCGCGAGCAGGGCATGTATTTCGGTATCGGCGCTGCGGCATTCAATACCGACTGCACCCTGACCGCCCGCCGGCAGGCTGTCGTCGACACTGATCGAGGATCTGATGCGATCTTCAAAGCCCAGGCGAATCAAACCGGCGGCCGCCAGAATGATTGCGTCGTACTCACCGGCATCCAGCTTGGCCAGACGCGTGTTGACGTTGCCGCGCAGGAATCGGATTTTCAGGTCAGGTCGGCGGGCCAGCAACTGAGCCTGGCGACGCAGGCTTGAGGTACCAACCACACTACCGTTGGGCAAGTCATCAAGACTGGCGTAGGTATTGGAGACAAATGCATCGCGCGGGTCTTCGCGCTCGCAGATGCAATACAGACCGAGGCCTTCAGGGAAGTCCATCGGCACGTCTTTCATCGAGTGCACGGCGATGTCGGCTTCATGCCCGAGCAGGGCGGTTTCCAGCTCTTTGACGAACAGGCCCTTGCCGCCAATTTTCGACAGCGGTGAGTCGAGCAGCTTGTCGCCGCGACTGACCATGGGCACCAACGTCACGAGCAAGCCAGGATGAGCCTCTTCCAGACGAGCTTTGACGTATTCGGCCTGCCACAAGGCCAGAGCACTTTTGCGGGTAGCGATGCGGATTTCGCGAGAGGACATGGATCAATCCGTACTGAATAGATACGGCAGATAATAACAGCTCAGCCAAATCAGCTTTGACTTGAATCAGAGTCTGCGCGACCTCCCTGGCCTTGTATACCCGGAGATAGGGTGTGAAATCCGTGCGCAAGCGCCGGGCTAAAGCTGTTGCATCATTTTGCGCACGCCGGCTACATGTCGTCGGCTGACGATCAGGGCATCGCCGTTGAGGCCTTTGAGATACAGCTGAAAATGTCCAAGAGGTGTGCGCTGCAGGCGTTCGATTCGCTCGCGGGCCACCAGCGCGTTGCGGTGGATGCGCACGAAACGCTCGCCAAACTCGTCTTCGAGGGCTTTCAGCGGTTCATCCAACAGAACTTCGCCACCTTCATGGCGCAAGGTCACATACTTGTGATCGGCAATGAAATAGACAACCTGATTCAGCGGGATCAGCTCGATGCCTTTTCGGGTTCGTGCGCTGATGTGGCTGCGCGGACCATTACCACTTTCTGCAGCCGGACGGGTCAGGGCTGCAAGCTGGATGCGGTTGGGTCGCTCAGCCTTTTTCAGCGCTTCGAGCAGAAGCTCGGCGCGTACTGGCTTGACCAGATACCTCACCTCACTGACCTGAAAAGCCTCTAGGGCAAACTCGTCATGGGCAGTGCAAAACACCACCGCAGGTGGCGTCTCACGCTCGCACAGCCTGGCGGCCACTTGCAAGCCGTCGAGGCCAGGCATCCGGATGTCCAGCAACACGACATCCGGCTTAAGACTGTCAATCAGGGCCAGAGCCTCTTCGCCATTGGTGGCGCTCGGCTCCAGGACACTGTAACCCTCGAGCTCGCTGACCATACGGCTCAGTCTCTCTCGGGCTAGGGGTTCGTCATCAACGATCAGGACATTCATATTGCGCTGGATTCCTGCGTGAGTCTCGCACAAGGATAGCGTAGACAGGTGACGTGACATCCGTCACGGCGATCCACGCTAAGACTAGCGCGAGGGCCAAAAAGTGCCTCGGGTCGGGCACCTATATTTACCAGTGTCCGCTGATTACCGCTCCAAGCCCGTTCTGGCGCGGCATCGTCGTAGGAATTGCTGATACACAATACGAACACTTCCTCTTTATAGCTGGCTTCTACTCTGACCGCATCGTCCCCGGTTCGCGGTGCGACTCCTCGGATCAGAGCGGATCAGAGCCTTTTCCAGGAACGGTTGCAAGGTCAGTTGCGCGACAGGCAAATCATCTGCTGCGCCTACCCTCTAGTCCAACTGTAGACGCTCGCCAAGACGACATTGCCCAATCGACAAATATCGTTTTGTCAGCGCAAGCCCGTCACGCCAAAACATCAGCCTTCCAGGCTCGCCAGATTTGCCCGGAACAGCCCGCAAGGGTCGGTATCGCGTTCCCGCTCAGATACGGATTGACCACCAAGGTGGCAATCCGCCACAAACCAAGTCTCTGCGCACGCGGGCTCAACGGCAAGGTGCCAGGAGTCTCCTGGAGAAATAAAAAACGTACCGACCAGTGTCAACGACAGGATTGGCAACCCTGTTATTATCCGCAGCAACTTTTCACGCCATTTTCCTTCAGCAAATCACGAGCGAATTCATGAGCACTGACAAGACCAATCAGTCCTGGGGCGGCCGCTTCAGTGAGCCCGTCGACGCCTTTGTCGCCCGCTTCACCGCCTCCGTCACATTCGACCAGCGCCTCTATCGCCACGACATCATGGGCTCGATTGCACACGCCACGATGCTGGCCAAAGTCGGCGTCCTGACCGACGCCGAGCGCGACAGCATCATCGACGGTCTGAAGACCATCCAGAGCGAAATCGAAGCTGGCACGTTCGACTGGCGCATCGACCTGGAAGATGTGCACATGAACATCGAAGCCCGCCTGACTGACCGCATCGGTGTCACCGGCAAGAAATTGCACACCGGTCGTAGCCGTAACGATCAGGTGGCGACCGATATCCGTCTGTGGCTACGTGATGAGATCGACCTGATCCTGGCGGAAATTACCCGCCTGCAAAAAGGCCTGCTGGAACAGGCCGAGCGCGAAGCCGGCACCATCATGCCCGGCTTCACCCACCTGCAAACCGCACAACCCGTGACCTTCGGGCATCACCTGCTGGCCTGGTTCGAAATGCTCAGCCGCGATTACGAGCGTCTGGTGGACTGCCGCAAACGCACCAACCGCATGCCGTTGGGCAGCGCCGCACTGGCCGGCACCACCTACCCGATCGATCGCGAACTGACCTGCAAGCTGCTGGGCTTCGACGCCGTCGGCGGCAACTCGCTGGACAACGTTTCCGATCGCGACTTCGCTATCGAATTCTGCGCTGCCGCCAGCCTGGCGATGATGCACCTGTCGCGCTTCTCTGAAGAGCTGGTGCTGTGGACCAGCGCACAATTCCAGTTCATCGATTTGCCTGATCGTTTCTGCACCGGCAGTTCGATCATGCCGCAAAAGAAAAACCCTGATGTTCCTGAACTGGTTCGCGGCAAGAGCGGTCGAGTGTTCGGCGCGCTGATGGGCCTGCTGACCTTGATGAAAGGCCAGCCTCTGGCTTACAACAAGGACAACCAGGAAGACAAGGAGCCGCTGTTCGACGCCGCCGATACGCTGCGTGATTCGTTGCGGGCCTTTGCCGACATGATTCCCGCGATCAAGCCCAAACACGCCATCATGCGTGAAGCGGCATTGCGTGGCTTCTCTACCGCCACTGACCTTGCCGACTACCTGGTGCGTCGTGGCCTGCCCTTCCGTGACTGCCACGAAATCGTTGGCCATGCCGTTAAATACGGCGTGGACACCGGCAAGGATCTGGCGGAGATGAGCCTGGAAGAACTGCGCAAGTTCAGCGACCAGATCGAGCAAGACGTGTTTGCAGTGTTGACCCTGGAAGGCTCGGTCAATGCACGCGACCATATCGGCGGTACCGCGCCGGCGCAGGTGAAGGCAGCCGTGGTTCGCGGCCAGGCGCTTCTGGCCAGCCGTTAAGCAATCAAAAGCATCGCGAGCAGGCTCGCTCCCACAGGTTCAGCGTGATCCTTGTGGGAGCGAGCCTGCTCGCGATGACTGACTTCAGATCACTACAAGACTTACTTCTTGGCGCTGATCATCGCCAAAAACCCTGGCATCGCCGCTTCCTTGTCTGCCGCGATGCGCTTGGCATGCGGTGTCTGCTGCAATTGTTCAAGCAATGCCTTGGCCGCTGGCAGCTCGGCCAGCAGATCCAGATCGAAGAGCTTATGGCCAACCGCACAGGCTATGCTGACGCTGTACAGAAAGTACAAATCCGCCACGCTCAGTGTTTCGCCCGCCACATACGGCGCAAACTTGCCGTGACGTCCCAGCGATGCAATCCCCAACAACAGCTCGGCCTTGGCTTTTTCCTTGATCGCTTCCGGCACTGACATGCCGAAGAAGGCCTCAGGGAAACAGGCGCGAGCCGGCAGCTCGATGTACAGCTCGATTTCCTTGGCCAGCGCCAGAACCTGGGCCCGCTCGAACGGTCTTTTGGGTAGAAGCGCCGGCCCCGTTTGCGTGTCTTCGAGGTACTGAAGAATCACGCTGGTCTCGTTGATGAAACCTTGCTCGACACCCAGCACCGGAATCTTGCCGCGCGGACTGATGGCCAGCGCCTCAGGGCTTTGACCGGCGTAAAACGCTACTTCCTCAAAGGGCAGGCCCTTCTCCAGCAACGCGTGTTTGACCATGTTGTAGTAGTTGCTGACGGAAAATCCATAAAGTTTGAGCATTACATGGCCTCCAGGCCGTGCAGGGGGTTGGCAGCGACTGTTATAGAACGTCGGGAGCACTCTCGCCAGCAGCATCGCACGGCTGAATGCAGGTAAACTGGCGACCTTTCCTTGAGGAGCCTGCCATGAGCGAGCCAGCCGATATCGACAACGACAACGACGAAGAAGAGTTCGCCGAAACCACCCTGATCGAAGCGATCGAAAACCAGATCGAAAGCGACAACCCGCCAGCGGCCAAGGCAACGTTCAACAAACTGACCCTGGTCGGTTACGAGCGTGAAGAAATCTTGAACCTGATGGCCCATGTGCTGGCCGTTGAAATCGACGCACTCCTCGAAGAAGACCGCGCGTTCAATACCGAATGGTATGAAGCCGCCCTGCGCGCACTGCCAGAGCTGCCGCCAGAGAAGAAATAACCCCTGTTCCAACTGTGAGGTGCCAATCAACCCGGCATTCCTCCAGACCCTGACTACACTGTTTACCACCCCGCTGTCGCACGACCCACGGGGTGATGCTGTCCCGGGCAAAAAAAGCCCTCAGTCAACACTGGACAGGCTGCATGAGTGCGGTCACCTTAGAGGCGCTACTGTCTAATTCCTAGAAAGTCTGGAGTCCTTATGTCGTATACCCCTGAGTTGGTTGCCGAACTGGAAATCCTTGCACTCTTTAACCTGGGGAGCTCCCAGGAAGGCCTGAAAATTCATCAGACCGCTGCCCCGAAAGCCATCGCTGCCGCACAACGCCTGTTCGACAAAGAGCTGATCACTCAACCCGATGGCGGTTATCTGACCAGCCTGGGCCGGGATGCTGCCGAGCATGCCCAAGGGCTGCTGACGATTCTGGCCGTTCAAGAAGCCGCATAAACACCCGCGTATTGCCCACGGGATCCCCTCAAACGGATTCCGCGGGCGCACTTTCGCCACCCAATAAAATCTGACGCCAAAAATAAAATTCAGCTTAAAGGTCGAAGTCTTGAGCCTGTAAACTGCTAGCCGCCCTGAGACCTCCCACATTCGAGCTCCGCGAGCCGGTTTGAGTTTGACATGACCCGCACCCATGAAATCCGCCCCGATCTGGACGAGGGAATCGATCGCAAGGTTCTCAGCCAGCTGCGCGCGCGGTTTCTGAAACTCAACGAGGGCCGCATGGCCCGCGCGATGGAGGGATTGTCGCCACGCCAGCAAGTGGTTTTGACTCTGTTGCCACTGTTCTTTCACGTCAACCATCCGCTGTTGCCGGGCTATGTTTCGGGCAGCACGCCGGCCGGGCTGTCGAATTTCGAGCCTGACGCCACAGTACTTGCCGAAGCGCAACGCCTGACCCGCTCCTTTTCGTATAAGCCCCGCCACGGTAATCCGTCGCGGCCGATTCACGGTTTGTTCCTGATGGGCAGCCTCGGCACCCTCGCTCAGGCCGATCAGAGCGACATGGACGTGTGGGTCTGTCACGCCTCGGACTTGAGTGAAAGCGAACTCACTGAGCTGCGTAAAAAGTGCCAGTTTCTGGAAGTCTGGGCCGCCAGTCAGGGTGCCGAGGCGCATTTCTTTCTGATCGACCCGCAACGCTTCGTCTGCGGCGAACGCGACACCCAATTGAGCTCCGACAACTGCGGAACCACGCAGCATTATTTGCTGCTGGACGAGTTCTATCGCACGGCCATCTGGCTCGCCGGACGCACGCCGATCTGGTGGCTGGTGCCGGTGTACGAAGAGTCCGGTTATGATCAGTACACTCATACGCTACTGTCCAAACGCTTTATCCGCGCCGACGAAACCCTCGATCTCGGCCACCTGGCACACATTCCGCCCGGCGAGTTCATCGGGGCCGGGCTCTGGCAGTTGTTCAAAGGTATCGAGTCACCCTACAAATCAGTGCTCAAACTGCTGCTGACCGAGGTCTACGCCAGCGAACACCCGAACGTCGAATGCCTGAGCCTGCGCTTCAAGCAAGCAGTGTTCGCCAACCGCCTTGATCTGGATGAGCTCGACCCGTACATCGTGGTCTACCGGCGCATCGAGGAGTACCTCACGACCCGAGGCGAGCCAGAACGGTTGGAGCTGGTTCGGCGCGCCTTGTACCTCAAGGTCAATCGCAAGCTGACCGGCAACAGCGGCCAGCGCAGCAAAAGCTGGCAGCGTCTGCTGCTGGAGCGGCTGGCTCAAGAGTGGGGCTGGGATCACCGGCAATTGGCGATGCTCGACAGCCGTAGTCAATGGAAGGTCCGTCACGTCAGTTCCGAGCGCCGCGCACTGGTCAACGAGCTGAACTACAGCTACCGCTTCCTGACCCAGTTCGCCCGCACCGAACAAACCGTCAGCCTGATCAACAAACGCGACCTCAACGTACTGGGTCGCAGGCTGTACGCGGCCTTCGAACGCAAGGCCGACAAGATCGAGTTCATCAATCCCGGCATCGCGCCGGACCTGGCCGAAGACACACTGACCCTCGTCCAGTCAGCGAACAAGAAAGAATCCGGGCAGACCCACTGGGGCTTGTACAACGGCAACCTGGGCAATCTGGAGTGGGAGAATTTCGCGCCGATCAAGCGCAGCCGCGAACTGCTGGAACTCCTGACCTGGTGCCACCGCAACGGCGTGATCGACAGCAGCACTCGCCTGGCCTTACACCCCGGCAGCAGCGACCTGAGCGAGTTCGAGCTGTTCAACCTGCTGGGCAGCCTGCAACAGACCATCGCCCGGCCCCTGACCAGCGTCAGCGAAGAACAGCTGCTGCGCGCCAGCGTGCCGAGCGAGGCGCTGATTCTGGTGAACGTTGGCGTCGACCCACTCAAGCACCACCGCGACCTGAACATCCTGATGACCACCGAGCGCACAGACTCGCTGAGCTACGCCGGGGTACGCGAGAACCTGGTGCTGACCCTCGATCAGGTCACGCTCAACAGCTGGAACGAAGTGCTGGTCAGTCGCTACGACGGCGCCCACGCCCTGCTCGACTGCCTGCGCGATTACCTCAACAACCTGCCGAGCGGCCCGGAGCAACCTCGACTGCGAGTGCGCTGCTTCTGCCATAACCGTGCGCAGTTCATCGCCCAACGTGTCGAAGAAGTCCTCGATACCGCGCAGAACCTGCTGCTCAGCAAGCTCAATCATCGCTACCTGATTCAGGTCCAGCAGCATTACCACGTGTTGGAACTGGTTCCCGGTCAGGTCAACCATGTCGCGCTGGCGAGCCTGCCGGCGCTGCTCAATTACCTGAGCGAAGACCTGACCCGTTACAGCCCGCTGCAACTGGACCCAATGGCGCTGGAGGATCACGATCTGGCGTTGATCCTGCCGATGGGCCAGCCCGACTGCATTCAGGTGTTCTACCGCATCAACGATGCCTGTGCCGAGTTGTACGTGCTCGATGAGTTCAATGCCCTGTGGCAACAGCGCCAGCCATATCACGACGAACAAAGCCTGCTGGTGCCACTGCAACGTTTCCTGCAATCGATCCTGTATCGCCGTGACGCGCTGCTGCCGATGGATGCCGCTCAACCGATGACGGTGCTGGGAACCCTGTACTACCAACTGCTGCCGTCGGGCACCAACCGTGCACGCCGGGTCGAACCACGGCCGGCGCCGCAGACACCGGTGAACAAGCCGTTCTACGACGTCCAGGCGATTGTCGGCAAAGCCGTACCCGGGCAAGGTCAGGTCACCCTGTATTGCAATCAGCGAGAGTTTTGCGAATTGGAGCACGGCGACCGGCTATTTGCCGTGGTCGCACAGGAGATCGTCGGGCAGCGTCGCGAGGCGCAACAGTATCGCTGCTACATCACCGACCTGGACCTGTCCGGCCTGCTCGGTGATGGTCAGAGCTCAAGCAATCTTTACCTGCGCTACAAGGCAGACCTGGAGCGCGCATTGAACAAGGCGCTCGAACAGGTCTGAGGTGTTGTCAGAATGAGCAGTCACCGCCATTCTTTGGCTGCGACTCAACCTCAAGCAGTGTGAGCTTCAGAGTCTTGCCGCCTGGTGCCGGCCAATCGATGTGCTGGCCAACCTTCAAACCGAGCAATGCGCTGCCTACCGGCGCAAGAATGGAAATCCTGCCTTCGTCGGCATTGGCGTCCTGTGGATAAACCAGGGTCAGGTGATAGTCCTTGCCGCTGCTTTCTTCACGGCAATGCACACGCGAGTTCATGGTCACGACATCGGCTGGCACTTCATCGTGACCGACCAGCGTATCGGCGCGATCCAGTTCGGTTTGCAGCGCGATAACACCTGGCAGCGAGTCATCCAGGCTGTCGATCAAACGCTCCAGACGTTGCACGTCCAGGCGGGTAAGGATGATGGAAGGTGCGGTCATGATTGAGGCAGGCTCCTTTTTTCTGCACGACAAAAGCAAAACCCCGCCAGAAATAGGCGGGGTTTTCACGGGCCTCGATGAGTTGAGGCGTATCTGGACACTATCACAGCTCAAAAAATATACAAGCCAATGCCGGACAGCCCGCACGATCCCTGTAGGAGCTGCCGCAGGCTGCGATCTTTTCGGCGCGACGCGACTGGAGCAGATGTCTGAACAGGCAAGATCAAAAGATCGCAGCCTGCGGCAGCTCCTACGGGTGGCTTGCGGTCTTGCGTAGCTGGGCCTGGGCGCAAATCACCCGTCGCCGCTCGTCATCGGCCGAGCGCCATTCGCGGATATCTTCGACGTGGCGGAAACAGCCCAGGCAGACTTTCTGCTCGTCCAGTCGACAGACGCTGGTGCATGGCGACGGCACAGCCGCGCTGACATTGCTGTACAGCGGTTTGGGCGCACGGGTGGGAGCTGCCTCGCTCACAAGATCACAGCCCTTCGAAATCGAGTTCGACGTCGGCCTGCTGCTTGACGATGCGCTCAAGCATCTCACCGAGCTGCTCTTCGCTCTTGTCACACATCCAGCGCTCGCTTTCTTCGTCGTAGTCGAAATGGAAGCCGCCGGACACTGCCGCCAGCCACAGCTGACGCAGCGGTTCCTGACGACTGAAGATCAACTGGCTACCGCCTTCGAACTTGACGGTGAGTACACCGGCCGAGCTTTCCAGATCAACATCCAGGCCACTCTCGTCGAAAATATCCTCCAGCGTCTGCTGGGTGGCATCGACCAGATCGTGGAAACGGGCTTCAGTCAAACTCATCGCAGGAACCTCAAAAAGTGTCTACTCACGCTCAAGCGCCGCAAGATACGGCCGAGCCCCAGCGATTGCAAAGGATACTGACCAAGCACCGGTATCCACGCGCCTCGCACTGCTTGACCACCTGCCACAGGCAAAGGCCCGCCGGACGGGTGGTCCGTCGCATAGGCAAGCTGCCGGGTGGCCGGTATACTCCGGCGCAATTAACGCATTTTCAAGGATTTCGCCATGAAGCGCCTGATCTCTTCCCTTGCTGCGCTCGTCGCGGTTGCCTGCCTTGTGGCTGCCTGTGGTCAAAAAGGTCCGCTGTATCTTCCCGATGACAGCAAATCTCCTGAAGACCAGGCAAAGTCGTCGCAGTCAAAAGCGCACCAGCACAGCACCGGTACCAGCACCTACTAAGGGAACATCATGGACGCTTTTAACTACCGTGACGGCGAGCTGTTCGCGGAAGATGTTGCCCTGTCTGCCATCGCCGAACGCTTTGGCACACCCACCTACGTCTACTCCCGCGCGCACATCGAAGCCCAGTACCTGGCGTACGCCGATGCCCTGGCCGGCACGCCGCACCTGGTCTGCTTTGCGGTCAAGGCCAACTCCAACCTGGGCGTACTGAATGTCCTGGCGCGTTTGGGCGCCGGTTTCGATATCGTCTCCCGTGGCGAACTGGAACGCGTTCTGGCCGCTGGTGGCCAGGCTGACAAGATCGTCTTCTCCGGCGTCGGCAAGACCCGTGATGACATGCGCCGCGCCCTGGAAGTCGGCGTGCACTGCTTCAACGTCGAGTCGACCGACGAACTCGAGCGCCTGCAAGTCGTCGCTGCCGAACTCGGTGTTCGCGCGCCGATCTCGCTGCGGGTCAACCCGGACGTCGATGCCGGCACACACCCCTACATTTCTACCGGTCTTAAAGAAAACAAGTTCGGCATCGCCATTGCCGACGCCGAAGACGTGTACGTCCGTGCCGCCCAACTGCCTAACCTGGAAGTGGTCGGCGTCGATTGCCACATCGGCTCGCAACTGACCACCCTCCCGCCCTTCATCGATGCCCTCGACCGCCTGCTGGCGCTGATCGATCGCCTGAGCGATTGCGGAATCTACCTGCGCCACATCGACCTCGGTGGCGGTTTGGGTGTGCGTTATCGCGATGAAGAGCCGCCATTGGCTGCCGACTACATCAAAGCCGTGCGCGAACGCATCGACGGCCGCGACCTGGCGCTGGTGTTCGAACCGGGCCGCTTCATCGTCGCCAACGCCGGGGTGTTGTTGACCCAGGTCGAGTACCTCAAGCACACCGAACACAAAGACTTCGCCATCGTCGACGCGGCCATGAACGACCTGATCCGTCCGGCGCTGTATCAGGCCTGGATGGACGTCACGGCCGTGCGCCCGCGTGCAACCCCGGCGCGCGCCTACGATATCGTCGGGCCGATCTGCGAAACCGGCGACTTCCTCGCCAAGGATCGTCAGCTGGCGCTGGAAGAAGGTGACTTGCTTGCCGTGCATTCGGCCGGTGCTTACGGTTTTGTCATGAGCTCCAACTACAACACTCGTGGCCGTTGCGCCGAAGTGCTGGTTGATGGCGATCAGGCTTTTGAAGTGCGTCGCCGCGAGACGGTAGCCGAGTTGTTTGCTGGCGAAAGCCTGCTGCCGGAGTAAAACCATGCTGCTGCGTTTTACCAAAATGCACGGCCTGGGCAATGACTTCATGGTCCTCGACCTGGTCAGCCAGCACGCGCATATTCTGCCCAAGCACGCCAAGCAATGGGGCGATCGGAACACCGGTGTCGGCTTCGATCAACTGCTGATCGTCGAAGCGCCGAGCAACCCGGACGTGGACTTCCGCTATCGGATCTTCAACGCCGACGGTTCCGAAGTGGAACAATGCGGCAACGGTGCGCGCTGCTTCGCGCGCTTCGTGCTGGACAAACGCCTGACCGCAAAACGACAGATCCGCGTCGAGACCAAAAGCGGCATCATCGAACTGGATATCCGCAGCGACGGCCAGATCAGTGTCAACATGGGCCCGCCGCGCCTGGTTCCGGCCGATATTCCATTTGAAGCCCAAGCTCAGGCCTTGAACTATCCGGTCGAAGTCGACGGCAAGACCGTCGAGCTCGCCGCGGTGTCCATGGGCAACCCGCACGCCGTGCTGCGCGTGGACGATATCAACAACGCGCCGGTGCATGAACTGGGGCCGAAAATCGAAAACCACCCGCGCTTCCCGGCACGGACCAACGTCGGTTTTCTTCAGGTCATTGACCGCCAGCGTGCGCAGTTGCGCGTCTGGGAGCGCGGCACAGGGGAAACCCAGGCCTGCGGGACCGGTGCCTGTGCAGCAGCAGTGGCCGCGATCAGCCAGGGGTGGATGGATTCACCACTGTTGATTGACCTGCCGGGTGGGCGTCTGTCCATTGAGTGGGCCGGCCCCGGCCAACCGGTGATGATGACCGGACCGGCAGTGCGCGTATACGAAGGACAGGTGCGTCTATGAGTGAGCGAAATCCATGACCGATCAGCCTCAGGTTCCAGCCCAACAGCCCGACGAATCACCTTCTGAAAGCCTTGAGGCGGCGGCCATTGCCGCGTACCTGGAGGCTCATCCGGATTTCTTCGCCGAGCACGAAGAACTGCTCCTGGCATTACGCATCCCCCATCAGCGCGGCGATACCATTTCACTGGTCGAGCGCCAGTTGAAGATGTTGCGCGAACGCAATATCGAGATGCGTCATCGCCTCTCACAACTGATGGACGTCGCTCGCGACAATGACCGGCTGTTTGACAAGACCCGCCGACTGACGCTCGCGCTCATGGACGCCAGCAGCCTGGAAGACGTGGTGATCAGCGTTGAAGACAGCCTGCGACAGGACTTTCAGGTGCCTTTTGTCAGTCTGATTCTATTCAGCGACAGCGCCCTGCCCGTCGGCCGCTGGGTCACCAGTGCCGAAGCGCAGCAGACCATCGGCGGCTTGTTGTCGAACGGCAAAACCGTCAGCGGCAGTCTGCGTGAGCACGAACTGGACTTCCTGTTCGGCGAAGAACAGCGCAAGCAAATTGGCTCCACGGCCGTCGTCGCCCTCAGCCACCAAGGCCTGTACGGCGTCCTGGCCATTGCCAGCCGCGATCCGCAGCATTACAAAAGCTCGGTGGGCACGCTGTTCCTGAGCTACATCGCCGAAGTCATGGGCCGCGTACTTCCGCGCATCCACAACTCTCTACGCTCGGTACGCTAACCATGGAACGACAACTGGACGCCTACTGCGCTCACCTGCGCAGTGAGCGCCAAGTGTCACCCCATACGCTGGAAGCCTACCGCCGCGACCTGAACAAAGTGCTGGCGTACTGCGAGAAACAGCAGATTTCAAGCTGGGCCACGCTGGATATTCAACGCCTGCGTAGCCTGATCGCCCGCCTGCATCAGCAGGGCCAGTCCTCCCGCAGCCTGGCGCGCCTGCTTTCGGCGGTTCGCGGGCTCTACCACTACTTGAACCGCGAAGGCCTCTGCGACCACGATCCAGCCAATGGTCTGGCACCGCCCAAAGGCGAACGTCGGCTACCCAAAACCCTGGATACCGACCGCGCGCTGCAACTGCTCGACGGCGCTGTCGAGGACGACTTCCTGGCTCATCGTGATCAGGCGATTCTGGAGCTGTTCTACTCCTCCGGCCTGCGCCTCTCCGAGCTGACCGGGCTCAATCTAGATCAGCTTGATTTAGCGGATGGCCTGGTTCAAGTCCTTGGTAAAGGCAGCAAAACCCGGGTTCTACCCGTCGGCAAGAAGGCTCGGGAGGCATTGCAGCTGTGGTTGCCACTGCGCGCCCTGACCAACCCGGCAGACGACGCAGTATTCGTCAGCCAACAGGGCCGGCGCCTGGGACCGCGAGCCATCCAGCTGCGCGTTAAAGCCGCTGGCGAGCGCGAACTGGGGCAGAACCTGCATCCGCACATGCTTCGGCACTCCTTCGCCAGCCACCTGCTGGAGTCCTCGCAAGACCTGCGCGCCGTGCAGGAGTTGCTCGGTCACTCGGACATCAAGACCACGCAGATTTACACTCATCTGGATTTCCAGCATTTGGCGTCGGTCTACGACAGCGCCCATCCTCGGGCCAAACGCAACAAAGGCGGTGAGTAATGACGATCAAACTGATCACTTTCGACCTCGACGACACCCTGTGGGACACCGCCCCGGTCATCGTCGGCGCGGAAGCGGTACTGCGCCAGTGGCTGGCCGAGCACGCGCCAGACCTCGGCGGTGTAGCTGTCGAACACCTCTGGGCGATCCGTGAGCGTGTCCTGAGCAACGAACCTGGCCTCAAGCACCGGATCAGCGCCTTGCGGCGCAGAGTGTTGTTCCACGCACTGGAGGAAGCCGGTTACGCCCATCAGCAAGCGTCGGAACTGGCCGATCAGGGCTTTGAAGTGTTTCTGCACGCGCGGCATCAGCTCGAGATATTTCCTGAGGTGCAACCGACCCTTGAAGTCCTCGCCAGGCACTACACGCTTGGGGTCGTCACCAACGGCAATGCTGATGTCCGCCGCCTGGGCCTTGCTGACTACTTCAAGTTTGCCCTTTGTGCCGAAGACATCGGCATTGCCAAACCGGATTCGCGCCTGTTTCACGAAGCCTTGCAACGTGGTGAGGCGACAGCGCAAACCGCCGTGCATATCGGCGATCATCCCGGGGATGACATTGCCGGCGCGCAGCAAGCCGGACTGCGGGCGATCTGGTTCAACCCGGCGGGTAAAGTGTGGGAAGCCGAGAAGGCGCCGGATGCCGAGATTCGCAGTTTGACTGAACTGCCTGCGTTGCTGGCACGGTGGAGCGCCCAACACTGAACCTGAATATCACATACCCCCTGTGGGAGCGAACTTGCTCGCGATAGCGGAGTGTCAGCCGATATCAATTCCGAATGTTACGCCCTCATCGCGAGCAAGCTCGCTCCCACAGGGTATCGCGCCAAGCCCAAGACCATTTCCTTACGCCCATGAAAAAGCCCGCAGCGACGGCGGGCTTTTTCAGCAAGCAAGTAACCGGCGCGCTTAGATAGGACGGCTGCCGTACTTGTTGTCAGGCTTTTTTGGTGGATCGGCCACCACGTTGGCCTCGACTTCCTGCACTTTGCCGCCTTTGGAGAGAAACTCCTCCATAGCGCGCGCCAGAGCATCACGCTCTTTGTTCTTGGCTTCGACACTCGGCAGCTCATCGACTGAAATAGCAGCCTTGGCCTTGCCTTTAGCGGTCGGAACAGGCACATCGCTGCTGTCGTCGTCAGCAACGTCTTCGGCCGCCGTTTCGAGACCTTCTTCGGTCTCGTCTTCGTCACCTACTTCGAGGTCGTCGTTTTCCAGATCATCGTCGCTCATGTTCTACCTCATGACTTGCGAAAAGCAGATTAGTTATAGCCCAGCTACGCCGACTGTCGACGGCTGCCGGAAAAAAATCAATATCCGCTGGTAACCAGCGGTTTATGCCCCATCGCCGTGCAAGGTGACAAGGACTTTACGAGCACCACCATGATCACGATGCTCGCCCAGATAAACACCTTGCCAGCTACCTAACGCCAGTCGACCTGCCGTCACCGGCAAACTCAACTGACAGCCAAGCAAGCTGGCCTTGAAGTGCGCCGGGAGATCATCCGCGCCTTCGTCCTCATGTTCATAGCCGGCCATGCCTTGTGGGATCAGCCGATTGAAAAAACGTTCGAAGTCGCGACGTACCGCCGGGTCGGCGTTCTCGTTGATGGTCAACGACGCCGAGGTATGCTGCAGCCACAAATGCACCAGACCGACCCGACATGCCTTCAATTCAGGCAGGCCGGCGAGTAACTCGTCCGTTACCAGATGAAAGCCCCGAGGCCTTGCCCGCAGGGTAATCAGAGTCTGTTGCCACATACAGTTCTCCGCACATTCGGCGCGCATTCTAGCGCGCTCAGGGAAAAAACAAAGGGTCTAATATTCCTTCAATGCTGTAAGTCATTGGCCCAAAAAAAACAGCTTCGATGAACACGCCTGGGAGCGAAGGAAAAAACCTTTCAGCTGTTCCCTTATCGACAAAAGCCAGACAAAAAAATGCCCGACGGGGTCGGGCATTTTTTTCTCGCGTTTCTTTCTCGAGAACTTACACGTTGTAGGCGCGCTCATTGTGTTGCGCCAGATCGAGGCCGACCGACTCTTCCTCTTCGGTGATACGCAGCCCCATGACGGCGTCCAGCACCTTGAGAATGATGAAGGTCGCGATCGCGGTGTAGATCACCGTGAAGCCAACACCTTTGCACTGAATCCAGACCTGCGCCGCTATATCAGTCACGGTGCCGAAACCGCCCAGCGACGGAGCCGCGAACGCACCGGTGAGGATCGCGCCAAGGATACCGCCGATACCGTGCACGCCGAAGGCGTCCAGGGAGTCGTCATAACCCAGTTTGCGTTTCAGGGTGGTCGCGCAGAAGAAGCACACCACACCCGCCGCCAGACCGATAATCAGCGAACCCATCGGGCCGACCGTACCGGCCGCCGGGGTAATCGCCACCAGACCGGCAACCACACCCGAAGCGATACCCAGTGCGCTAGGTTTGCCGTGGGTCAGCCACTCGGCGAACATCCAGCCCAGGGCCGCAGCAGCGGTAGCGATTTGAGTCACCAGCATCGCCATGCCGGCAGTGCCGTTGGCCGCAGCGGCGGAACCGGCGTTAAAGCCGAACCAGCCGACCCACAGCATGGCGGCGCCCATCAGGGTGTAACCAAGGTTGTGCGGCGCCATCGGCGTGGTCGGGAAGCCTTTACGCTTGCCCAGCACCAGACAGGCCACCAGCCCGGCGACACCGGCGTTGATATGCACCACGGTGCCGCCAGCAAAGTCGAGCACGCCCCAGTCACCCAGCAGCGAACCCGGACCACTCCAGACCATGTGCGCAATCGGTGCGTAAATCAGGGTGAACCACAAACCCATGAAGATCAGCATCGCGGAGAACTTCATCCGCTCGGCAAAGGCACCGACAATCAGCGCCGGGGTGATGATCGCGAAGGTCATCTGATAAGTAACGAAAACCGCCTCAGGAAACAGCGCCGTAGGACCGGTAATACTGGCGGGCGTGATGCCGGCCAGGAAGGCCTTGGCGAAGCTGCCGACAAACGAGTTGAAGTTGACGACGTTTACTTCCATGCCAGTCGTGTCAAACGCCATGCTGTAGCCATACAGGAACCACAGGATGGTGACCAGACCGGTAATGGCAAAGCACTGCATCATCACCGAAAGAATGTTTTTGGAGCGAACCATGCCGCCGTAGAACAGCGCGAGGCCGGGAATAGTCATGAACAGCACGAGTGCAGTGGAGGTCAACATCCAGGCGGTATCGCCGGAGTTGAGGACTGGAGCCGCCACCGGATCTGCCGCCATGGCCAGGCTGGGCATTACGAGGGACAACAGGGCTCCTAGCCCTGCGAAATTACGCAGAGTCATATTGTTTTCTCCTGGGGCGTTGGGTTTGGTGGCTTAGATTGCGTCGGTGTCGGTTTCGCCGGTACGGATGCGAATAGCCTGTTCCAGATTGACCACAAAGATCTTGCCGTCACCAATCTTGCCGGTGTTGGCCGCCTTGGTTATCGCCTCGATAACCCGATCAAGATCCTTGTCGTCAATGGCGACATCAATCTTCACCTTGGGCAGAAAATCGACCACGTACTCCGCGCCGCGATACAGCTCGGTGTGACCCTTCTGCCGACCAAAGCCTTTGACCTCAGTAACGGTAATGCCCTGCACGCCGATCTCGGACAACGACTCGCGCACATCGTCCAGTTTGAACGGCTTGATGATGGCAGTGACTAGCTTCATGAAAACTCTCTCCCGAATTGGTGGACTTGCCCCAGGAAAACAAACCCGTCTCAAGTCTAAGCGCAGTGCCTGGCTTTGTAACGCATCGTCGGCCTGACTCAGCCATCCCGACGCCAGCTAACCGCTCCTGACGAAACACTTCCCCGTTCCGCCCGGCGCACTGCATTCGTCACAGCGACTGCATCAGTGCATGGGTTACCAACGACTAAGCAGAAAGCTTGCCATCTCGTGAAAACCCATTGATTTCAATCCCTTGGCCGCTGCAGCAGGCGTCTGTTTACAACCAGCGCAACAGATACGCACAACAACAGTGCGCGATCGCCCGCCAACATGCGCGAAAAGCGTGCATCCCTGCCTGCGCCATTGACTATAGACACTGCGTGATACACTGGCGGCCATCAGTTTTCAGGACACCTCCCATGCTCGCGCCCAAAGATCTCCTCGACGCCCTGAGCGGCCACGCTTCCCGCCTGTTCAGCGGCGACACCCCGCTGCCACGCAACGAAATCGAAAGCCAGTTCAAAGCCCTGCTGCAAAGCGGCTTCAGCAAGCTTGATCTGGTGAGCAGAGAAGAGTTCGACAGCCAGATGGTGGTACTGGCGCGCACGCGCGCTCGACTGGAAAGCCTGGAAGCGAAGGTGGCCGAACTTGAAGCGAAGCTGAGTCCGCCTGCAGAATGACGTTATCGTCCACCCCGCTCCTCCTGTAGGAGCGAGGCTTGCCCGCGATAAGGTCGGAACGACCTTCCGGCAATCTTGAAGCCCGCCCTACATCCAGGCTGATTCCTACAAAAACCACCACCGATTTCCGATTGCGCCGCTAGACCCGGGTCTCTACGCTCACCCCCAGCTGAACATTCAGCACTGGGTTTGGCGACCCGGAAGCTTAAGGCGCACGACGCCCACCATACGATAGCGGGCGTTTTTCATGTCCGTCGACTCATGTCATGGCGGCTGTGCGTGGGAGACTTTCGGGTCTGCCGGGTTCCTTTTGCTCCGGTTCGCCAACCCGCGTACAGCTGCCACCCAATCGTTTGGCGACGATTGCTGGCAGCCCCTTAAGCAGAAGGAGCTGTATCAATGAATAAAAATGAAGCTTATCTAGTCCCCCACGTCTTCACCCGCCACAAACTCCACCTCCACGCACTCCTGCTGGAAAACCAGGCATGGTTCAGCGCCCGCGATCTTGGGCGTTTGCTCCGGCTTTTTCTGGATGAGCGCGCGTTGCGCAAACTTGATTCCGATCAGCGCCAGACCTTGCGGCTGCTTTGCCATGGCAAGGTTGAGCACACGCTACTGATCAGCGAGTCCGGGGTCTATGCGTTACTGGTCTATCACTACTGCCCGGAGTACCGGGGTTTGCGGGAGTGGCTGACTCACGATGTGGTCCCTGCGTTGAGGGATGCCCAGCAAGCGACTTCAAGCGAACGCCCGATTCTGAGCCTGCTGGATTGGCCGCAGATGTCCCTGAGCCTGTTGCACTGGAATAACCAGCCATGGATCCGGTTGCAGGATGTTCCACACATGCTGCCGGAGGGTGAGCGGCCACGGAGTGTGAGCAATGCACCTTGGTGGAAACGTGCTTCACGGTTGCTTCAATCGTTTTAAGCCCTGTAAAGAACGAACCCCACGCTTTGGCATGGGGTTCGATCAACAGGTCTGTCAGGCGCAGTGTGGAAGACGCTCAACCTGATCCCGGATCGCAGCGCCACGCTCGATTTCAGCTTTGCGCAGGTCGTAAGTCGATTGCAGGTTCAGCCAGAACTCGGGGGTGGTGTCCAGGCAAATGGCAAGCCTGAGCGCGACATCGGCACTCACGCCGCGGCGCTGAAGCACGATGTCATTCACCGTTGGGGTGGATACATTCAGCGCCCTGGCCAAAGCCGCTGCCGTAAGACCCAGAGGCTCAAGGTATTCCTCTTTAAGGATTTCGCCGGGGTGAACCGGGCGCATACCGTTCTTAGTCATTTCTCACCTCAGTGATAATCGACGATTTCGACATTTTCAGGTCCGCTAGGACCCCAGATAAAGCAAATTCGCCATTGAGCGTTGATGCGGATGCTGTGTTGCCCTTTGCGATTTCCCTCCAACGCTTCCAGGCGATTGCCCGGAGGAGACCGAAGGTCCATCAACACGGCAGCAGCATCAAGCATCGCCAGTTTCCGTTCCGCGACACTGAGAATGGCTGACCACAGACGGGTCCTACCGTTGCGAAACAAGTACTCGGTCTCAGAACATTTAAAGCTTACGATCATGATTAAAGCTTAACGTTATTCGTTAACGTGAAGTGTATAGTCAAGATACATAAATGCAACCTGCTCGCTCGTTCACCTCAACTATCCTTCCAAAACCGCAGGACGCGGCTTCCGCACCATCAAGGAATGATTTATGTCTCTGGCCATCGTCCACAGCCGCGCCCAGATCGGCGTGGACGCACCCGCTGTCACCGTTGAGGTCCATCTGGCCAACGGCTTGCCATCCCTGACGCTGGTGGGCCTGCCGGAAACGGCCGTCAAGGAAAGCAAAGACCGGGTGCGCAGTGCGATTCTCAATTCAGGCCTCGATTTTCCGGCGCGTCGCATCACATTGAATCTCGCTCCCGCCGATCTGCCAAAGGACGGCGGGCGCTTTGATCTGGCGATTGCCTTGGGGATTCTCGCGGCCAGCATGCAGGTTCCGACATTGACGCTGGACGATGTCGAGTGTCTTGGGGAGTTGGCGTTGTCCGGTGCCGTACGGGCGGTACGCGGGGTATTGCCGGCCGCACTGGCCGCCCGCAAGGCCGGACGCACCCTGGTGGTGCCGCGCGCCAATGCCGAAGAGGCCTGCCTGGCTTCCGGGTTGAAGGTAATCGCGGTCGATCATCTGCTGGAGATAGTCGCGCACTTCAACGGCCACACACCTGTCGAACCTTTTGTTTCCAACGGTTTGCTACTGGCGAACAAGCCTTATCCCGACTTGAATGAAGTGCAGGGTCAGCTCGCGGCCAAGCGAGCCCTGCTGATCGCCGCAGCGGGCGCTCATAACCTGCTGTTCAGTGGCCCACCAGGCACCGGAAAAACGCTGCTGGCCAGTCGCTTGCCCGGTTTGCTTCCACCATTGGACGAGCATGAAGCGCTGGAAGTCGCAGCGATTCAGTCAGTCGCCAGCCATGTGCCGCTGAGCCACTGGCCACAACGGCCGTTTCGCCAACCCCATCATTCGGCATCCGGCCCGGCGCTGGTGGGTGGTGGCTCAAAACCGCAACCGGGGGAAATCACCCTCGCCCACAACGGTGTACTGTTTCTCGATGAACTGCCGGAGTTTGATCGCAAGGTTCTGGAGGTTTTAAGAGAGCCCCTGGAGTCCGGTGAAATCGTCATTGCCCGAGCCCGAGACCGGGTACGTTTCCCGGCACGCTTCCAATTGGTGGCAGCCATGAATCCCTGCCCGTGCGGTTATCTCGGCGAGCCCAGCGGACGTTGTCGCTGCACGCCGGAACAGATTCAGCGCTATCGCAACAAGCTCTCCGGCCCTCTGCTGGATCGCATCGACCTGCACCTGACCGTCGCTCGCGAAGCCACGGCGCTCAACCCTGCGAAACCATCCGGCGATGACACCGCCAGTGCCGCTTTACTGGTCGCCAATGCCCGCGAACGGCAGCAACGGCGTCAGGGTTGTGCCAATGCCTTCCTCGACCTGCCGGGGCTGCGCCAGCATTGCCAGTTATCCACAGTCGATGAGAATTGGCTTGAGACGGCATGCGAGCGGTTGACGTTGTCGCTGCGGGCGGCCCATCGACTGCTCAAGGTAGCGCGCACGTTGGCGGACCTTGAGCAGGTCGACTTGATCAGCCGGGAACATCTGGCTGAGGCGTTGCAGTATCGACCGACGGGTCAGTAAGCCGCGTTTGTAATCATTTTTTTAAGAAAACCCTCATTTCCAATCGTTTTTCTCAACGAACAATCGATTTTTCAGGTTTCGCCTCGCTCACCCCTTGCTCAGATCCACCAACGGCGTCTGCCGCACTTCGGTCTGTCGCCCGTTCTGAATCTCGTTGACTCGCTTCAGTGCCTTATCCACAGCCGGCTTATCCGCCAACAAGCTGTAATTGATCTGGAACTGACGCTGCTGCTTGGCACCGATAGTTGGCACCAGGTTCAGCGGCCGCTGATAGCGACGGTTGTAGGAGAAACTCGTGCCCGGCTCCAGGCCGGTAACGTAACCCTGGCCTTGGGTGTCGGTGTTTTTCCAGAGGGAGAACACAGGCAATTGCTCGGTGTTGAAACCGACCGCCACGCCCAGACTGCCCGCTTTGTTGTGCAGAACGGTGAGCGTGTCGCCCTTGGCGTCGGCGTATGGCACCACGTTGTAGACGGTTTCGTCGTAATCCTTGGTCGGACCTCGATAGGTTTGCCAGTCAGACAAATCCGCTTTGGCCTTGTCGTTGAACGGTGAGACTTGTTTCACCGGCGCGGCGAAACGGGCGCCTTGCTCCAGGAATGGCGTGCTGAAGTTGCTGTGATAAAGCGCCTGATATTCTTTCGGATAGTCGCCGTTGTTGGTCAGCGTGTCGTTGAGCGCAAAGCGCACGCTGCCGGGGTCGGTGACCAGTTCGGTCGCCACCGAAAAGTCGACTTTCTTGAAGGCCTGCTCTTTCAGCTCACCGCGCAGGCTGATGGCATAGGGCGGCTTTTCGTCGATATGCAGGGTGACCTTGTTCGCCGGGATATTGGCGGCGCGGCCATGCAGGGTCAGCAGCTCACCGTTGTCCATGCCCGGATGGCCGACCCATTCGTAGCCACAACGGGTGACCAGTTCGTTGAAACCCTCCAGCCAGCCCAGTCCGCCGCGGCCGTTGAGTTCGATAAACGACGGGTTGACCACGTCCTTCACTGGAGAATCCCAGCCCATGCGCACATTACCCACCGAGGCCTGCAGGACGTTCATTCCGCGAGTCGGCACCACGGACAGCTTCATTGCACCATTATCGATGTCGACAATGCTGACGCCCTCCTGACGACCACCATGCAGCGTGCGCATCGTCACGGAGAATGGCTTGGCGGTTTTTACTCCCAACTTTTCGCTGGTGATCTGAAAGTTTTGCGCGGCTTTGTCGGTATCGAGCAACACATAATCCCAAGCCATGGCTTGAGATGCAGCAGTCAGTGCGCTGAGGGCAACGATCAATTTGAGCGGGGTCATGGGAAAGCCTTTCTTGGAGTTGTGCAATTTTTATAGCGCTGATGAAACGATTCAGCAAGTATAAAAACGCACAGTTGAACGCCAATTGAGCTTTTGGCAGCGGATCCGTCACCTCGGTCATTTCGTGGGACTCGAGTTGCTTGTTCTGATGTCTTCGCGAGCAAGCCCGCTCCAGGGGGAAATCAGGGCGTCATCGTTTCAGCTCAGGCGCTCGACGTCAGGTAACTCCATCGCCTGGACTTCGCTCTGGAGAAAATCGCTGAGCCTGCGCAAACGCTCACCTCCTGGACGGGTTTTCGGCCAGACCAGGTAATAATTCTCACCGCTGGCGACGGCTGTCGGCCACGGCAGACTCAACCGCCCCTGCGCGACATCCTCAGCCACCATGAGCAGGTCGCCCATGGAAACACCGTAGCCACGGGCAGCGGCGATCATGCCCAGCTCCAGTGTGTCGAAGACCTGGCCGCCCTTGAGTGACACTTGTTCGGAGAGACCCATGCGCTCCAGCCAATTGCGCCAATCGCGACGGTCCGGCGTCGGATGCAGCAACTCGGCGCTAGCCAGGCGCGCGGCGTCCCAGGGTTGATCGCTCAATAGACTCGGCGCGCCTACCGGGATCAGCAGCTCGGGGAACAGGTAGCTGGCCTCCCAATCCGGGGGAAAGTGCCCGTTGCTGAGCAGTACCGCACAATCGAAGGGTTCCTGGTTGAAGTCCACCGAGTCGACATCCATCCAGGCGCTGGTCAGTTGCACCTCGTTACCCGGTTGCAAATGCCGGAAACGGCTGAGGCGCGCCAGCAGCCAACGCATGGTCAAGGTCGACGGCGCCTTCATTCGCAGGATGTCATCTTCAGCGCGCAGGGTATTGCAGGCACGCTCCAGTGCCGAGAAGCCTTCACGTATCCCTGGCAGCAGCAGACGCGCAGCTTCGGTCAGCTGCAAGTTTCGACCGCTGCGCTGAAACAGACGGCAGGCGAAATGCTCTTCCAGCGTGCGAATGTGTCGGCTGACAGCGCTCTGGGTAATCGACAGCTCTTCGGCCGCACGAGTAAACGAGCTATGCCGCGACGCCGCTTCAAAAGCGCGCAAAGCGTAAAGAGGAGGAAGACGACGGGACATTGGGAGCGTTCCTATAGCGCAATGGCAAAACCCTACCAGAAACCTCGACGCATGAGTTTTAATCATGCGAGCAATCGTTTTTATCCCTTTGTGCACACGCCCGAGAGCGCCGAGAATCAACCCTTCCCTGCCCTTGTGAACAATCGAGACTGATGATAATGCAGCATCCAGCACGTATCGAACTCCGGGCCATCCTGCGGCTGGCCGGGCCGCTGATCGCCTCGCAGTTGGCACACATGCTGATGGTGCTCACTGACACTTTGATGATGGCCAGACTGAGCCCCGAAGCCCTCGCTGGTGGCGGTTTGGGCGCCGCCAGCTATACGTTCGTGTCGATCTTCTGCATCGGTGTGATTGCCGCGGTTGGCACCCTGGTTGCCATTCGCCAGGGCGCAGGCGACATCAAAGGCGCTACCCGCCTGACCCAGGCCGGGCTCTGGCTGGCCTGGCTGATGGCACTGGTGGCCGGTCTGCTGCTGTGGAACCTCAAGCCCGTTCTGCTGATGTTCGGCCAGACCGAAACCAACGTCCACGCCGCCGGCCAGTTCCTGCTGATCCTGCCATTCGCCCTGCCCGGCTACCTGAGTTTCATGGCCTTGCGCGGTTTTACCAGCGCCATCGGCCGCGCGACTCCGGTGATGGTCATCAGCCTGGGCGGTACCGTGGCCAACTTCCTGCTCAACTATGCGTTGATCACCGGCATGTTCGGCCTGCCGAAGCTCGGTCTGACCGGGATCGGCCTGGTCACGGCAATCGTCGCCAATTGCATGGCTCTGGCGCTGGCCTGGCATATCCGTCGGCATCCGGCCTACGACGCTTATCCGCTGCGTCAGGGGCTGTCGCGGCCAAACCGCCAGTACCTGCGCGAGCTGTGGCGTCTGGGGCTGCCAATCGGTGGCACCTATGCGGTGGAAGTCGGCCTTTTTGCGTTCGCCGCGCTGTGCATGGGCACCATGGGCAGCACGCAACTGGGCGCACATCAGATCGCGCTGCAAATCGTCTCGGTGGCATTCATGGTTCCAGCGGGTATTTCCTATGCGATTACCATGCGCATCGGTCAGCACTATGGCGCAGGGCAATTGCTGGACGCCCGCTTGGCCGGTCGGGTCGGGATCGCCTTCGGTGGGGCCGCGATGCTCGGTTTCGCGATGGTGTTCTGGCTAGTGCCGAACCAGCTGGTCGGGCTGTTCCTCGATCAAAACGACCCGGCCTTTCGCGATGTGATCAACCTGGCTGTGAGCTTGCTGGCGGTGGCTGCCTGGTTCGAGCTGTTCGACGGCACGCAAACCATCGCCATGGGCGCGATTCGCGGGCTCAAGGACGCCAAGACCACCTTTGTGGTGGGCCTGGGCTGCTATTGGCTGATCGGCGCACCCGCTGCGTGGTTAATGGCCTTTACCCTCGGTTGGGGGCCGACCGGCGTTTGGTGGGGTCTGGCGTTGGGGCTGGCCTGCGCGGCAGTGAGCCTGACGCTGGCGTTCGAAGGGAAGATGAAGCGGATGATCAAAGGCAAGCCCTCATCGCAGAGGGCTCTGGAGCAAGGCATCGGCGACCTGTCGGCTTAGCAGAAATCCTGCACGGTTTGCTGGCAGGCGCCGAACGTCAAGTACTCGACCAATTCAACCAAGGGTAACGGCTTGCTGATCAGGTAACCCTGAACCTGATCGCAGCCGAAGCCGCTCAGTAACGCAAGCTGCTCCGGCGTTTCGACGCCTTCGGCCACCACTTCCAGGTTGAGGTTGTGCGCCAGATTGATCATCGCGTGGACCAGCTTGCGGTTCTCTTCGCGCAGTTCCATGCCGCCGACAAAGCTCTTGTCGATCTTCAGCAGCGCAATCGGCAGGCTGTTGAGGTGAACGAACGAAGAGAAGCCGGTGCCGAAGTCATCCAGTGAGAAACGCACACCCAAACGACCCAGCGCATCCATGGTCTGCTTGACCAGGTCACTTCGGCGCATCACTGCGGTTTCCGTCAGTTCGAACTCCAGCCATTGCGCCTCGACGCCACGCTCGGCAATCAGGCGACTCAACGTCGAGAGCAGCTGACTGTCCTGGAACTGCCGGAACGACAGGTTGACCGCCATGTGCAACGGCGGCAGGCCGCGTTCGCGCAGAGCCTGCATATCCCGCAGGGCGCGGGAAATCACCCAATAACCGAGCGGCACGATCAAACCGCTTTGCTCGGCCAGCGGAACGAATTCGCTGGGCGGCAACAGGCCACGCTCGCCATGCCGCCAGCGCACCAACGCCTCGAGACCGACAATCTGCCCGTCTTCCAGGTTCAGCCGTGGCTGGTAATGCAGTTCCAGTTCGTCACGACGCAAGGCACGACGCAGTTCGCTTTCGAGATCGGCGAGGCTGCGGGCGTTACGATTGATGCGCTCATTGAAAATATGAAAAGTGCAGCCTTGGGTGCTTTTGGCCTGTTGCATGGCGATATGCGCGTGCCACATCAGCGGGTCGGCACCGGCCCGTGTGCGGGCATGGGCAATACCCAGACTGCAGCCGATCAGCAGGCTTTCACCATCGACCCAATAGGGCTCGGACATGGCTTCGATAATGCGTTCAGCCATCCACTCGGCACGCTGCGGCGCCCGGCGGGTGTCGACCAACAAGGCAAATTCATCACTGCCCAGACGCGCCAGTTGATCGCCGGCTTCAAGCTGGCTTTTGAGCCGCGAGACCACCTGCAGGATCAGCCGGTCACCGGCCTGGTGACCGAGGGCATCATTGGCGTGACGAAAGTTGTCGAGGTCCAGATGACCCAGCGCAAGGCCACGCCCTTCATTCTCGGCAAGACGGGCTGCCAGCAAGGTCTGAAACCCCTGGCGATTGGCGATGCCGGTCAGCGGGTCCTGTTCAGCCAGGCGTTGCAAGGTGTTTTCCAGCACACCTCGCTCACGAACATGGCGCAGACAACGGCGCAACGTAGCAATATCCAGAGCATCGCGGACCAACCAGTCGCTGACACCGTCCGGTGCGACTACCGGTTCGTGCTCCAACAGCAATACCGTTGGCAAACTGCAGCGACCCGGAGCGGGTTGCAGGGCTGGAGTCGTCAATAACACCGCAGTGCGGTCGTCATCGAACAAACTACTGACCGACTCCCAGCTCGGCGCACTGATCAGCACAGCCGAGCTCCCCATCGGAGCCAGACACTCGCGCAACAACGCTGCCCACGCTGGCTCTTGGGCCAGAAGCAGCAAACGCAAGGGTTCGACAGGCGTAGACAAGCTAGCTCCCTAGACTCTGCAAAAGATGTTGGCGGCGGGCATTATGACGTGCCGATAAACACTGACCAATGCTATTGATTATCAAAAACCGGCTTGTACCGCTCAAACACGAACATTAGACGCAAATTCATTGCGCATCCTGCGGGAAAGTAACAAAACCGGCAAATTTAGATCGAGTGCTACGTCACAAGTCGCAGAGGAGCGGCAGAATCTTTCCAGCCTGTTAAAATGCCCGCCCATTTCGCAAGCGACCTCCTTTTCCGTCATGTCCCGACTCAATCCCCGGCAGCAAGAAGCCGTGAACTATGTCGGCGGCCCTCTTTTGGTGCTCGCCGGCGCAGGCTCCGGCAAGACCAGCGTGATCACCCGCAAAATCGCCCATCTGATCCAGAGCTGCGGCATCCGTGCGCAGTACATCGTCGCCATGACCTTTACCAACAAGGCCGCGCGGGAGATGAAGGAGCGAGTCGGCAGCCTGCTGCGCGGCGGCGAAGGCCGCGGGTTGACGGTGTGTACGTTCCACAATCTGGGTCTGAACATCATCCGCAAAGAGCATGCACGTCTGGGCTATAAGCCAGGGTTCTCGATTTTCGACGAGACCGACGTCAAAGCCCTGATGACTGACATCATGCAGAAGGAATACTCGGGCGACGACGGCGTCGACGAGATCAAGAACATGATCGGCTCGTGGAAAAACGACCTGATTCTGCCGCCCGAAGCCCTGGAAAATGCCCGCAACCCCAAGGAGCAGACCGCCGCCATCGTCTACACCCACTATCAGCGCACGCTCAAGGCATTCAACGCGGTGGACTTTGACGACCTGATCCTGCTGCCGGTAAAACTGTTCCAGGAGCACGCCGACATCCTGGAAAAATGGCAAAACAAGGTCCGCTACCTGCTAGTGGACGAATACCAGGACACCAACGCCAGCCAGTATTTGCTGGTGAAGCTGCTGATCGGCAAGCGTAACCAGTTCACCGTGGTGGGTGATGATGACCAGTCGATCTACGCCTGGCGCGGCGCACGCCCGGAAAACCTGATGTTGCTCAAGGACGACTATCCGTCCTTGAAAGTGGTAATGCTCGAGCAGAACTACCGCTCCACCAGCCGTATCCTGCGCTGCGCCAACGTGCTGATTTCGAACAATCCCCACGCGTTTGAAAAACAACTGTGGAGCGACATGGGGCACGGCGACGAAATCCGCGTGATCCGCTGCCGCAACGAAGACGCCGAAGCAGAGCGCGTGGCCGTGGAACTCCTCACCCTGCACCTGCGCACCGACCGGCCCTACAGCGACTTCGCCATTCTTTATCGCGGTAATTACCAGGCCAAGCTCATTGAGCTCAAGCTTCAGCATCACCAGATTCCGTATCGCCTCTCCGGCGGCAACAGCTTTTTCGGACGTCAGGAAGTCAAAGACCTGATGGCTTACTTCCGCCTGCTGGTGAACCCGGACGACGACAACGCCTTCCTGCGGGTGATCAACGTCCCACGCCGGGAAATCGGTTCGACCACCCTGGAAAAGCTCGGCAACTACGCCACTGGGCGCAAGATCTCAATGTACGCCGCTACCGAAGAAATTGGCCTTGGCGAGCACCTGGACAGCCGCTTCACCGATCGCCTGACGCGCTTCAAGCGCTTCATGGATCGCGTACGTGAGCAATGTGCGGGAGAGGACCCGATTTCCGCACTGCGCAGCATGGTCATGGACATCGATTACGAGAACTGGCTGCGCACCAACAGTTCCAGCGACAAAGCCGCGGACTACCGCATGGGCAACGTCTGGTTCCTGATCGAGGCGCTGAAGAACACCCTGGAAAAAGACGAAGATGGCGAAATGACCATCGAAGACGCCATCGGCAAGCTGGTCTTGCGCGACATGCTCGAACGTCAGCAGGAAGAGGAAGACGGCGCCGAAGGTGTGCAAATGATGACCTTGCACGCCTCCAAGGGCCTGGAATTCCCCTACGTGTTCATCATGGGCATGGAAGAGGAAATTCTCCCTCACCGCTCCAGCATCGAAGCCGACACCATCGAAGAAGAACGCCGCCTGGCCTACGTCGGAATTACCCGAGCTCGTCAGACTCTGGCCTTCACCTTCGCTGCCAAGCGTAAGCAATACGGCGAGATCATCGACTGTGCGCCGAGCCGCTTCCTCGATGAACTGCCGCCGGACGACTTGGCCTGGGAAGGCACCGACGACATCCCTACCGAAGTCAAAGCCGTTCGTGGCAATACCGCGTTAGCGGATATACGCGCAATGTTAAAGCGCTAAATTGACTACTTTTTAACCGAACACTTTTTATCAGAGCTTAGGCGCACAAAGCGCTAAAAGAGGACGTTCCGTGGAAGCCCTGCACAAGAAAATTCGCGAAGAAGGCATCGTGCTTTCCGATCAGGTCCTGAAAGTCGACGCCTTTCTGAACCACCAGATCGACCCGCAATTGATGAAGCTGATCGGCGATGAGTTCGCCACCCTGTTCGCAAATTCGGGCATCACCAAGATCGTTACCATCGAAGCCTCGGGTATTGCTCCGGCGATCATGACCGGACTGAATCTCGGTGTGCCGGTGATTTTCGCCCGCAAGCATCAGTCCCTGACCCTGACCGAAAACCTGCTGTCGGCGACTGTGTACTCGTTCACCAAGCAGGTCGAAAGCACTGTGGCGATTTCTCCACGGCACCTGACCAGCAGCGACCGCGTGCTGATCATCGATGACTTCCTGGCCAATGGTAAGGCCTCGCAAGCGCTGATCTCGATCATCAAACAAGCCGGCGCCACCGTGGCAGGCCTGGGTATCGTGATCGAGAAGTCATTCCAGGGCGGCCGTGCCGAGCTGGACGCTCAGGGCTATCGCGTTGAATCCCTGGCCCGGGTGAAATCCCTGGCGGGCGGCGTCGTGACCTTTATCGACTAATCCGCCACACCACAAACCCCCTGCGGGAGCGGGCTTGCTCGCGAATGCGGTTTGTCAGTCACATCAATGCTGGATGTGCCGCCGTCTTCGCGAGCAAGCCCGCTCCCACATTTGATCGTCGCTGGTAGTTACTTCGCGGTGGCCTGTAGACCTGCCAACAGCAATCGCTGATACAGATCCTCGCGCAGGCCCTCAGGTTTCGTCAGTTGCATCCGTTCAAGATGAGCCGGGTATTGCGATGGCTGCGGCGCATCCAGCGCGGCCTTGCCCAGCTCGAGAATCTCGGTGAGCTTGAACTTGCTCTTCAACCAGTTGAGCGCCCGCAACAGATCACGCTCCTCGTTGCTGAAGTCGCTGCCCAACGGATACTCCGGAAAAAGCTGGGAATGCCGTGCCTGAATCGCCTGCAGACGCTGCGGGTTGTTGTCGGTGAAACGTGGATCAAGACGGAAGTCCTTGGGCAACTTGCCGACTTTCTGTGCCTGCTCGATCAAGCCCTGCTGGAAGCGTGAATCGCTGATACTCAGCAAGGCCTCGATCACCGCCGCATCGGTCTTGCCGCGCAGATCGGCGATGCCGTACTCGGTCACCACGATGTCGCGCAGATGCCGCGGGATCGTGCAGTGACCGTAATCCCAGACCATGTTCGAACTCACTTCGCCGCCTGATTCGCGCCAGCTGCGCAAAATCAGGATAGAACGCGCACCCTCCAGTGCATGGCCTTGGGCAACAAAGTTGTATTGCCCGCCGACACCGCTCAGTACCCGCCCATCCTCCAGTTGATCCGCCACCCCGGCACCGAGCAGGGTCATGGTAAAGGCACTGTTGATGAAACGTGCATCCTGGCGCTGCAACCGCTTGAGCTGTTCATTGCCGTACAGCTCATTGATGTAGCTGATGGCGGTCATGTTGAATTCAACCAGCTTGCTCGGCGGCAACTCGCGTAACCGCTGATAGAAACTGCGCGGCCCGAGAAAGAACCCGCCATGCACTGAGATACCGCCCTGCTGCGCGGCCTCATCCAGCGCTCCGGCATTCGCCTGCTCTTGCAGCGCAACCTGCGCATAAACCTTACGCCTTACGATTCCTGCATCGGCCAGAACCAACAGCCCGTTGACGAACATTTCGCTGCAACCGTAAAGCCCTTTGGCGAAGGGCTCGACGCCGCCTTCACGCTCGATCAGACGCTGCCAGTGTGTGACATCGATCTCCGCCAACAGCGCTCGATAACCGTCGTTATCCGCCTGACGTGCCAGCAGTGCTGCAGTCAGCGCATCGCCCATGGAGCCGATGCCGATCTGCAAGGTGCCGCCATCGCGCACCAAAGTACTGGCGTGCAGCCCGATGAAATGGTCCTGCAAGCCCACGGGCATATTCGGCGTGGAAAACAGCGTTGTGTGGTCCTCCTCGTCGATCAGCAGATCGAAGGCGTCACTGCCGATTTCCGCATGGCCCGGCATGTAAGGCAGGTCTCGATGAACCTGGCCGAGCAGCAGAATGGTTTCTCCCGCCGCGCGGCGCTTGGCGATCATCGGCAGCAAGTCGAGTGTGATATCCGGGTTGCAGCTCAAGCTCAGGCGATCCGCCTGTGGATCACGAGCGACCAGTTGCGCGACCAGGTTCAAACCGGCGGCATTGATGTCCCGCGCGGCATGGCTGTAGTTGCTGCTGACGTAGTCCTGTTGAGCGGGCAGGCTGTTGAGCAAACTCCCTGGCTGCATGAAGAACTGCTCGATGCGGATGTTGGCCGGCAGGCTGTCGTGGTGCAGATCAGCGAGATAATCCAGTTCCGTATAATCGCCGAATACACGTTCGACAAAGGGCTCGAGAAAGCGCCGTTGCAAGCCATCACCCAAGGATGGGCGACCCAGACTCAGGGCTGTGTAGATCGTCAGCCGTCGCCCGGGCAGTTGTGCAATGCGTTGGTACAGCGCGTTAACAAAAGCATTGGGTTTGCCAAGGCCCAGCGGCAAACCCATATGAATATGCACCGGTAAACGTGCGAGCACAGCATCGACCGCATGCTCGATTGAACAGGACTGCACCATCTGACCCTCCGTGGACGCGCCTTGAGCCGGGGAGGGACTGAGCTTGCCGGGTCTTTGCTGCAAAGAACAGCCTTGAGGCCAAATCTCGGGCACAAAAAAGCCGCTTGTAAGCGGCTTTTTCGCGGAAGATGGGGCTTATTTCAGGCCGGACATCTTCTGGATTGCGCCTTTGAGATCGCTATCGGAGCAATCGGCGCAGGTGCCTTTGGGCGGCATCGAGTTGATGCCGGTAATGGCTTTGGCCAACAGGCCGTCAAGACCACCTTGCTCTTTGGCGCGCTTGCCCCAGTCGGCAGCGTCGCCGATTTTTGGCGAACCCAGCAGGCCGGTGCCGTGGCAAGCATTGCAATGCTTGGCAATCACGTCGTCAGGGGTTTTCGCACCGCCGCCGCCCGCCGAAGCAGCGACTTCCATCCCCTTGCACTCTTGACCTTGTACACAGACCTGGCCGACTGGTTCAAGGCGTTTAGCGATATCGTCGTTGGTCGCAGCTTGAGCGCTGACTGCCCAAAGGGCCAATACGGTTGCTGGTGCAGCCAGCATTTTCATAATTAGGTTCACGCGTACACCCTCAATGGTGGCTAGTCACGCCCACGGCCACGGTTCGCAGGCGGGCGCAAGTATAGCGGTTAGCCTGCCACACTGAAACAACCCTAAAGTCGAAGGGGTATTAGTCGCGGCGGAAAACTAACCAGAGCGCCTGCACAAACCTTGCTGGACGCCTTCCTCTTAGAAATTCGCTGGCGTGGCTGCGCTGATTAGCCGCGCCGGCGCGTCGAACGGATTACGGAAACGGTGCGGCTTGGTGCTTTCGAAGTAGTAGCTGTCACCGGCCTCAAGCACGAATGTCTCAAGCCCCACCACCAACTCCAGACGACCTTCCAGGAGAATCCCGGTCTCCTCACCTTCGTGGGTGAGCATTTCGCCGCCGGTATCGGCGCCTGGTGGGTAAATCTCGTTGAGAAAAGCGATTGCCCGACTCGGATGAGCCTTACCAACCAGCTTCATGGTGACCGCGCCATCGGAGATATCGATCAGTTCGTGAGCTTTATAGACGATCTGAGTCGGTTTTTCCTGGAGGATTTCTTCGGAAAAGAACTCGACCATGGACATGGGGATACCACCAAGAACCTTCCTCAGCGAACTGATCGAGGGACTGACGCTGTTTTTCTCGATCATCGAAATGGTGCTATTGGTGACCCCCGCACGCTTGGCAAGCTCACGCTGGGAAAGACCTTTCAGTTTACGGATCGATTGCAGTCGTTCACCGACGTCCAATGCATTAGCCTCCCAGGATTCAGGTTGTAGGGTATTGAGCGTTATCATGGCGACAGCGTTCAGTATTTACAACACTTGGGCCTGAATCCGCTTCAGGAAGGCGACTTCCGGTAAGGCAGAGTGCCCTTTAGCTCCCGGAATAGAGCAGTGGCACTCGGCGCAGGTTGCAGAAAATCTGATAAGGAATAGTGTCGGCAGCCATCGCCACGTCGCTGGCAAGGATGTTCTTGCCCCACAACTCGACCGTCGAACCGAGGCCGGCCTGCGGTACATCGGTCAGATCAATGCACAACATGTCCATCGATACCCGCCCAAGCAGCTGACTGCGTTGACCAGCCACCAACACTGGCGTACCGGTAGGCGCCTGACGCGGATAGCCGTCGGCATAACCCATGGCAACCACGCCAATACGCATTGGTTTGGGCGTGATGAACTTCGCACCGTAACCAACCGGTTCGCCGGCGGGCAGCTCACGCACGCTGATCACTTTCGATTCCAGGGTCATCACTGGCTGCAAACGCGCAGCCACCGCATTGGCCTCCTCGAACGGAGTCGCGCCGTAAAGCATGATGCCCGGGCGCACCCAGTCACTGGGAATGTTCGGCCAACCGAGAACCGCCGGCGAGTTGCGCAAACTGACCTGAGCCGACAACCCCTGGCGAGCGGCTTCGAACACCGCGACCTGCTCGGTACTGCGGGCGCAATGGAGCTCATCGGCGCGGGCGAAGTGGCTCATCAGGACAATCTTTGCCACTTTGCCACTGGCCAGGAGTCGTTGATAGGCCCCTTGATAATCCGCCGGATGCAGTCCGACGCGGTGCATGCCCGAGTCGAGCTTGAGCCAGATGGTCAGCGGCTTGGCCAGTGCGGCTTTCTCGATCGCCTCGAGCTGCCACAACGAATGCACCACACACCAGAAATCATGCTCGACGATCAGCGCCAGCTCATCGGCTTCGAAAAACCCTTCGAGCAACAGCACCGGCGCACGAATACCGGCTGCACGCAGTTCCAGCGCTTCCTCGATACAGGCCACGGCAAAACCGTCAGCCTCAGCTTCCAGAGCCTGGGCGCAGCGCACCGCGCCATGGCCATAAGCATCGGCCTTGATCACGGCGAGAGCCTTGGCTCCCGACACTTCGCGGGCCAGTTGGTAGTTGTGACGCAGAGCTTGAAGATCGATCAGGGCACGGGCAGGACGCATGGCGGCAGACTTCTAGGCGGTCATGAGGGAAGAAAAAACCGGCGCTGGCTGACAGCGTGAACCACCAACAGCGCCGGGAGAGGGATCGTTGTTACTTAAAGCGTTACTTAAGGCAGAGCGGCCACAACCGACAGCTCAACCAGAATTTCCGGCTCGCAGAGCTTGGCTTCGACGGTTGCGCGGGCAGGTGCCACACCTTTTGGCAGCCACTTGTCCCAGACAGCGTTCATACCGGCGAAGTCAGCGTCGATGTCTTTCAGGTAGATCGTCACCGACAGCAGACGATTCTTGTCGGTCCCGGCCAGATCCAGCAAACGCTCGATGTTGGCAAGGGTTTCACGGGTCTGCTGTTCAATCCCGGCGTTCATATCGTCGCCAACCTGTCCTGCCAGATACACGGTATTGCCGTGTACAACGATCTGGCTCATGCGCTCATTGGTGAGCTGGCGCTGGATTGACATGTTTAGCTGACTCCTTGGGATTGTTATCGTAACGAGAAATATCGAGGCCTTCGGCACTGATCTGCGGCGTTTTCTTCGCCATCAGGTCAGCCAGCAAGCGACCAGAACCACACGCCATGGTCCAGCCGAGCGTACCGTGACCGGTGTTCAAAAACAGATTGCGCAACGGTGTGGCACCGACAATCGGTGTGCCATCCGGTGTGGTCGGACGCAGGCCGGTCCAGAAACTGGCCTGGGACAAATCACCGCCCTGAGGATAGAGGTCGTTGACGATCATCTCCAGGGTTTCGCGCCGACGCGGATTGAGCGACAGGTCAAAACCGGCAATTTCAGCCATGCCACCGACACGAATGCGGTTGTCGAAACGGGTGATCGCGACCTTGTAAGTCTCGTCGAGGATAGTCGAAGTCGGGGCCATCTCCGGGTTGGTGATCGGCACGGTCAACGAGTAACCCTTGAGCGGGTACACCGGCGCCTTGATGCCCAGCGGCTTGAGCAACTGCGGCGAATAGCTGCCGAGTGCCAGCACGTAGCGGTCAGCGGTTTCCAGCTTGCCGTCGATCCACACACCATTGACCCGATCACCCACGTAGTCGAGGCGCTGAATGTCCTGGCCGAAGCGGAATTCCACACCCAGTTTCACAGCCATTTCGGCCAGGCGGGTGGTGAACATCTGGCAGTCACCGGTTTGGTCATTCGGCAAGCGCAAGGCACCGGCGAGGATGTCGGTGACGCTGGCCAGTGCGGGTTCAACGCGGGCGATGCCGGCGCGGTCGAGCAGTTCAAAAGGTACGCCAGACTCTTTGAGCACCGAGATGTCTTTCGCCGCGCCATCGAGTTGCGCCTGTGTGCGGAACAGCTGGGTAGTCCCCAGGCTGCGTCCTTCGTAGGCAATACCGGTTTCGGCGCGCAGTTCGTCGAGGCAGTCACGGCTGTATTCGGACAGACGGACCATACGCTCTTTGTTCACCGCATAGCGGCTGGCGGTGCAGTTGCGCAGCATCTGCGCCATCCACAGGTATTGATCAATTTCGGCAGTGGCCTTGATCGCCAGCGGCGCGTGGCGCTGCAACAGCCACTTGATGGCTTTGAGCGGCACACCCGGCGCGGCCCAGGGCGAGGCATAACCTGGCGAGACCTGGCCTGCGTTGGCGAAACTGGTTTCCATGGCAGCGGCCGGCTGGCGGTCGACGACCACCACCTCGAAGCCGGCCCGAGCCAGATAATAGGCACTGGCGGTACCTATGACGCCGCTACCCAAGACCAGAACGCGCATTTTCATATCCCTCATCGCGGCTTACCGCTGACGTTTGTTGTTCAGAGCGAAGATGCGCGCAGTGTAAAAAACATTTGCCAGTGCTTTTCACTATATAAGTGCCTATATTTGGCGAGAATTCTCGGCAAAAAACCTTTTCACGGAGGCGCATCCCCTATGCGTACCAACACCCAGACCAAACGTGAGCTGGACAAGATCGACCGCAACATCTTGCGTATCCTGCAGGTGGACGGGCGCATTTCCTTCACCGAACTGGGGGAAAAGGTCGGCCTGTCGACCACACCCTGTACCGAGCGGGTACGTCGTCTGGAGCGCGAAGGAATCATCATGGGCTACAACGCCCGGCTCAACCCGCAGCACCTCAAGGGCAGCCTGCTGGTATTCGTCGAGATCAGCCTGGACTACAAATCCGGCGACACCTTCGAAGAGTTCCGGCGAGCCGTGCTGAAGCTGCCCCATGTGCTGGAGTGCCATCTGGTGTCGGGCGACTTCGACTATCTGGTGAAAGCACGGATTTCCGAGATGGCGTCGTACCGTAAATTGCTGGGCGACATCCTGCTTAAACTGCCCCATGTTCGGGAGTCCAAGAGCTATATCGTGATGGAAGAGGTGAAAGAGAGTTTGAATCTACCGATTCCGGATTGAGCGCATCACGCTCGTTCCCACGCTCTGCGTGGGAACGATCATTTCAAACCAGAACCTGCCGCGTGCTGGCCATGTACTCATGGATCTGCTTTTCGACTCGCGGATGAATCAACTCCACCGGACGGCGGCCATTGGGGCATGGCAAGGTCGGCGTAGTGCCAAATAGACGACAGATCAACGGACGCTCGTCGTACACCGTGCAACCGTTGGGGCCCAGGTGAACGCAGTTCAACTCATCCATCGCCGCTTCCTGCTCGGCCGCCGTCTTGCGCGGTAAACGGGACATTTCTTCGGTCGAAGTGGTCACCGGACCACAGCAGTCATGGCAACCGGGGACACACTCGAACGAGGGGATCTGCTGCCGGAGAGTGCGAATTTTCTGGCTGTTGCAGCTCATCGAAGCGGTTACCGGGAAAGTGGATGGATTGGGATTCTGCCTTAAAAGCCACGTTCCAGACAGCGCCAGCCGACCAGTGTTGCCGCACCGGAAAGGTCCGGCTTATGCTCCGTAAAGTTTTCCAAACACAATAATCCGGATTATGCACATGAATGCCCGTGCTCAGAAACCTGTCCCGAGCAACCAGCACACCGCGTCTTACTACGCCGCCAGCAGCCTGCCGCAGCCCGACCATCCGGTGCTCACAGGTGAGTTACAGGCCGACGTCTGCGTGGTCGGCGGTGGTTTCTCGGGGTTGAACACGGCAATCGAACTGGCCGAGCGCGGTTTGAGCGTAGTGCTGCTGGAAGCGCGCAAGATTGGCTGGGGCGCCAGCGGGCGCAACGGCGGGCAGCTGATTCGCGGTGTCGGCCACGGCCTCGATCAGTTCGCCAATGTGGTAGGCACGCAAGGCGTGCGTCAGATGAAGTTGATGGGGCTTGAGGCGGTGGAAATAGTCCGCCAGCGGGTCGAACGTTTCCAGATCGCCTGCGACCTGACCTGGGGTTATTGCGATCTGGCCAACAAACCTCGCGATCTTGAAGGATTCGCCGAGGATGCCGAAGAACTGCGCAGCCTCGGTTATCGTCACCAAACCCGCCTGCTGCAAGCCCATGAAATGCACACTGTGGTCGGCTCCGACCGTTATGTCGGCGGTTTGATCGATATGGGCTCGGGGCATCTGCATCCGTTGAATCTTGCGCTGGGCGAAGCCGTCGCCGCGCAGCAACTGGGCGTCAAGCTGTTCGAGCAATCGGCCGTTACCCGCATCGATTACGGCCCTGAAGTTCGTGTTCACACCGCTCAGGGTTCAGTGCGGGCCAAAACGTTAGTGCTGGGCTGCAACGCCTACCTCAACGGACTCAACCCGCAACTCAGCGGCAAAGTGCTGCCGGCCGGCAGCTATATCATCGCCACCGAACCCTTGAGTGAAGCCCAGGCTCACGCGTTGCTGCCACAAAACATGGCGGTCTGCGATCAACGGGTAGCGCTGGATTACTACCGTCTCTCGGCGGACCGGCGCTTGCTGTTTGGCGGTGCTTGTCACTATTCCGGGCGCGACCCGCAGGACATCGCCGCTTATATGCGGCCGAAAATGCTGGACGTATTCCCGCAGCTGGCCGGGGTGAAGATCGACTATCAATGGGGCGGGATGATCGGCATCGGCGCCAATCGCCTGCCGCAAATCGGACGGCTCAAGGACCAGCCGAATGTGTATTACGCCCAGGCCTACTCAGGTCATGGCGTAAACGCCACGCACCTGGCCGGCAAGTTGCTGGCCGAGGCCATCAGCGGCCAGCAGAGCGGCGGCTTCGATCTGTTCGCCCAGGTTCCACACATCACCTTCCCCGGCGGCAAATACCTGCGCTCTCCACTGCTGGCGCTGGGAATGCTCTGGCACAGGCTTAAAGAGCTGACCTGAGGCGATTACCGGAACGAGCCCTCCCCGCGTAGCAGCTGCCGCCAGGCTGCGTTCGGCCGCGAAGCGGTCGTAGAACGGTAGGCCTCGATCTCACAGGAAAACCGAGGTGGCCAGATTACGACTGCTGCGCAGCCGGACGCAGCCTGGCGGCAGCTGCTACATAGGGATGTGTTTCACACCCTAAATCCGCCAAAAAGGCTTCAACCCTTCTTGCCGCGCCTGTTCACGGCTCAAGCCGATGTCGCGCAACTCCTCGGTCGTCAAATCGAGCAGGGTTTTGCGGGTGCGCAGGCGATGCCAGAACAGGCCCCAACGGCTCAGACCGGACGGGGCGTTGCGCATAGTCGCCGCACGTGACCCTTTCTCCTGCCCTGCCACTAGCTCCTGACTATGTAATGTGAGCCGCACATCGCTCAAGCCGTTCATTTTTCTGCTCCTGTTTACTTGGGTAGCCATGAGCAGACATGATGCGTGGGTGTCAAAAACCATTACAGATTCAAAGTAGCTGTATTATTTCCATACAGAATTTCCAATCGCAGCACTGAATCCTGTATTTTTGCTCCATCTGTACTGCTTATCCGAATCGATCCCATCGAGGCCCCGCCATGACCCTTTACGTCAATCTTGCTGAACTGCTCGGCACGCGTATCGAACAGGGCTTCTATCGCCCTGGTGACCGGTTGCCTTCGGTGAGGGCCTTGAGCGTCGAGCACGGGGTCAGCTTGAGCACGGTGCAGCAGGCCTATCGGGTGTTGGAAGACAGCGGATTGGCGACGCCGAAGCCCAAATCCGGCTATTTCGTCCCGGTCGGCCGCGAGTTGCCGGCGCTGCCCGCGGTCGGTCGCCCCGCACAACGGCCGGTGGAAATTTCCCAGTGGGATCAGGTACTCGAATTGATCCGCGCCGTACCGCGCAAGGATGTCGTCCAGTTGGGCCGCGGCATGCCGGACATCACCACGCCGACCATGCAGCCGCTGCTACGTGGCCTGGCGCAGATCAGCCGCCGGCAGGACATGCCCGGCCTGTATTACGACAACATCTATGGCACCCTGGAATTGCGTGAACAGCTTGCCCGGTTGTTGCTCGACTCCGGTTGTCAGCTAGGTGCCAGCGATCTGGTGATCACCACCGGCTGCCATGAAGCGCTGTCCACCAGCATTCGTGCCACCTGCGAGCAAGGCGACATCGTCGCCGTGGACTCGCCGAGCTTTCACGGCGCCATGCAGACCCTCAAGGGCCTGGGCATGAAAGCCCTGGAAATCCCCACCGACCCGCTCACCGGGATCAGCCTCGAGGCCCTGGAGCTGGCGTTGGAGCAATGGCCGATCAAGGCCATACAGTTGACCCCCAACTGCAACAACCCGCTGGGCTACATCATGCCGGAGTCGCGCAAACGGGCCTTGCTGACCCTGGCCCAGCGCTTCGACGTGGCGATCATCGAGGACGATGTGTATGGCGAACTGGCCTACACCTACCCGCGCCCACGGACCATCAAATCCTTCGACGAAGACGGTCGCGTCCTGCTCTGTAGTTCGTTCTCGAAAACCCTGGCACCGGGTTTGCGCATTGGCTGGGTAGCGCCAGGGCGTTACCTGGAGCGGGTGCTGCACATGAAATACATCAGCACTGGCTCGACTGCACCGCAACCACAGATCGCTATCGCCGAATTCCTCAAGGCCGGACATTTCGAGCCGCATTTGCGGCGCATGCGCACGCAGTACCAACGTAACCGCGACTTGATGATCGACTGGGTCAGCCGTTACTTCCCCGCTGGCACCCGCGCCAGCCGCCCGCAAGGCAGCTTCATGCTGTGGGTCGAGCTGCCCGAGGGCTTCGACACCTTGAAACTGAATCGCGTGCTGCTTGAACAAGGCGTACAGATCGCTGTCGGCAGTATCTTTTCGGCCTCAGGCAAATATCGCAATTGTCTGCGGATGAACTACGCTGCCAAGCCGACGGCACAGATTGAAGAAGCTGTGCGCAAGGTGGGGGCTGCGGCAATCAAGCTGCTGGCCGAAACCGATGGTGCCGTCGACTGACCTTTGACCGCAAGCCAGCGTCCACATGACGACAACCGCCGCCAATCGGGACGATCCGACTTGAGAACCACACGGGCACTGCACTTTCTTCTGCTTTTCGCCCTGACCCTGGGCGGTTGCGCCACGTTCGACGTACCGCGAGAACCTTGCCAGCGGAGGATTCGGCGTTTGGTCGTTCGATCCAGGCCCAGGCAGCGCCTTATAAGGGCCGCTCCGGCTTTCGCTTGCTGTCCAACAGCAGCGAAGCTTTCATGGCCCGCGCCGAGCTGAAATTTCATCGACATCGACATGCTCAGCGTCGGCCCGGAGCGGATGCTGTGAGCTGCCGAAGGTTCGGGCCGTGTTCGCACGAGCTTTCAGGACTACCAACTCCCCGATAAACGTTACACCGGCTGCACAGCGCCAAACGCCCCTTGGCGCGATACAAGAATCACCAACCCTAAAGCCCCGGCCGCCATTAGCAACGGCAATGCATGCCCGCTGATCCACTGACTGCCCGCTCCTGCCGCCAACGGTCCGATCAGGCAGCCAATGCCCCACAACTGTGCGACATGGGCGTTGGCGCGGACCAGCGCATCGTCGCGATAGCGTTCGCCGATCAGAATCAGCGACAAGGTAAACAACCCGCCGGCACTGGCTCCGAACAGCACCCATAGCGGCCAGATCAGCAACGTGTCGATCAGCAGCGGAATCGCCAGGCTCGACACCAGCAGAACCATTGCACAACCGGTAAACAGCGTACGGCGCGACAGCCGATCAGCTAGCGCGCCAATCGGCAGTTGCAACAAGGCATCGCCAACCACCACCGTGCTGACCATAGCCAAGGCCATTTCGGTGGTGAAACCCTGGCGCAAACAATAGACCGGCAACAAGGTCAGTATCATCGCCTCGAACGCGGCAAACAGCGCCACCGCCCAGGCAATCGCCGGCAACCCTCGGCAGAAGCCCAGCAAGTCGCTCAAGGTTACGCTGAGCGACTCGCTGGTCGGCGCTCCACTGCGCCCCAGCAGCAGCAACGGCGAGACCACCAACAGCCCGACGCCAACCCAGAAACCAAAATCCCTTTCGGTTCCCAGAACACCCAGCAGCAACGGCCCGGACAGTTGGCTCAAGGCATAGCTGCTGCCATACAGCGCCACCAACCGTCCACGCCATTGCTCCACCACCAACTGGTTGATCCAGCTCTCGCCGAGGATGAAGACAATGGTCAGGATGACCCCGATCATCAGGCGCAGTACCAGCCAGATCGGGTAGCTGGGCAACAGCGCCAACAGACCGATGGAGATTGCTCCCGCCCACAGACACAAGCGCATCAAGGCCGCTGTGCCGAAACGTGCCGCCAGGCGACTCGAGATCCTGGCGCCCAGAAGCACGCCAATCGCCGGCATCGCCGCCATCACACCAATGGCGAACGAGCCATAGCCCCAACTTTCCAGCCGCAGCGACACCAGAGGCATACTGACACCCAGCGCCAGACCGACACTCAGGACAGACGCCAATACGGCGAAATAAGTCGCCCAACGCATTACCACGCTCCTGTGGATTGTTGTTTTTTACATGCCATAAAAAGCAATGTGGGAGCGAGCTTGCTCGCGATGACGGCGCAACATTCAACATTGACGTCGACTGTCATACCGCTATCGCGAGCAAGCTCGCTCCCACAAGGGATCTGCGTTGTATTGAGCCCCGGATGCGACCGGGGCCCGCCACAATTTACAGCTTGATCCAGGTCGCCTTCAGTTCGGTGTACTTGTCGAACGCGTGCAGCGATTTGTCACGACCGTTACCCGATTGCTTGAAGCCACCAAACGGTGCGGTCATGTCGCCGCCGTCGTATTGGTTGACCCAGACGCTACCGGCACGCAAGGCCTTGGCAGTCAGGTGAGCCTTGGAAATATTGGTTGTCCACACCGCTGCGGCCAGGCCATATGGCGTGTCGTTGGCGATCTGAACGGCTTCTTCCACGGTGTCGAAAGCAATAACCGAAAGCACTGGGCCAAAGATTTCTTCCTGAGCGATTTTCATCGCGTTGCTCACGCCGTCGAAAATCGTCGGCTCAACATAAGTGCCACCGGTTTCCTGCAGGATGCGCTTGCCGCCGGCCACCAGTTTGGCGCCATCGGAATGACCAGCCTCGATGTAAGACAGCACGGTGTTCATCTGCTGGGTGTCCACCAACGCACCAACGTTGGTCGCCGGGTCCAGGGGATTGCCAGGTTTCCAGCCTTTGAGGGCTTCGACCACCAAAGGCAGGAAGGTGTCCTTGATCGAACGCTCGACCAGCAGACGCGAACCGGCGGTGCAAACCTCGCCCTGGTTGAAAGCGATGGCGCCGGCTGCGGCTTCGGCGGCGGCCTGCAAGTCCGGCGCATCGGCGAACACGATGTTCGGGCTCTTGCCACCGGCTTCGAGCCAGACGCGTTTCATGTTCGATTCGCCGGAGTAGATCAGCAATTGCTTGGCAATCTTGGTCGAACCGGTGAATACCAGCGTGTCGACATCCATATGCAAGGCCAGGGCCTTGCCGACGGTGTGACCGAAGCCCGGCAGCACGTTCAGCACGCCAGCCGGGATACCCGCCTCAACGGCCAGCGCAGCGATACGGATGGCAGTCAGCGGCGACTTTTCGGACGGTTTGAGGATCACCGAGTTACCCGTGGACAGCGCCGGGCCGAGTTTCCAGCAGGCCATCATCAACGGGAAGTTCCACGGCACGATGGCAGCGACAACACCCACCGGCTCGCGAGTCACCAGACCCAGCTGATCGTGCGGCGTGGCGGCGACTTCGTCATATATCTTGTCGATGGCTTCGCCGCTCCAGCTCAGCGCTTGCGCTGCGCCCGGAACGTCGATGCCCAGGGAATCGCTGATCGGCTTGCCCATGTCGAGGGTTTCAAGTAGCGCCAGCTCTTCGGCGTGCTTTTTCAGCAGGCCGGCGAAACGAATCATGGTGGATTTGCGCTTGCTCGGTGCCAAACGCGACCAGACACCGGAATTGAATGTGGCGCGGGCATTTTCTACTGCGCGCTGGGCGTCGGCGGCGTCACAGCTGGCGATCTTGCCCAGCAGACGACCATCGACCGGGCTGATGCACTCGAAGGTCTCGCTGGAGACCGCTTCGGTGTATTCGCCATTGATATAAGCACGGCCTTCGATCTTCAGATCGCGGGCGCGTTGTTCCCAATCGGCACGAGTCAGGGTGGTCATACGAGTGTCCTCCTCTTATTGAATACAAGCGCCACGCGTTCTACGCAGGCACCCTCAAGAATTCTGCCCGGCCAGCCTTCACATCGGCCCAAGGCACCTGCCACCCTAAACCAGCGGCACCACAAGTTTCAATATATTTGACACAATGCCATCAAACGGCCTTGCGATGTTCATTTTAATAAACATAGACTTTGGGCTTTCCAGCCATTCGCGCCGCAATCACGGGGGATAAAAAGAATGAGCATCCAAGACATCGTAGACTTCAACCAGGCCAACACCAAGGTGGAACGCTTTCGCCCAGCGCAGGAAAAAATCCTCAAGGGCGACCCCGAGCAAACCCTCTACAACCACTACAACAGCCCTTGTGGCCAGATGAACGCGGGCGTGTGGGAAGGTGCGGTGGGTCAGTGGCTGGTGAACTACACCGAGCATGAATATTGCAAGATCGTGCAGGGCGTTTCCGTTTTGCGCGACACAGAAGGCAACGCCAAGACCTTGCGCGCCGGCGATCGCTTCGTCATCCCGGCCGGTTTCAAAGGCACTTGGGAGGTGTTGGAACACTGCCGCAAGATCTACGTGGTGTTTGAACAGAAGGCTTGAATCGCAGGCACAAAAAAACCCGCCAAAAGGCGGGTTTTTTTGTCAGAAGCAAAACCAATTACTTGATTTTGGCTTCTTTGTAGATCACGTGCTTGCGAACAACCGGATCGAATTTTTTGATTTCGATTTTGTCCGGAGTGGTGCGCTTGTTCTTATCAGTGGTGTAGAAGTGGCCAGTGTTAGCGCTCGACACCAAACGGATCAATTCACGCATGATTCTCTCCCTTAGACCTTAGCGCCATTGCGGCGAATTTCGACCAGCACGACATCAATGCCACGCTTGTCGATGATACGCATGCCTTTGGCAGATACGCGCAAACGCACAAAACGCTTCTCGGACTCGACCCAGAAGCGGTGATGCTGCAGGTTCGGCAGGAAACGACGACGGGTTTTGTTGTTTGCGTGGGAAATGTTATTCCCAGTCACCGGACCCTTACCGGTAACTTGACATACTCTCGACATGCCTCAGCCCTCTAAAACCACATGCCCAACCCGGCATGGGTTGGCCGCTTAATCTCTCAGTCATTTGGCGCCAGGCGCCGCGTTTCTTTAAGGGTCTTACCGGCTACACCTACAAGCGAAGGAACCGGGCCCCTAGAAAAGAGCGCTGCTTTATACCAGAAAGACCCCATAGCAACAACAGTCGGTGTGATCTGTCTTTCATAAAGTCCCGGTTTTCTTGCTCCGGGCGCCCAAACCAAAGGCTGACAAAGGTAGTTACCGCTCGTCGCCGAGCTTGGGATTTGATGCCCTACCCGCGACCTACCGACAAAGATTAGCCGTAAATTGCCCCGATAAAATGCCCAAAAAGCGGATGCTTTCCCGAAAACAAGGCTCTGGCTTTGTCAGAAAAGCCGGTTATCTGGCAATTTACCACTTAATAAACAACAAACCTGAAAAGCGGCAATCTGAAAAATTGGATAGTCATTTTCACAAGAGGCCACTAGGGTAAGCCTTTTCCAGACTGCACTCGCAGATGGGCCTTCGATCTGCAAAGGAAACTGAATATGCGTCTCGCTGCCCTAACGCTGCTGCTCGCCCCTCTTCTGAGCCCGCTGGCCCATGCCGCCGCCCTGAGCGTCTGCACAGAGGCCAGCCCGGAAGGATTCGATGTCGTTCAATACAACTCGCTGACGACCACCAATGCGTCCGCTGACGTACTGATGAACCGACTGGTGGACTTCGATACCGCCAGCGGCAAAGTGGTCCCCAGCCTCGCTGACAGCTGGGAAGTCTCCGTCGACGGCCTGACCTATGTCTTCAAACTGCATCCGCAGGTGAAATTTCATCGCACCGATTATTTCAGCCCAAGCCGCGAGCTCACCGCAGAAGACGTGAAGTTCAGCTTCGAGCGGATGCTCGACCCCGCCAACCCATGGCATCAAATCGCCCAGAGCGGCTTCCCGCATGCCCAATCAATGCAATTGCCGGCCCTGATCAAAAAGATCGACGCGCTTGACCCGCTGACTGTGCGCTTCACCCTCGACCATCCGGACTCGACTTTTCTTGCGACCCTGAGCATGGGTTTCGCATCGATCTACTCCGCTGAATATGCCGACCAATTGCTCAAGGCTGGCACCCCGGAAAAGCTCAACAGCCAGCCGATCGGCAGCGGCCCGTTCATTTTCGGGCGTTTCCAGAAGGACGCGTCGATTCGCTACAAGGCCAACCGCGACTACTTCGCCGGTAAACCTCCGGTGGACAGCCTGGTGTTCGCCATCACACCAGACGCGAACGTGCGCCTGCAAAAATTGCGGCGTAACGAATGCCAGATTGCCCTGTCGCCCAAACCGCTGGATGTGCAAGCTGCCAGCCAGGAAACGGCGCTGAGAGTCGAGAAAACACCGGCTTTCATGACCGCCTTCGTCGCCATCAACAGCCAACACCCTCCGCTGGACAAACCTGAAGTCCGCCAGGCAATCAACCTTGCCTTCGATAAGACCAGCTACCTCAAAGCTGTCTTCGAAGACACCGCCCAACCCGCTAACGGCCCTTACTCACCCAACACCTGGAGCTACGCCAAGGAGCTTTCGGGCTACCCCCATGACGTTGCAAAAGCTCGGGATTTGCTGGTAAGGGCCGGACTTAAGGACGGCTTCAAAACCACGATCTGGACCCGCCCGACAGGCAGCCTGCTCAACCCGAATCCAAGCCTTGGCGCCCAGCTGTTGCAAGCAGATCTGGCCGAGATCGGCATTCAGGCCGAAATTCGGGTGATCGAATGGGGTGAGCTGATCCGCCGTGCGAAAGCCGGTGAGCACGATCTGCTGTTCATGGGCTGGGCCGGCGACAACGGCGACCCGGATAACTTCCTCACTCCGCAATTCTCATGCGCCGCGGTGCAATCCGGCACCAACTTCGCCCGCTACTGCGAGCAAGGCCTGGACAAGCTGATCAGCGCCGGCAAGACCACCACCGAGCAAGGTGTGCGCAGCAAGCTGTACCAACAGGCTCAGGTGCAAATCCAGCAACAGGCGCTCTGGCTGCCGCTGGCGCACCCGACCGCCTTCGCCCTGACGCGCAAGGAGGTTCAAGGCTACCAGGTCAGCCCGTTCGGTCGTCAGGACTTCTCAAAGGTCAGCATCAAGCCCTGAGCCTTTGTGCGGCTACATCCAGCCGTACTCGGCCATCGACAGGGGGTCGCCATCACCGATGATGAAATGGTCGAGCACTCGTACATCTATCAGATCCAGCGCCTTCTGCAGGCGCTTGGTCAGTACGCGGTCAGCCTGACTCGGCTCGGCGATGCCCGAAGGGTGGTTATGACACAGAATCAACGCCGCCGCGTTGTGCGCCAAAGCACGCTTGACCACCTGCCGGGGATAGACGCTGGTGGTGTCGATCGTGCCTCTGAACAACGCCTCGAATCCCAGCACGCGATGCTTGGCATCCAGAAACAAACAGCCAAACACTTCGTGCGGCTCATGACGCAACAACGCTTTGAGGTAATCGCGTACGGCTAACGGACTTTCCAGCACGGAGTCCCGCCGCAACGTCTCGGCCAAGTGCCGCCGGGCCATCTCCAATACCGCCTGCAATTGGGCAAACTTCGCCGGACCCAGCCCCAGATGGCGGCTGAACGTCAGCTGATCCGCCTCCAGCAATGTCCGCAGGCTGCCAAATTGAAGTAGCAGGTGTCGCGCAAGATCGACGGCACTTTTGCCCGCAACCCCGGTTCGTAGAAAGATTGCCAGTAACTCGGCATCGGAAAGGCTCGCCGAACCTTGATCAAGAAGCTTCTCCCGCGGGCGCTCTGCCGCAGGCCAATCGCGAATGCTCATAGCACCTCCATGTGTGTGGGCGCCGCTGTTCCATAGCGGTCGCTGTGCTATCTTAGCCCATCTTTTTTGCGTGCGATTTCACCTGGGGAGGGGGCATCGCACCCGCAACGTAGTCATCACTGAACTGAAAGGCAGGCCTATGCAGCGGCTGTATCGGAAACGCATTGTTCTCGGCGTCGGCGGCGGCATCGCCGCCTATAAGAGCGCCGAGCTGGTTCGCCGACTCCTCGACCAGGGCGCAGAAGTGCGCGTGGTCATGACCCGTGGCGGCAGCGAGTTCATCACCCCGCTGACCATGCAGGCCCTGTCGGGGCACCCGGTCCATATGGACTTGCTCGACCCTGCAGCCGAGGCTGCAATGGGCCATATCGAGCTGGCGAAGTGGGCCGACCTGGTGCTGATCGCCCCCGCCACTGCGGACCTTATCGCCCGCCTGGCGCAAGGCATTGCCGATGACCTGTTGACCACCCTGGTACTGGCCACCGACGCCACCGTCGCCATTGCACCGGCCATGAACCAGGCCATGTGGCGCGATCCGGCCACCCAAGCCAACACCCAATTGCTCGAAAGCCGTGGCCTTCGGGTATTCGGCCCGGCCTCTGGCAGCCAGGCCTGCGGCGATGTCGGCATGGGCCGCATGCTCGAAGCCAACGATCTCGCACTTTGTGCCGCCGAATGTTTCCAGCGCCAGTCGCTGACCGGCAAGCACGTGCTGATCACCGCCGGCCCGACTCAGGAAAACATCGATCCGGTGCGCTACATCACCAACCACAGCTCCGGAAAAATGGGCTTCGCGCTGGCGGAAGCAGCTGTTGAAGCCGGTGCCCGTGTGACCTTGATCACCGGCCCCGTGCATTTGCCGACCCCGGACCGCGTGACGCGAATCGACGTAGTCAGCGCCCGGGACATGCTCGCCGCCTGCGAAGCCGCGATCCCCTGCGACCTGTTCATCGCCTCCGCGGCGGTCGCCGATTACCGCCCCGAAGTCGTCGCCCCACAGAAACTCAAGAAAGATCCTACGAACGGCGACGGCTTGCTGCTGCAGATGGTACGCAACCCAGACATTCTGGCCACCATCGCCACCCGCCCCGACCGTCCGTTCAGTGTCGGCTTCGCTGCCGAAACCGAACATCTGCTCGACTACGCTGCACGCAAGTTGAAAGACAAAAACCTCGATCTGATCGTCGCCAACGACGTAGCCAACCCGAGCATTGGCTTCAACAGTGAGGAAAACGCCTGCAGCGTGATTGACCGGGAGTTGCATGCAACTCTCTTTGCCCAGACCAGCAAGGGCAAGATTGCCCGCCAGCTGATCACTTTTATCGCCGAACGTCTGAACCAGGTTTAACTCGCATGCACGCTTTACAAGCCAAGATCCTCGACCCACGCATTGGTAACGAATTCCCGCTGCCGCACTACGCCACGCCTGGCTCTGCCGGGCTCGACCTGCGGGCAATGCTCAAAGAAGACACCCTTCTTGAGCCTGGCCAGACCTTGCTGATCCCCACTGGCCTGTCCATATACATCGGCGATCCGGGTCTTGCCGCACTGATTCTGCCGCGCTCGGGCCTGGGTCATAAGCACGGTATCGTGCTGGGTAACCTGGTCGGCCTGATCGACTCCGACTATCAGGGCGAACTGATGGTTTCTTGCTGGAACCGCGGCCAGACTGCGTTCAACATCGCCGTTGGCGAGCGCCTCGCACAGCTTGTTCTGGTGCCGGTGGTTCAGGCGCATTTCGAGCTGGTCGAAGAGTTCGACGAAAGCCAGCGCGGCGCAGGCGGTTTCGGCCACTCCGGCAGCCACTGATTACTTCAAGGCAGGTCGGACTCTCAACCCGACCTGCGCAATACGCGTTGCATTTCAGGATGAATTCAGCGGAGGCGTTATTTGAAAGGCATCAAGCCCGGCACGAAGGCCCTGGATGGGCCCACGTTGCGTGACGCTCGTCAGACGAGGCGTTTACCTCACGAACTCTATGACGCAAATGCCGTCCAACCCTTCAGCTTGAGCCTGCCGGTACCTGATGTCCCGGCAAATTCCGCATTCGCCCAGACCTTACGACCCGCAGTGCCGCAGCGCCGCGCCAACCCGGCACCCCGGGTGTCGAGCGGACCTGACCGCTGTTCCAGGATACCGACACTCTCGATATCGACCCCCTCAACGAAAACCAGGACTTCCTGAGATTGGAGCACCCCCAGTGATGAGCAGCACCGCCCAAGTTGCACCCAAATTCCCTGACAGCATTTTTCGCGCATACGACATTCGTGGTGTTGTCCCGAAAACCCTGACCGCCGAGACCGCTTATTGGATCGGCCGCGCCATCGGCTCCGAAAGCCTGGCCCAGGACGAACCGAATGTCTCGGTCGGCCGTGATGGTCGCCTGTCCGGCCCAGAGCTGGTCGAACAATTGATTCAGGGCCTGCACGACAGTGGCTGCCATGTCAGCGATGTCGGCCTGGTGCCGACCCCGGCGCTGTATTACGCCGCCAACGTTTTGGCCGGCAAGTCTGGCGTCATGCTCACCGGCAGCCACAACCCGTCGGATTACAACGGTTTCAAGATCGTCATTGCCGGCGATACCCTGGCCAACGAACAGATCCAGGCCCTGCACGAACGCCTCAAGACCAACAACCTGAGCAGCGGCAAGGGCAGCATCACCAAGGTCGATATCCTTGATCGCTACAACACCGAAATCGTCCAGGACATCAAACTGGCTCGCCGCCTGAAAGTGGTGGTCGATTGCGGCAACGGCGCCGCCGGCGTGATCGCCCCGCAGCTGATCGAAGCCCTGGGCTGCGAAGTGATCCCGTTGTTCTGCGAGGTCGACGGCAACTTCCCGAACCACCATCCGGATCCGGGCAAGCTTGAGAACCTGGTGGACCTGATCGCCAAGGTCAAGGAAGTGAACGCCGACCTGGGTCTGGCCTTCGACGGCGATGGCGATCGCGTCGGTATCGTCACCAATACCGGCAGCATCGTCTTCCCCGACCGCCTGCTGATGCTCTTCGCCAAGGACGTGGTTTCACGCAATCCTGACGCGGAAATCATTTTCGACGTCAAATGCACCCGCCGTCTGACTCCACTGATCAAGGAATACGGCGGTCGCCCGCTAATGTGGAAGACCGGGCACTCATTGATCAAAAAGAAAATGAAGCAAACTGGCGCCCTGCTTGCAGGCGAAATGAGCGGGCACATCTTTTTCAAGGAGCGCTGGTTCGGTTTCGACGACGGTATTTACAGCGCCGCACGCCTGCTGGAGATCCTCAGCAAGGAAAAATCCAGCTGCGATGAGCTGTTCGCGACCTTCCCGAACGATATTTCTACGCCGGAAATCAATATCCATGTGACCGAAGAGAGCAAATTCAGCATCATTGATGCACTGCACGATGCCCGTTGGGGCGAAGGCGCCGAACTGACCACCATCGATGGTGTGCGAGTCGACTACGCCAAAGGCTGGGGCCTGGTTCGCGCCTCCAACACCACACCGGTGCTGGTGCTGCGTTTCGAGGCTGATACCGAGGCCGAGTTGCAGCGCATCAAGGACGTGTTCCACGCCCAATTGAAACGTGTTGCCCCTGATCTTCAACTACCGTTCTGATCGACTAGATAGTTTCACCGGAGACCTGAATGACCCTCGAACGCGATGCCGCCGCCAATACCGCCAAGGTTCTATCCGAAGCGCTGCCTTACATTCGCCGCTACATCGGCAAGACGCTGGTGATCAAATACGGCGGCAATGCCATGGAAAGCGAAGAGCTGAAAACCGGCTTCGCCCGCGACATCGTGCTGATGAAGGCCGTAGGGATCAACCCGGTGGTCGTGCACGGTGGCGGTCCGCAAATCGGCGATCTGCTCAATCGCCTGTCGATCGAGAGCCACTTCATCGATGGTATGCGCGTCACGGATGCGCAGACCATGGACGTCGTGGAAATGGTCCTCGGCGGCCAGGTGAACAAAGACATCGTCAACCTGATCAACCGTCACGGCGGCAGTGCCATCGGCTTGACCGGCAAGGACGCGGAGCTGATTCGCGCGAAAAAGCTCACCGTCACCCGTCAAACGCCTGAAATGACCACGCCGGAAATCATCGACATCGGCCACGTTGGCGAAGTGGTCGGAATCAACACCGACCTGCTGAACCTGTTGGTCAAAGGTGATTTCATCCCGGTCATCGCACCTATCGGTGTCGGTGCCAACGGCGAGTCATACAACATCAACGCCGACCTGGTGGCTGGCAAAGTGGCTGAAGCCCTCAAAGCCGAAAAGCTGATGCTGCTGACCAACATTGCCGGCTTGATGGACAAGCAAGGCAAGGTCCTGACGGGCCTGACCACCGAGCAGGTCAATGAGTTGATCGCTGACGGGACCATCTACGGCGGCATGCTGCCGAAGATCCGTTGCGCACTGGAGGCGGTGCAAGGCGGCGTCACGACCTCGCACATCATCGACGGCCGCGTACCTAACGCAGTGTTGCTGGAAATCTTCACCGACACCGGTGTGGGCACATTGATCAGCAATCGCAAGCGCCACTAAGCGATGCAAACAAAAGGCCCCGCTCAGCATGCTGAGGGGGGCCTTTTTTATTGCGGTTCAAACCCTGGCGAAGTTCAGATCCCGAACTGCGCGCGGTAGGCTTCCACCGCCGGCAGGTGCTGTTTGAGCTGCGGATCATCAGCCAGGAACTGCAGAACCTGGGTCAAGGACACAATGCTGACCACCGGAATGCCAAAGTCACGTTCGACTTCCTGAATCGCCGACAACTCACCGTTGCCACGCTCCTGGCGGTTCAGGGCAATCAATACACCGGCAGCCTTGGCGCCCTGGGCCTGAATGATTTGCATGACTTCACGGATGGCCGTGCCTGCAGTGATCACGTCGTCGATGATCAATACATCGCCAGCCAACGGCGCGCCGACCAGACTACCGCCTTCGCCGTGAGCTTTGGCTTCCTTGCGGTTGAAACACCAGGGCAGATCGAGCTGGTGGTGCTCAGCCAACGCCACAGCCGTCGTGGCCGCCAAAGGAATGCCTTTGTAGGCCGGACCGAACAGCACGTCGAAGGAAATACCGCTTTCGACAATGGCCGCCGCATAGAAACGGCCAAGCTGCGCCAGCGCCGAACCGCTGTTGAACAGGCCTGCATTGAAGAAGTAAGGACTGGTACGCCCGGACTTCAGGGTGAACTCACCGAAGCGCAAAACGCCGCGATCGATGGCAAAACGAATGAAATCGCGCTGATACGCCTGCATGAAAAAAGCCCCAATATCACGGATTTAGCTAATTAGGTAGACCTCGGGTATCATACACGCACGTGATTTTTGGGGCCATTTATGCGGATCATCAGTGTGAACGTCAATGGTATTCAGGCTGCAGTCGAGCGTGGTTTGCTCAGTTGGCTGCAAGCACAGAATGCCGACGTCATCTGCCTGCAGGACACCCGCGCCTCCGCCTTTGAACTGGACGACCCAGCCTTCCAACTGGATGGCTACTTCCTTTATGCCTGCGATGCCGAAGTCCCCGCCCAAGGTGGCGTGGCTTTGTATTCGCGGCTGCAACCGAAGGCTGTCATCAGCGGTCTTGGTTTCGAGACGGCAGACCGCTACGGGCGCTACCTGCAAGCCGATTTCGACAAGGTCAGCATCGCGACCTTGCTGCTTCCATCAGGGCAGAACGGCGATGAAGACTTGAACCAGAAGTTCAAGCTTATGGACGACTTCGCTCGTTACCTGGATAAACAGCGACGCAAACGTCGCGAGTACATTTATTGTGGCTCGCTCTACGTGGCGCAACAGAAGCTGGATATCAAAAACTGGCGCGACAGCCAGCAATCTCCTGGATTCCTGGCGCCTGAGCGGGCCTGGATGGACGAGATTGTCGGCAACATGGGTTATGTCGATGCCCTGCGTGAAGTCAGCCGCGAAGGCGATCAGTACAGCTGGTGGCCGGACAACGAACAGGCCGAGATGCTCAACCTGGGTTGGCGTTTCGACTACCAACTGCTGACTCCTGGCCTGCGTCGCTTCGTACGTAGCGCACGCCTGCCACGCCAGCCGCGCTTCTCGCAGCATGCGCCGCTGATTGTGGATTACGACTGGACGCTGACCATCTAAGCGTCTTTTCGCAGCCACAAAAAAGCCGACAGCAATGTCGGCTTTTTTGTGGGCGTCAATTTTACTTGATCAGGCGCCAGGTGAAGGGATAGCGATACGGCACCCCGTCATTGGCCTTGATGCCGCCGATGATCGCCAGCACCAAGGCACCAATCGCTACCAGCCCGAACAGGAAAAACCCGATTATCACCGCCATCAACAAGAAGCAGATGGCCGATGCGATGGCGACGGTGATCTGAAAGTTCAGCGCCTCCTTGCCCTGCGCATCGATGAAGGGGTCCATCTCGCGCTTCAACTGCCAGAGAATCAGCGGCCCGATCAGCGTACCGAAAGGAATCCAGATCCCCAGCAAGGCGGAAAAGTGACAAAACATCGCCCATTGGCGAACCTCCCGGCTCGGCGTAGGCAGTGGAAGCTGCTCTTCACTCATGTCGCTCTCCTTGCTGGATGCCAGGGCAATCAGTCAGCCAGTGCAGCCTTTTGCAGTTCAAAAATGTCGTTCATGCCTTTGCTCGCCAAAGCCAGCATCGCGTTCAGCTCTTCAGGCTGGAACGGCGCACCTTCGGCAGTTCCCTGAACTTCAATGAAACCACCGGTGCTGGTCATCACGACGTTGAGATCCGTCTCGGCAGCCGAGTCTTCCAGATAGTCCAGATCGAGCACAGGCTCGCCTTGGTACATACCCACCGAAACTGCAGCGATCATTTGCTTGAGCGGGTCGCCACCTTTCAGGCCGCCACGCTTCTTGATCACTTTCAAGGCATCGATCAGTGCAACCATGGCGCCGGTAATCGACGCGGTGCGAGTGCCGCCATCGGCCTGGATCACATCGCAATCGACGAACAAGGTGACATCGCCCAGCTTGGACATGTCCAGAGCGGCGCGCAGGGAACGGCCGATCAAACGCTGGATCTCGAGCGTACGACCACCTTGTTTGCCACGGCTTGCCTCACGCTGGTTACGCTCACCCGTGGCACGCGGCAGCATGCCGTATTCAGCAGTCAACCAACCCTGACCCTGGCCCTTAAGGAAGCGCGGCACGCCATTTTCGACGCTGACCGTACAAATCACTTTGGTATCACCGAACTCGACCAGTACAGATCCCTCGGCGTGTTTGGTGTAGTTGCGGGTGATGCGGATCGAGCGGAGCTGATCGGCAGCGCGACCACTTGGACGTTTCATAGGGAAATACCTGTACGGGGACGGAAATCTGCCGAGCATTATAGAGCCCGGAGCGCCGAGTGGGCACTTCTAAAAAACCTGCGCCGCGACCGAAGGCTCTGGACAAGGGCCTGGCGCCGGACGGCGACGGCTTGCAGCCCTTTGTCACACGCGCAATTTGGGAGCATTCGCTGCACTGCGTTACAATCCTGCGCCTTTGCAGCCTGTCGGCTTTAATTTATCAATCAGGCCCGCTGAACCCATCGGGGTTTGTAGCAGGCCCGAATCGCGAGGTACCTCCATGGTGCATAGCATGACCGCCTTCGCCCGCGTCGAAAAAGCCGGCATTCAGGGCACGCTGAGCTGGGAGTTGCGCTCGGTCAACAGCCGCTACCTGGAGCCGCACCTGCGTCTGCCGGAGTCTTTTCGCGACCTCGAAGGTGCTGTGCGCGAAGCGCTGCGCCAGGGCTTGTCCCGCGGCAAACTCGAATGCACCCTGCGCTTCACCGAAGAAACCACCGGCAAGCCTTTACAGGTTGATCGTGAGCGCGCCGCACAATTGGTGGCTGCAGCCGAGACCGTGGCCAGCCTGATCAAACACCCCGCGGCCTTGAACCCGCTGGAAGTCCTGGCCTGGCCGGGCGTACTGGTGGCCGACGCGACCGACCCGCAAGCGCTGAACGCGCAAGCCCTGACGCTGTTCAACCAGGGCTTGAAAGAGCTCAAGAGCGGCCGCGAGCGCGAAGGCGCGGAGCTGGCCCGCCTGATCAACGATCGCTTGAGCTCCATAGAAGAAGACGTTGTGACCCTGCGTGAGCTGGTCCCGCAAATGCTCGCGACCCAGCGCCAGAGAGTCCTGGACCGCTTCGCCGACATGAAGGCCGAGCTGGATCCGCAGCGCCTGGAACAGGAGATGGTCATGCTCGCACAAAAGAGCGACGTGGCCGAAGAACTGGACCGGCTGAGCACCCACATCATTGAAGTTCGCCGCGTGCTCAAATCCGGTGGTGCCGCCGGTCGGCGCCTGGACTTCCTGATGCAAGAGCTCAACCGCGAAGCCAATACACTGGGCTCCAAAGCCTTCGACCCGCGCAGCACCCAAGCGGCGGTCAACCTCAAAGTGTTGATCGAGCAGATGCGCGAACAAGTGCAAAATATTGAGTAAGGCTACCCCGACATGACCCACAGCACCGGCACCCTCTACATCATTTCCGCCCCGTCTGGCGCGGGCAAGACCAGCCTGGTCAAGGCCCTGATCGACGCGCAGCCGCAAATTCGCGTTTCGGTTTCCCACACCACCCGCGCCATGCGCCCCGGTGAAATCGACGGCGTGAACTACAACTTTGTCGACCGGGCCGAGTTCGTGCGGATGATCGAGCATGGTGATTTCCTGGAGCGCGCCGAAGTGTTCGGCAACCTCTACGGCACTTCGCAGAGCCATTTGCAGCAGACCCTGGATGAAGGTCACGACCTGATTCTGGAAATCGACTGGCAAGGTGCCGAGCAAGTGCGCAAGTTGATGCCCCAGGCTCGCTCGATCTTCATTCTGCCGCCGTCCCAGCAGGCCTTGCGCCAACGCCTGACCAATCGCGGCCAGGACAGCGACGAAATTATCGAAGGCCGGATGCGCGAAGCCGTCAGCGAGATGAGCCATTACCTCGATTACGACTTCCTGATCATTAACGATGACTTCGCCACTGCACTGGACGATCTGAAAGCTATCTTCCGCGCCAATCAGCTGCGCCAAAAGCCTCAACAACAGCGTTTCGGTAAATTACTCGCTGAACTGTTGGGCTAAAGACCTCTTCCCAAAAACGCTGCAAGGGCTTTACATTGGCACTTGTAGCGCGTTGGAGAGCTGGGCGGAAAATCAGCGCTTCCCTAAACGCTGGTGATTTTTTAAACTGTTGAGTCCGCTCGCCCATCCGGGCAGCGCGCATATTGCATTTGCTACGAGGAATACCATGGCCCGCGTAACCGTTGAAGACTGCCTAGATCACGTGGCTAACCGCTTTGAGCTGGTCATGCTCTCTACCAAACGTGCTCGTCAATTGGCGACCGGTGGCAAAGAGCCAAAGCTGGCCTGGGAAAACGACAAACCTACCGTAATGGCGTTGCGTGAAATCGCAGCAGGTTTGATGAGCTATGAAGTCATCGCTGAAGCTGAAATCGTTGAAGACGAACCGCTGTTCGCAGCGTTCGAGGACGAGTCCAACGAGGCCGTCTAAGCCTATGCCTGGTCGACGTAGCACGGCGCGGGGTCACAGCCATCGGCAGGAGTCATCATGCCGAGCATAGACGCCCTCGCCGATCGCTTATCGACCTATCTCGGCACGGACCAGGTCAACCTGGTTCGCCGAGCGTACTTTTACGCCGAACAAGCCCACGACGGCCAACGCCGGCGCAGTGGCGAAGCCTACGTCACGCACCCGTTAGCGGTCGCGAATATTCTTGCCGACATGCATATGGACCATCAAAGCCTGATGGCGGCCATGCTGCATGACGTGATCGAAGACACCGGTATTGCCAAGGAAGCGCTCTCGGCGCAGTTCGGTGAAACCGTGGCCGAACTGGTCGACGGGGTCAGCAAACTGACCCAGATGAACTTCGAGACCAAAGCCGAAGCCCAAGCCGAAAACTTCCAGAAAATGGCCATGGCCATGGCCCGCGATATTCGCGTGATCCTGGTCAAGCTGGCCGACCGCCTGCACAACATGCGAACCCTGGAAGTGCTGTCCGGCGAAAAACGCCGGCGGATCGCCAAGGAAACCCTGGAAATCTATGCGCCCATCGCCAACCGCCTGGGCATGCACAGCATCCGCATAGAGTTCGAAGACCTTGGCTTCAAGGCCATGCACCCGATGCGTTCCGCGCGGATCTACCAGGCAGTCAAACGCGCCCGGGGCAACCGCAAGGAAATCGTCAACAAGATCGAAGAGTCCCTCAGTCACTGCCTGGCCATTGACGGCATTCAGGGCGAGGTCAGCGGTCGGCAGAAACACCTCTACGGCATCTACACGAAGATGCGCGGCAAGCGTCGGGCCTTCAACGAGATCATGGACGTCTATGCGTTCCGCATCATCGTCGACAAGGTCGATACCTGCTATCGAGTGCTCGGCGCTGTACATAATTTGTACAAGCCGCTGCCGGGGCGTTTCAAGGATTACATCGCGATCCCCAAAGCCAACGGCTATCAGTCGCTGCATACCACCCTGTTCGGCATGCATGGCGTACCGATCGAGATCCAGATCCGCACCCGCGAAATGGAAGAGATGGCCAATAACGGCATTGCTGCCCATTGGCTGTATAAATCCAGCGGCGAGGAGCAACCGAAAGGTACTCACGCCCGTGCTCGCCAATGGGTCAAGGGCGTTCTGGAAATGCAGCAGCGCGCCGGCAACTCTCTCGAATTCATCGAAAGCGTGAAGATCGACCTGTTCCCGGACGAGGTCTATGTCTTCACGCCCAAAGGCCGGATCATGGAGCTGCCCAAAGGCTCCACGGCAGTCGACTTCGCTTACGCGGTACACACCGACGTTGGCAACAGCTGCATTGCCTGTCGGATCAACCGTCGCCTGGCGCCACTGTCCGAACCACTGCAAAGCGGCTCGACCGTGGAAATCGTCAGCGCACCGGGCGCCCGGCCAAACCCGGCCTGGCTCAACTTCGTGGTCACCGGCAAAGCCCGCACACACATTCGTCACGCCCTGAAACTGCAACGCCGCTCCGAGTCCATCAGCCTCGGCGAACGCCTGCTGAACAAGGTGCTCAACGGTTTCGACAGCTCGCTGGAAAAAGTTCCGGCCGAGCGCATCCAGGTGATGCTCAACGAATACCGCCTTGAAGTGATCGAAGACCTGCTGGAAGACATCGGCCTGGGCAATCGCATGGCCTACGTCGTCGCCCGCCGCCTGCTCGGCGAAGGCGAACAGCTGCCGAGCCCGGAAGGCCCGCTGGCGATTCGCGGCACCGAAGGTCTGGTCCTCAGCTACGCCAAGTGCTGCACACCGATCCCTGGCGACCCGATTGTCGGCCATCTGTCCGCAGGTAAAGGGATGGTGGTGCACCTGGACAACTGCCGCAATATCAGCGAGATCCGCCATAACCCGGAAAAATGCATCCAGCTCTCCTGGGCCAAGGATGTCACCGGCGAATTCAACGTCGAACTGCGCGTCGAGCTGGAACACCAGCGCGGCCTGATTGCCCTGCTGGCCAGCAGCGTCAACGCGGCCGATGGCAATATCGAAAAAATCAGCATGGACGAACGCGATGGTCGCATCAGCGTGGTCCAACTGGTGGTCAGCGTGCACGACCGTGTGCATCTGGCCCGCGTGATCAAGAAACTACGCGCCCTGACCGGGGTCACCCGCATCACCCGCATGCGTGCGTAACCAGCCCATTACAAGGAGTCATACATGACCAAGACTGTTATCACCAGCGACAAGGCACCTGCCGCCATCGGTACATACTCCCAGGCGATCAAGGCTGGCAACACCGTCTACATGTCCGGTCAAATTCCTCTGGACCCGAAAACCATGGAGCTGGTCGAAGGCTTCGAAGCCCAGACCGTTCAGGTTTTCGAGAACCTCAAGGCCGTGGCTGAAGCCGCTGGTGGTTCGTTCAAGGACATCGTCAAACTGAACATCTTCCTCACCGACCTGAGCCACTTCGCCAAGGTCAACGAGATCATGGGCAAATACTTCGACCAACCTTACCCTGCCCGCGCCGCCATCGGTGTCGCCGCACTGCCAAAAGGCTCGCAGGTTGAGATGGATGCCATTCTGGTCATCGAATAACTGCCAGCACATATCCTGGCGCAGCCGCCACGCTGCGCCAATTCCGTTTTGAAAGGATTCCGTCATGCGCAAAGCGCTTGCCCTCTCGCTGCTCGCCATATTCCTCGGCGGCTGTGCCAGCAATCCCGCCGACCGCGACATCAGTGGCACCTGGATCAACCAGGTAGCAATCGATGCTGCTGCCAAAGGCGGCCCCTTGCGTGAAGCCCTCCAGGCCAACGGTCCAAACCTGGAATGGGACATCAATACCAAAGCCGGTCAGGCGAGATTTACCAACGGTTTCGAGAATGTCGAAGGCAAGCTGCTGGGTGAGAAATCCGGCGCCTGGAAGATCGATTTCTATGGCGGCTCCTCCAGCGAACTCAGTCGCGACGGCAAACAGCTGCAGCAAGTGGCAAACGACTCAGAACCGGAACAGGTTTTCAATCGAGCGCAAGACACGGTTCCCGAAGGCGCACCGATTGGCGCCAGCTTCGAGCGAGCCCTGTACTCCGCTTATATGGGCGGCAGCTGGAAAGTCGTCAGCGGCCCGGGCGAAGGCAGCACCGTTCAGTTCCAGGCCGATGGCCGGGTTGAAGGCCTGCCAGGCACTGATCGTTACGCGCTGTGCCTGGCCGGTGATTGTGCGTCCATGAGCGGCGGCCATGACAACATCTGGCTGCAGCAAGGCGGCCAGGGCAACCCATGGATTTTTACTCGCAAAGGCAAACAACTGGAGATCTTCCAGGTGGTCAATGCGTCTCAAGCCGATGAAGTACCATCACTCTCTCCTGGTACCCGGCAGTGGTTACTGGAAAAACAGTGACCCCGCAATAAAGGAGCCCATGGGCTCCTTTTTCTTTGCCTTGAAGGTTGAGTCAACGACTGCCCTCGAGAATCGCCGTATACCCTTCACGAAAGCTTGGATAACGCGGCACCCAACCCAGCGCCCGCGCCCGCGCGTTGCTACACCGCTTGCTGCCGGCCCGACGGACACTGGCGTCGGCCGCCCATTCGGTGACACCCAGATACTCGTGTAACCAGTCGACCACTTCCGCGAGCGGCGCAGGTGCATCGTCGACACCGATGTAGCAGTCCTGCAGCGCCTCACCTCGACGATCCGCCTGTAGCAGGAACGCCAGCAGACCGGCAGCATCGTCGACATGAATCCGGTTGCCATACAGCGGCGGATCGATGACTACACGATAACCCTGGCGTACTTGAGTCAACAGCCGCTCACGGCCCGGACCATAGATACCCGTCAGACGCACCAGACTTGCCGGTATGCCACTGTGCAAAGCCACCCGCTCGGCTTCCAGCATCAAACGTCCGGAGTAACCGCCGGCCTCGGTCGGCGAACTTTCGTCGACCCATTCGCCCGCCTGCTGGCCATACACGCTGCTGCTGGAGACAAACAGCAGGCGCTTTGGCTGCTGACCATGCTGCTTCAACCAGCTCAATACATGCTGCAAACCTTCGACATAGGCCGCGCGATAGCCGGCTTCATCGTGTTCGGTGGCCGCGGCGCAATACACCAGGTAATCCAGCTTTTCAGTCGGCCAGGCGGCCGGACACTGCTCACTGAACAGATCACCCGCCACTCCCACGACACCGCTTGGCAGGCGCGAAATGTTCCGTCGCAGCCCATGAACCAACCAGTTCCCGGCCAGTAGCTGGGTGGCCAAACGGCTGCCGACATCACCGCAGCCGGCGATCAAAACAGAAGGGGTGGACATCACAAAACTCCTATCGGAAAGACCCAGCCTAGCGTCGGCAATGGACGAGCGGCTGGTAATCCAAGAAAAAAAGATACTCTATTACTTTTGTTAACGAGAATTAATTGCGATAATTGCCGCCCATTTGTTCTCGGCCCTGCGAGGCCTGGAAGGACATTTACTCTTTTTCCCTCTTAGGTCCGGCCAGCATGACAAGCAATCAACTCCCCGCTTCGCCAACCACGCTTCCTAGCCCATCGCGCGCCTGGCGCATGGTAGCAGCGCTGCTGTTCAGCCTGCTGCTGGCACCAACCGCCGCGTTCGCCGATGAGCCTGTGCCTGCCACCGGACCTGCCGCTCACGGCAGCGCTGACCATGCCGCTGCAGTCGCGACCCCGGTCGTCAGCGACCTGGCTCTGGCTGCTCAAGGCGCACCTCTCCAAAATCAGCCTGAAGTACTCGAGGCCGATAACACCCTGGGCATGGCCCACGACCTGTCGCCTTGGGGCATGTACCAGAACGCCGACATTATCGTGAAAATCGTGATGATCGGTCTCGCCATCGCCTCGATCATCACCTGGACCATCTGGATCGCCAAGGGCTTTGAGCTGCTCGGCGCCAAGCGTCGTCTGCGTGGTGAAATCGCCAGCCTGAAAAAAGCCACCACCCTTAAAGAAGCCAGCTCGACTGCCACCAAGGAAGGTACCCTCGCCAACCTGCTGGTCCACGACGCTCTGGAAGAAATGCGCCTGTCGGCCAACAGCCGTGAAAAAGAAGGCATCAAGGAACGCGTCAGCTTCCGTCTCGAGCGTCTGGTTGCCGCATGCGGCCGCAACATGAGCAGCGGCACCGGCGTACTGGCAACCATCGGTTCCACCGCGCCCTTCGTCGGCCTGTTCGGTACCGTGTGGGGCATCATGAACAGCTTCATCGGCATCGCCAAGACCCAGACCACCAACCTCGCTGTCGTGGCTCCCGGCATTGCCGAAGCCTTGCTGGCGACCGCGCTGGGTCTGGTTGCGGCGATTCCGGCGGTGGTGATCTACAACGTCTTCGCCCGCTCCATCGCCGGTTACAAGGCGCAGGTTTCCGATGCCTCGGCAGAAGTCCTGCTGCTGGTCAGCCGCGACCTCGACCACCTGCCGCCCGAGCGCGTCTCGCAACCGCACATGGTGAAAGTGGGGTAATCAGCCATGGGCCTGCATTTAAAAGAAGGCGCTGACGACGATCTCGCCGAGAATCACGAAATCAACGTCACGCCGTTTATCGACGTAATGCTGGTGCTGCTGATCATCTTCATGGTGGCAGCACCGCTGGCGACTGTAGACATTAAAGTCGACCTGCCCGCCTCGACCGCCAAACCGGCGCCGCGGCCAGAGAAGCCGGTGTTCCTCAGCGTCAAGGCCGATCAACGGCTGTTCCTCGGTGAAGACCAAGTGAAGGCTGAAAGCCTTGGCGCGACCCTTGATGCCAAGACTCACGGCAAGAAGGACACGACGATCTTCTTCCAGGCCGATAAAGGCGTGGACTACGGCGACTTGATGAGTGTGATGGATGCCTTGCGGGCAGCCGGTTACCTGAAAGTCGGCCTGGTCGGACTTGAGACGGCAGCCAAGAAATGATCACGACGCGCCAAAAGCTGACGCGTTACAGCGGTAGCCTGGCAGTGGTGCTGGGCGTCCACGCGGTCGCGATTCTCCTCGCGCTCAACTGGTCGTCGGCACAGCCGGTCGAACTGCCGCCGATGGCAATGATGGTCGAGCTGGCGCCGGTTCCGGCACCGCCTCCACCGGCACCGCCCAAAGTCGTGACGCCGCCGCAACCACCTGCACCGGTGGAAGAACTCCCGTTGCCAAAACTCGCGGAGGCGCCGAAGCCGACCATCTCCGTGCCCAAGCAGGTCAAGCCCAAGCCAAAGCCGCAACCGCCCAAGCCTGAGAAGACACCGGAGCCGCCAAAGGAAAAGCCTCCCGAGGAAAAACCTGGCGACACGCCGCCCACGCCTGCGCAGACGGACAAGTCCGCGCAGCCGGCACCCGGCCCTACTGCGGCGCAGAATGCCGCCAAAGCCAGCTGGCAAAACACGCTGTTGGCGCACTTGCAAAAGTACAAGAAGTACCCGCCCGCAGCTCAAGCGCGCGGCAAGGAAGGGATGAACCGTTTGCGCTTCGTGGTCGACGCCGAAGGTAATGTGCTGTCGTTCGAACTGGCCGGTCTCTCCGGCAACGCCGATCTCGATCGGGCGACACTGGAAATGATTCGCCGCGCCCAGCCGCTGCCTAAACCGCCAGCCGAAATGCTGACCAACGGCTCGATCGAAATCGTTGCGCCATTCGTTTACAACATCGAAAAACGTCGCCGCTGACTTCGGTTGGCGCGAATGCCGGACACAAAACCTGTGGCGAGGGGGCAAGCCCCCTCGCCACAGGTGCGACGTTCGCCAATGTCCTTCGCTGGCTGGCACTCCCCCAAAAGGCACCGAAAGGTGCCTTTTGCATTTCCGACACCGGCAAACATGCATTGCCCTGTGTCGCTCTCCGCCCTCAGTCTGATAACGTGCGTCTATCGATTGCAGCCGGTATGCTTGGCTCGCAACCTCATGGACGCCCGCTATGACTCTCACAGAATTACGCTACATCGTTACCCTCGCCCAAGAGCAGCACTTCGGCCACGCGGCCGAGCGTTGCCATGTCAGTCAGCCGACCTTGTCGGTAGGCGTGAAGAAGCTTGAAGACGAACTCGGTGTGCTGATTTTCGAGCGCAGCAAAAGCGCGGTGCGCCTGACGCCTGTCGGCGAGGGCATCGTCGCCCAGGCCCAGAAGGTTCTTGAGCAAGCCCAAGGTATTCGTGAGCTGGCCCAGGCCGGTAAAAACCAGCTGACCGCTCCGCTGAAAGTCGGCGCGATCTACACGGTCGGTCCGTACCTGTTCCCGCACCTGATTCCACAACTGCACCGGGTCGCCCCGCAGATGCCGTTGTACATCGAAGAAAACTTCACCCATGTACTGCGCGACAAACTGCGCAACGGCGAGCTGGACGCGATCATCATCGCCCTGCCGTTCAACGAGGCTGACGTACTGACCCTGCAGCTCTACGATGAGCCGTTCTACGTACTGATGCCCAGCGCGCACCCATGGATCCAAAAGAAAACCATCGACGCCAACATGCTCAACGACAAGAGCCTGCTGCTGCTCGGCGAAGGGCACTGCTTCCGCGATCAGGTACTCGAGGCCTGCCCGACTTTGGGCAAGGGCACCGACGGCACCAAGCACACCACGGTTGAATCCAGCTCCCTGGAAACCATTCGGCACATGGTCGCTTCCGGCCTGGGTATCTCGATCCTGCCGCTCTCGGCGGTGAACAGCCATCACTACGCCCCTGGCGTGATCGAAGTACGCCCGATGACGCCACCCGTGCCGTTCCGCACGGTGGCGATTGCCTGGCGCGCCAGCTTCCCACGGCCAAAAGCGATTGAAATCCTCGCTGACTCGATCCGCCTGTGCTCGGTGGCCAAGCCGCCAGCGGCGAGCTAAGACACCGCGATGACTGAGCTGTCGAAGGTGCCGGTCACGGCGCTCAAGGGCGTCGGTGAAGCAATGGCCGAGAAACTGGCCAAGGTCGGCCTGGAGAATCTCCAGGACGTCCTGTTTCACCTGCCGCTGCGTTATCAGGACCGCACCCGCGTAGTACCGATCGGCCAACTGCGACCTGGGCAGGATGCCGTGATCGAAGGTACCGTCAGCGGTGCCGACGTGGTCATGGGCAAGCGCCGCAGCTTGCTGGTGCGCCTTCAGGATGGCACCGGCGGGCTGAGCTTGCGCTTCTACCATTTCAGCAACGCACAAAAAGAAGGCCTCAAACGCGGCACCCGCGTGCGCTGTTATGGCGAGGCCCGGCCCGGCGCGTCGGGGCTGGAGATCTATCACCCGGAATACCGCGCCATCAACGGCGACGAACCACCGCCGGTGGATCAAACCCTGACGCCGATCTACCCGCTCACCGAAGGCCTGACCCAGCAACGTTTGCGTCAACTGTGCCAGCAAAGCCTGGCCCTGCTCGGCCCGAGCAGCCTGCCCGACTGGCTGCCGGAAGATCTGGCGCGGGACTATCAGCTGGCCCCGCTGGACGACGCGATTCGCTACCTGCACCACCCACCGGCGGACGCCGACGTCGACGAACTCGCCCTAGGTCATCACTGGGCGCAACACCGGCTGGCGTTCGAAGAGCTGCTGACCCATCAACTGTCTCAGCAACGCCTGCGTGAGAGCCTGCGCTCCCAGCGTGCGCCAGCCTTGCCGAAAGCCAAAGAGTTGCCGGCGAAATACCTGGCCAACCTGGGCTTCTCGCCCACGGGCGCGCAGCAACGGGTCGGCAATGAAATCGCCTACGACCTCAGTCAGCGCGAGCCGATGCTGCGGCTGATTCAAGGTGATGTTGGCGCCGGCAAGACCGTGGTCGCCGCCCTCGCCGCCTTGCAGGCACTGGAGGCGGGCTATCAGGTTGCATTGATGGCACCCACCGAGATTCTTGCCGAACAACATTTCATCAACTTCAAGCGCTGGCTCGACCCCCTGGGAATCGAAACCGCCTGGCTGGCCGGCAAGCTCAAAGGCAAAAACCGCGTAGCGGCGCTGGAGCAGATCGCCAACGGCGCGCCGATGGTGGTTGGTACCCATGCGCTGTTCCAGGACGAAGTACAGTTCAAGAACCTCGCACTGGTGATCATCGACGAACAGCACCGCTTTGGTGTGCAGCAGCGTCTGGCCCTGCGTCAGAAAGGCGTGGGCGGGCGGATGTGTCCACACCAGCTGATCATGACCGCCACGCCGATTCCGCGCACGCTGGCCATGAGTGCCTACGCGGATCTCGACACCTCGATCCTCGACGAACTGCCGCCTGGCCGGACCCCGGTGAACACCGTGCTGATCACGGATACGCGGCGCATCGAAGTCATCGAACGCGTGCGCGCCGCCTGCGCTGAAGGTCGCCAGGCCTATTGGGTATGTACGCTGATCGAAGAGTCCGAAGAGCTCACGTGCCAGGCCGCCGAAACCACCTACGAAGACCTGACCAGCGCCTTGGGCGAACTGCGGGTCGGACTGATTCACGGGCGAATGAAGCCTGCCGAGAAGGCTGCGGTCATGGCCGAGTTCAAGGCCAGCGCCCTGCAACTGCTGGTGGCGACCACGGTGATCGAAGTCGGCGTCGACGTGCCCAATGCCAGCTTGATGATCATCGAAAACCCCGAACGTCTGGGTCTTGCGCAACTGCACCAATTGCGCGGCCGGGTTGGCCGGGGCAGCGCCGCCAGTCACTGTGTGCTGCTCTACCATCCGCCATTGTCACAGATCGGCCGTCAGCGCCTGGGTATCATGCGCGAGACCAACGACGGCTTCATCATCGCCGAAAAAGACCTCGAACTGCGTGGCCCCGGCGAGATGCTCGGCACCCGGCAAACCGGCCTGCTGCAATTCAAGGTCGCCGACCTGATGCGCGACGCCGATCTTCTGCCCGCCGTGCGCGATGCCGCCCAAGCCTTGCTTGAGCGCTGGCCGCAACACGTGAGCCCGCTGCTGGAGCGCTGGCTGCGTCATGGGCAGCAATACGGCCAAGTGTGAGCAGTGTTTCAGTTAATGGGCGATCACCCGAACCAAGCTGGTTATACTGGCGAAATTGTAAAAAAACGGATACAGGCCATGACCGAAGTTGCCCTTGCTACCGAAGCTCCGCACGCGCCGTCCGTTATTCGGCTGCTGCTCGGCAAGCTGGCTATCAGCTATAACGAAGTGCTTGACCACCCCGGCCTTCGCGCCGCGCGCAAGGTTCAGGCAGTTCTGCTGGACGACGCCGTCGGCACACTCATGGTGCTGTTCGCGCAGAGTCAACTTCTGGACCTCAACCGCCTCGCCGAACTGACCGGCCGACGCCTGACCGCGGTGCCTCTGGATCGCCTGGAGCGCATGCTCGGCAAACACAACCTGAGCCTGCTGCCCGGTCTGCCAGCGCTCACCAGCTCCCCCTGCCTCTATGAAGAAAGCCTGCTGCGCGAACCGAGCCTGCTGATCAACTCGGGCGAGCCGGGCCTGCTGCTGGAAGTCTCCAGCGAAGCCTTCAAAAGCATGCTCAACAAGGCCAGCGCCGCGAACTTCGGCGAAGCCCTGAACACGATCCGTCCGAACCTCGACCGCCCCCACGATGACCGCGAGGAAATCACCCAGGCGGTGCAAGCCTTCACTGCCCGGCGTATCCAGCAACGACTGGAAGAGACCATCGAGATTCCACCACTGGCCGAGACCGCGCAGAAAATCATCAAACTGCGGGTCGACCCCAATGCCACCATCGACGACATCACCGGGGTGGTGGAAACCGATCCGGCCCTGGCCGCGCAAGTGGTGAGCTGGGCGGCGTCGCCGTACTACGCCTCGCCGGGCAAGATTCGCTCCGTGGAAGACGCGATCGTCCGCGTGCTCGGTTTCGATCTGGTGATCAACCTGGCGCTGGGCCTGGCGCTGGGCAAAACCCTGAGCCTGCCCAAAGACCATCCGCAACACACCACGCCGTACTGGCAGCAGTCGATCTACACCGCGGCAGTCATCGAAGGCCTGACCCGCGCCATGCCCCGCGCCCAGCGCCCGGAGGCTGGCCTGACCTACCTCGCAGGCTTGCTGCACAACTTTGGCTATCTGCTGCTGGCCCACGTCTTCCCGCCGCACTTCTCGCTGATCTGCCGCCATCTGGAGGTCAACCCGCACCTGTGCCACAGCTATGTCGAGCAGCACCTGCTGGGCATCAGCCGCGAGCAGATCGGCGCCTGGCTAATGCGCCATTGGGACATGCCTGAAGAACTGTCCACCGCCCTGCGCTTCCAGCACGACCCAGGCTACGACGGCGACTACGCTGAGTACCCGAACCTGGTCTGCCTGGCCATACGCCTGCTGCGCAGTCGCGGGATCGGCTCCGGTCCCGATGAAGAAATCCCCGACGCCCTGCTCGACCGCCTGGGCCTGACCCGCACCAAAGCCGATGACGTCGTCAGCAAAGTCCTGGAAGCCGAAGCCCTGCTACGCGAACTGGCCTCGCAGTTCAGCCAGGGCTAAAGCACCGCAGGCAAGAACTGGGCGGCCCCCTGCTCCTGCGGGTTACGCGAGCGTCGAACGGCTCATCAGACTCAATACCGGCTGCTCCCACACTCGATCTTATGTGGGGGAGCAGCCAGGCTACGCTGCGCTTGTTCACGAAGGCATAGAGAGTCTGGAGGGTGAATCAGTCAATTTTGGGGCTGGGATAACTGATTCACTCTCGCTAAAGGCACTTTTATCAAAAATTAGATCGAGTATTTTCTGTGGGCTACCGTGGCCTTCAACTGTGTGTGTCCAATAGTTGAAGTCACGGTCTATCCATCCTTGCAGTTGGGTTGCGTAACTGGCTGGGTACTGCGCCTGCTCGATGCCGGGCAACGTTTTATAGTGATCCAGTACCGCGGTGAAAAAGTGGGTGAGTTTTCCTGTGCCATTGTATTCAGCCGTCGCCATGGCTACGACCATTTGACGCCACGCTGACTCTTGGTGAAACGCTTCACTCCACGCCGCTCTTCTTTCATTGACCGTGAACGTTCCACTCTCATCATAGGTAATCAGCGCAAGCTGATCTCGTGACAGGCCAGCAAAAGGATTTGATCCACTCCCGTTTTCGAACTGTGTGGCTTTCCTGGCGCGAGCCAGAAGCTCAGGGTTATCTGTATTCGGAACCTCAGCGTCATTATTGGCCTTGTTGGCAAAGTAGCTGTCCCCCGCAACCTGGCTGAGCAACTCGGTAGCCTTCGCGCCGAGCGCCCTCCTGCTCAGACTTGCAGCGAGCAATGAAAGCCTGCTAGCGCCTCCAGAATTTTCTGTGACACGAGTTGCGGCACTGGCACTGGCTGTTGCGACAGATTGAGTTGAGGGGGTAGAGATACTGGCCGTCTGGTTATTAGTGAGCAGAGTCGAGCTTACTGAAGTCACCATTATGAGGCTCTCCTTAACATGAAGTTTTCATGGAAATATCTTTGGCAGACTTATTATTGGCAGCTTAAAAGCTGCATTTTTTGGCGCACAACACGATTGAAGTCCTTCTATCAAGGTAGGGCCGTGCAGAAAACTCTCCGCACGGCCCGATCAGGTATCACTTCATCGTAAATTCAACTGACCACGCGTAAGTTGTTGCGTTCATCGAAGCAGACTTCGCCGTGCAGGTTGCTCCACCACCAGCGGTGGCTCTATTGTTCCATTTAGGAATTTTCGAGCCCTGTGGTCCTGACATAGCGACAAAAGTCGCAATAAAAGTACAAGTTTTACCGCCCATCATGTAGCGCAAGTTAGCGTAACTGCCATCTGGGGAAACATTGCTTTGCACAACATAAGTGTCAGCCTCCCCACTCCTGACTAAAGCAACAGGTTTTGGAGTTGCATTATTATGGGTAGAAGCTTCGTTGCTTGTTCCAATCCTGTAAATCGCGTCGGTGCTCCCAAGGTTCTTGAATGTCACCGTAACCGGGGGACCGGCCAGCGCCGAACCTGCAGCGGAAAGTGCGATAATTGTCATTGCTACAAAAAAAGATGTTGATAGTTCATGCGTATTGCTCCCTGAATGTTAAGTTGTTATTCCTTTACCGAATTGAACGCCGAAGATCTTTTGTGCGCTTTATATTCAATGTCAGTGACTGGGCCAGTCTAGTGTGCTGAGCCATATCCACTCCCTGGATATGGTTCTTTTATCTAAGCCTATGGAATCAAGTGCGCTAAGAATCCGGAGGGTGAATCAGTCAACTTTGGGGCTGGGACAGCTGATTCACTCTCGTTAAAGACACTTTTATCGAAAATCAGATCGAGTATTTTCTGTGGGCTACCGTGGCCTTCAACTGTGTGTGTCCAATAGTTGAAGTCGCGGTCTATCCATCCTTGCAGTTGGGTTGCGTAACTGGCTGGGTACTGCGCCTGCTCGATGCCGGGCAACGTTTTATAGTGATCCAGTACCGCGGTGAAAAAGTGGGTGAGCTTTCCTGTGCCATTGTATTCAGCCGTCCCCATGGCTACGACCATTCGACACCACGCTGACTCTTGGTCAAACGCCTCACGCCACGCCGCTCTTCTTTCATTGACCGTAAACGTTCCACTCTCATCATATTTAATCAGCGCAAGCTGATCTGGTGACAGACCAGCAAAAGGATTTGTTCCGCTCCCGTTTATGAACTGTGTGGCTTTCCTGGCGCGAGCCAGAAGCTCAGGGTTATCTGTATTCGGAACCTCAGCGTCATTATTGACCTTGTTAGCAAAGTAACCGTCCCCCGCAATTTGGCTGAGCAACCCGGTAGCCTTCACACCGAGCTCCCTCCTGCTCAGACTTGCATCGCGTGCTTCGGCACGTGTCGCACTTTCGCTTAACTGCTGAGCAAGTAATGAAAGCGTACTAGTGCCTCCAGTATTTTCTGTGACACGAGTTGCTGCATTGGCACTGGCTGTTGCGACAGATTGGGTTGAGGGGGCAAAGATACTGGCTGTCTGGTTGTTAGTGAGCAGCGTCGAGCTTACTGAAGTCACCATTATGAGGCTCTCCTTAACATGAAATTTTTATGGAAATGTCTTTAGCAGACTTATGATTATCGGCAGCTTAAAAACTGCATTTTTTGGCGCACGATACGATTGAAATTCTTCTATCAAGGTAGGGCCGTGCAGAAAACTTTCCGCACGGCCTGACCAGGCATCACCTCATCGTAAATTCAACTGACCACGCGTAAGTTCTTGCGTTCATCGAAGTAGACCTCGCCGTGCAGGTTGCTCCGCCATCAGCGGTGGCTTTATTGTTCCACTTAGGAATTTTCGAGCGCAGTGGTCCTGGCATAGCGACAAAAGTCGCGAGAAAAGTACAAGTTTTACCGCCCATCGTGTAGCGCAAGTTAGCGAAATTGCCATCTGGGGAAATATCGCTTTGCACTATATAAGTGTTAGTATCTCCACTCCTGACTGAAACAACGGGCTTTGGCTTTGCATTGGCATGGGTAATTGCTTCATTGCTTGTTAAGACTGTGTAATCTGCGGCCGTGTTCCCAAGGTTCTTGAATGTCACCGTAACGGCGGGGCCCGCCAGTGCCGAACCTGCAGCGGAGATTGCGATAATTGTCATTGCTACAAAAAGTGATGTTGATACTTTCATGCTTAGTGCTCCCTGAATTTTAAGTTGGTATTCCCTTACCGAATTGAACGCCGAAGATTTTGTGTACGTTTTATATTCAATGTCAGTGACTGGGTCAGTCAGTCCAGCTTGCTGAGACATATCCACTCCCTGGATATGCTTCATTTAACTAAAACCTACTGGACCAAGTGCGCTACCGGGAAATCAGTCATTGGATTGATCGTTTGTCGTGCACTGTGCCCAGCGTGTATCTGCCTGAACTAATCTCATGGTATGCGATGGGTTCTAATCGTGCATCCGAGACCCTTGTAGGCTGTTTCTGCTTGTAACGAAGGGCACTTCGGACATTTTCAATAAGGCGTGAATTGCCTGACCAAGAGATAGATATTTCTTCGGGTTCAAGCGGAAATTTCTTGTAGGCGTATATCGAGTAAGGGTTCAGCTTCGAAGTTGAGGCCCCGCCGTAAAAATCACCACCCATAAAAAAGGCCACTGCAAACGCAGTGGCCGGGAGGCATCAACCTATTTTGGGACTAGACAACCACAGCAAATAAGTCCGTCTTCTTTTCCCCGATCTCATGTAGGAGCGCGCCGGGCGACGCTGCACTTGCTCACGAAGAAGTAGAGGTGGTCTGACTGACCCACCTCACGCCTGCGGCTTTTTCTTCGGCTTCAAATACTTGGTCAGCCCCTGGAACCAGATCACCAGCGCCGGGTTGCCCTTGATCTGGATCGACTTGTCCTGAATCCCCGTCATGAACGCCAGTTGCTTGTTTTTCGCCTGCATCGTGGCAAAGCCGTACGCGGCGTCTTTAAAGGCAATGGCGAATGCCGGCGTTGGGTAAACACCCGCGCGGCTGGTAATACGCTGGTCTTTGACGAAGAAGTGACGGGCAACCTTGCCGTCAATCGTCTGCAACTGGAACACCAGTTCTTTATCACCCAATTGCTGCTGAAACGCCGGGTTGTTACGACTGGCCTTGCCCATCAACAGGCCCAGCATCCAGAGAAGAAAACGAAATTTCATGCTCACAGCCTCAAAGGAAAAAATGAACGGCCGGCGCAGTGTAGCGGCTTCATTGAAGAACGCCACCGTTGTGCAGCGTTAGAAGAAGATGATGCGGTTTTTGCGGCTGATGACTACTAAGTCACGGAATTATCCTGGCCAGCCCACTCTCTGTAGTAGCTGCCGCCAAGACTTGGGCACACACAGGGCATCGTGCAATTCACGAGTCGTAATTTTTCGATCTGCCACATCGAAGGCCAGCGCTGTTCGCAGGGCTGGCCAACAGTGTTTAGGAAGATGTTTGGGCGCTTTCAGTTGCCGCTCCAGGTGCACGTCACGGGCGTGGGTAGATGGCAAACGGCAGAACGGGTGCTTACCGCCCGCCAGTTCAAAGATTACACAGGCCACCGCGTACAGATCGGCACTGGCCGACAACGGTGCACCTTCAAGCAGTTCGGGGGCAGCGTAACTTGGCGTCCAGGCGTTGAATCGGCTACGGCTCAGCCGCGGCAAGCCGGGCAACACACTCTCCTCGGCCTGGCCGAGGCCAAAATCGAACAGCCGTACCCCTTCTTCACTGAGCATGACATTGCTCGGTTTCAAGTCGCCATGCAGCACACCGCGGTCATGAGCATAGGCCAAGGCGTTCATTAGCGGTACGGCGACATCCCGCAGCTCGCTCCACGGCAAACCGGTCGGCCGCTCGCAGAGCAACCTATCCAGGGTCAACCCGCGCATCAGCTCCATGGTGAAGAAGGCGCGCTGGAAATCGGCGTCCACTTCGAAGCTGTGTGGGCGCAGTACATTAGGATGGTGTAGCCGTCGGGTCAGGGCGAACTCGCTATAGAGCAAGGCGCTTGCATCCGGAGACTCGACAAATTCTTCGCTGAGTATTTTCAGCGCAATGTACGGGTCGGGATCGCCATACTGTTCGTGCAGCAGATCCCGTGCTCGATAGACTGCGCCCATGCCCCCGGCACCGAGCAGGCGCTCGATGCGATAACGCCCCCCGAGCACCTCCGGCAACTCGCTTGCGCGGGTTTTGGTCGGGACCATGACACGCGGCATTTCACGGGGTATGGCGAAGGCGAAACAAGTCAGATTGCCTGGTTCCTCTTCGGTCGCCAGCAAGCGATCCATCTGCGGTATGAGGTCACTCATTTGCGAATTACCACAGCGGTCAGGTTATCCCGAGCCGAGCCTCGCAAGGCGCTGTCGAACAAGCGCTCCAATGCCACTTGCGGCGAAAGCAGGCTCAAGGCGTTGCCCAGCACTTCGCTGGACAGTCCTTGGTACAAGCCATCGCTGCACAGCAAAAATGCATCGCCTGGATAGACCTCGAGCTCGAGCACATCCAGGGTCAACTGTTCGCTGGCGCCGACCGCTCGGGTAAGCGCATTTGCGGACGGGTGGACTTTGGCTTGCTCGACACTCATCTGTTTTTCGTCGACCAATTGCTGTAGCAGTGAATGATCCCTGGACAGCTGATAGAGCCGCTGCCCGCGCCACAGGTAGCAGCGACTGTCACCGGCCCAGGTGCAGACTGCACGATTGCCCTCAAGCAACAGTACGACCACGGTGCTACCCATAATGCAGTCGCGCCGCTCGGCGGTGACGGTCAGTTCCTGTCCCAGGCGGCGGTTAAGCCAGTGCAGGCACTGGCGCACACCCTTGAGCCGTTCATCGAAGCCGTCTTGCGAAGGTAGTTCGGCGAGAGTGGCGACAATCAGCTGACTGGCAATATCGCCTCCCTGATGGCCACCCATACCATCGGCGACCACCCAAAGCCCCTGCTCCGGACAGGCCAGGAAGGCATCTTCGTTGCGCGCCCGAACCTTGCCCGGATCGGTACGCGCCGCGCTGCGCCAGGTACTGACACCCCCCATCAGAGCTGCGCCGGCATACGAAAGGTGCGCAACACGCCCATGTCGAACGGGTTCGGTGTGCGTTGGCTCAGCAGTAGATAGTTGGCGCGCAGGCCACCCAGATCGGCCTTGAGCACCATCACGTCGCGGCCGGTCAGGTACTCGGTCTGCATCAGGTCGAAAAGACGGAACAACGACCAAGGCCCGATGTTTTTCTCGATACCAATCGGTCGGCCGGCCATTTTTTCCAGGACCAGACTGGCACGACCGTCTTCTGCATCGCTCGGCCAATAGAAAGACGTCGACACAATCGGGCCATGGCGGTATTCCATCAACTGACTGCCGAAGCGGAATTCAGCGCGGCTCACGCCCGGGTCGAGGGTGTACGGTTCAAGCTTGAACTGCACCTGCGGCTCGGCTGGATTTTGTGCGAAGAAACTCTGGCGGATCACCTGCGCTGCGGCCATCTGGTCGAGGTAGCCCCTGGACATCGGCAGGCTGTGGCCATCGATGCTGCGCAAACGATAGTTGCCTGGATTGCCGTTGATGAAAGGCCTCATGTAGGTTTCGAAGAAGCCATCCACCACACCTTGCGCCTTGAAAAATTCGCGAAAGTCGTTGATGGCAACATCGCTGGTGCTATGGGCGTTGAACGGATAACGCTTGTTGATTGCCTTGTCGTAAAAGCTATAGAGCTCACTCTGATAGCGCTGGTTGAGGTGCTGGTAGGAATCGTTGAGCACCAGACGCCAAGTGTCCTCGGCTAGCAGGTTGAACCAGACACTCACCGGGCGCGGTAAGCGCATCGAGGCGTTCCGCAGGTTACTCAGTGCATCGCGCTGGCCGCTCATGCGGGTCTTGGCCATTTCGAAGGCGGCCTGCTCAGGCTGGCTCGCACGACCGAGACTGGCCAGCTGCAATTGCAGGTCGTTGAGCGCTTGCAGGGTTGGGGTCAGGTCAGCCGCTGGGCCGTTGTTGTCGTCCAGCAACCGATGCAGCGGCTCGAAACGACGTTGCAGGGATTGCTTCGCAGTGTCTGGCAGGTTCTTGGTCAGTGCACTCCGAGCATTGCCCAGAGCCGCAGCGCCAGCTGCAACCTTGCCCAGGATACTAACCTTCACACCGAACTTATCAGCGACTTCGGCCATGTCATCGACGTTGTCGGCGATGGTCGCAAAGCGTGTGTTTTCACGCACCGCGACCAACAGTAGCAGCAGCGGCGAATTGGCCGACGTCAGAGCGGCAAGCTGATCAGCGCCTTCGCCAGCATCGCTGAACGGCTGCAAACCAACCTGGCTGACGGCCTCGCCCCAGGCGTTGGCGTAGTCGCGGAAGTACAGCTGCTCAAGCTCGACCATCAAGCGCCGCAAATCCATGCCGCTGATGCTGCCGCCCTCGCCCAGCACCCAGTTGTCACGCAGGATATCGGTCACCAGGCTCGCGCCCTGGATGGTGAAATACTGCTGATAACCCTGCTGAGTGTAGAAGCCCGGGATCAGGTAATCGGTGCCGACAAACAAGCTACCTTGTGAGCCAAGATGCTGGCTAAGACGGTATTCCGGCAGATTGCGGGCTTGCTCGCGCAGAACCCGATAGACCACGTTGGCCAAGGATTCGCTACGCAATATCTGACGCGACTGGGCGACCAGTGCATCTTTGAGCGGATAGATAAACGGCTGTTTGAGCAGACGTTCGAAGTGCGCATTCAGTCCGCTCTGAACCGCGGGGTTACCGGGGTAACGCAGCGACCAATTGGACGCAACTCTCTCCTGCAGCCACGATGGGTCACGACGTTCCGTCATGCTCAACATCAGGTACGCGCGCAAGTTATTGAGCAGGCGATCGCGGTCTTTCATGTTGTCGCGGATCTGCCCTTCCAGCAGCTGTGCGACCCTTGGAAGCAGCTGTTTTTCCAGCTCTCGTTCATAGGAGCTCTTGAGCACCGGACCGGCCAGTCCACCCTGATAAAGACCAACATGCTCATGTAGCGAAACATCACCTCTGGAGGCAAAGACCTTGGTCGCCTCAAAGGCCGTATCCAGCGGCTTGAGGACCGCCATCGCATCATCGCGTGCACTCAACGACGAACGCTGTTGAGTCCACTCTTGTGCCAGATCACGAATTCGCTCAAGACGCTCATGGTTGGCCGAATAACCTCCAGCCCAGAGAGAACCGAATAAGCCTAGCGCAACCAGTGCACCGACGTATAACGCACGCTGCCCCCAATGGATTCGGCTGTGCTCACGCTTTTCTAGCCCAACCAGATCGGCCTCAGGAAAAATCACTCGGCTCAACAAGTGGTGAATAAAACGCGCACGACCGCTGCGCAAGGTTGGCAGCACACCACTGCTCATGCTCAGGTTGGCGCCAATACTCGCAGTGTCCCGGTCAAGCTTTTCAGTCAGATATGGGGCGCTGGTCAGGTAAAAACCACGCAACTGGCTGACACGTTGATAGCGGTTGCCGGTAAACGCCATGTCGACAAACAGACACAGACGCTCGCCGATCTGCCCTAGCTGATGCGGAAAGTCGAGTATCCGTCCCCGACGCTGAGTGTCGCGCTCCTGGTGCATACGCATGATCACTTGGCTGTTGAGGCGCCGCAGCAGTTCTTCGAACTCCTGACGCAGCACCGCCACGTCAGTCCCGCCCTGCTCTTTGCGGAAACTGGTACCGAGTACCTGATCACTTTCTTCGCGGCTCAGCTGATCGAAGAACTCATCGAAGCCCAACAACTCATCGGCTTTGCTCAGGACCAGATAGATCGGTAAATCGACATGCAGCTTCTGGTGAACATCTTGCAGACGCGCACGGACCTGGCGCGCGAGGATATCAAGGTCCTGTTCACTGCTGGCCAGTAGCATCCCGACGGGAATAGTCACCAGCACGCCATTGAGCGGACGGTTGCGGCGACGAGTGCGCAGCAGACTCAGCAAGGTTGTCCAGGCACCGCCGTCAACGTCGGCGTCGGGCTGGGTCAGGTAGCGACCGGCGGTGTCGATTAATACGCCGTGATCAGCGAAGTACCAGTCGCAATGCATAGTCCCGGTGGTATCGCGGGTCAGTTTGCGTTCGATCTTGTTGATCGGAAACTCCAGCCCCGAAAAGTCCAGCAGGCTGGTCTTGCCGCTGCCCTGCGGTCCGATCAGCAGGTACCAGGGTAAATCGTCGCGCCAGCGTTCACTGCGACCGCGATACAAACTCGAACTCTTCAAGGTGCGCAAGGCATCCTTGAAGCGGCTGCGCAGTTCTTTATGCTCTTCGTCGATCAGCTCTTCACGGCGGAGGCGATCCTGGCCGCCCTCGCTTTCTTCAACCTGTTTCTTGCGCACACCGGTATGCCAGCTGGCAAAGACCATAGTGAGCCCCCAGATCAGGAATAACACACTGATGGTCAGTAAACGGGAGGTCGAACCTTCCCAGAACTTGTAGTCATTGACCGCGAGCAACGGTCCGATGAACCAGACCAACATCGCTACGAACAGCACCAGCAGCAACGTCCAGACCCAGGTCCTGCGCACAAACGCGCCGACTTTTTTGAAGAAAAATCTCATCACGCTTCCCTGTATTAACGAGGTTGAACCACGGCCGGATCAAGCTGCAGATAGGGTTGCAGAACGGTCTCACGCTGCTCGCCGAGGACCCAGGAGAAACCCGAATACATCATTGCCAGGCAACCCACCGTGAACAGCACCACCATCCACCACGGCACGATGCGCACCAGCCTGCGGCGCTGATCGCTGATACCTTCCCAATGGGGTGACAGCTCACGGGAAACGTCACCGCGCAGCTGGCGAATCTGTCGATACAAGGCGTCGCGAACACCCTCGAGCTCCAGCACTCCGCGGGTCATCACCCGGTATTTGCCTTCGAAGCCCAGCGACAGACACAGGTACATCAGTTCAAGTATCGGCAAATGCTTGACCGGGCTCTTCGACAGCCGATCGAGCATTTGGAAGAATTTTTCACCACCGAAGGTTTCGTTGTGGAAGCTACTGAGCAGGCTCATCTGCGCCCACTCGCTTTCGTTGCCCCAGGATGTCGTGACCACCGCTTCATCGGCCACAGTGCAGAGGACGTAACGGGCGGCCATTACCTGGCTACTCTCAGCACCGCTGTGCAGCGCCAGAACCTCAAACTGTTTCAGACTGTTGGTCAGTCGCTCATGAAGTCTTCGCATGTCTTCGCCAGACTTGCTGTGCTTGAGCCGCACTACTTCCGACAGCAGCTCGGAAGCCGCCGCGACCAACGAGTTGAGGCTGACGTTGAACACCTCCGCCGGGCGAAGACGCGCGGCATAAATCATCCGCTCTTCCAGCTGTTCGATACGCGGCGGCACAGCAAAGTCGGTGAGAGGGCTTAAAGCAGGGTCGTGACCTTGACGATCGAGAAGGACTGTCTTGTCGTCGAGCTGGTGATCGTTTTCCTTGATCATATCGTTCAGTTCCTGATGGCCCAGAATTTCAATTCAAGTTCGGCAAATTCACCAGACACGTGAAAGGCGAAGCCACCGGAGCCTCCCAGTTGCACTAAGTCTTCGGAATTGAGTTCGAGGATGAAATAGGTTTTGTTCGAGTGAAACGGAATCTGTCGCGGAGCCACGGGCAAGGGTTTGACCTTGATGCCTGGCAGGTGCAGGTTAACCAGTTGGCGAATGCGCTCTACCGGGCCTACTTTGAGGTGCGCCGGTAAACGATGGCGCAACTCGTCACCATCGCAGTTGGCACTGGCCGCCAGCACGAACGACGCCGAACCCAGCAGTTTGTGGTCGTGCAGCGGCGACACCAGAATCCCGTATTGACGGGCTTGCAGCGCCAGTTCGGTGGCGTGCTGTTCAAGCACCATCGACAGCACCTGACGGATCGCCTCCATTAGTTTGCGGAAGCTCGCGCCCTGGTCGCTATGAAGGTAACGACTGTCCAGATTCGGGCGTTTGCTGTCGCTGGCGAACGTCGCTAGATCACCCAGCATCGACAGCAGCGTGCGATACAACTCCTCCGGATGTACGTGTTCCAGGCTCAAGTAGTGACGCAGCACGAGTTCGGTCCGGTTGATCAATTGCAGCATCATGAAGTCGCCGACTTCCGCACCGCCGACCTTACCGTTGGCGCGAATCCGCTCAGCAATGGCATCGCCCCGGTGGCCAAGCATGCTGATGACTTCTTTGAGACACGACAGCAGGTAACCGCAAGCATGGGTGTGAATGAAAGTCGGAACGAAGTCCGGGTCGAGACTGATCACGCCGTCTGGTGTAGTGTTGAGGACTTCGCAGACTTTCAGCTTCACGTAGGCCTGATCACTCTGCTGCTCGCCGAGTAGCAGGCGAAAATCCGGACGTGCACAGCTGACCTGGCAGCTGAAGTCATCACCCGCGTTGGAGTCGGCCACTTGTGCCTCATAGGCGGTATAGCGCGCCAGCACGTCGGACTGCTCCGGGCGACGGGATTCGATGTGGTTGCCGGTCACCAGTGGCAAGGCTAGATAGATCGGCGTATTGCCTGTATTCGGCGGTACATCCAGAGCTAGTGGCTCGGTGTTGCCACCCAATTCGAACAGGCTTCCGTCGGGCAAGACTCCACAGGCGTGGCTGATCACCAGTTTGCCCATGTTGAGGAACTGCAGGTCGATCTCAAGCCCGAGAAAACCCCAAATGTAACTACCCAGTAATTGGGTACGGGTTTTCATCTGGTTATCGTAGTAACGATCGTTGTGCTGGAAATGCTGTGGGCGCAACAGCATGCCTTCCTGCCAAATGACTTTATGCACACTCATAATCAGTCATCCGCCTTGGCGAACGTTTTATTGTTGTTGTGGATACCGGCCTGATCGAGAGTCAACTCGGCCTCCGTCAGTTTCACCGGGGTGACCTGAACCACATAGCGCCACTTGGTTTCAGGCAGGTCACGGTAAGCCGCCAACACCCCAACGTAACGGCTACCACTCTCGAGGCTGAGCTTGAGCTCGACACTTTCCCCGGGGCGCAACTCAAGCTCTTCGCTGGCTCCCAGATCCGGCGCCAAGGATTCCCTGGCGCGTTCGTAGAGACTGAAAAAGTCGGCGTTCTCAAAAGCCACCGGATGCTTGAGCTCCATCAGTCGTACCACGATCGGCGAAGGTCGGCCGTTAAGGTCCGGGTTGACCTGGTCGCTGGCGGTCAGCTTCAGGTCCAGCTTGGTCATGCTGGAATACGGCGAAAGCGACGAGCAACCGGCCAGTAGCACCAGAGCGACGAGCGCAGTCAGTGTTTTGAGTAAAACGGTCGAGAAGCGAGACATTCGCATCATCCTTGGTGTTCAGTGTGGAGGGTGGAGATCAGGCGGATCTGTTCTTCGTAGGCTTGAGCGAAATCCCGAGCCAACAGGCGCTCGCACCAGTCATGGTCCTGACACAACGCCTGGTGGTAACGACCATAGGCTCTCCAGCGGTTGCCCGAAGTGGCGAGTAGCGGCTGGTGGCCGTCGCGCTCGAAACGCAGGGTCAGCTGTTGCGGCGAGAAGTGTTCGAGGGCGCCGCGTATCGCCGCACGACTGGCGGCAAGCAAAGCCACCTGATGCGCCTGCAGGTCGCGGAAGGCCCGGGCGATGGCTTGCTCGGCCGGAAACTGGCCCGGCTTGTTGGGCTGCAGCAGAACGCCCAGCGCTTCGCTGGCATCCGCGGCAAATTTCAGCGGGTTTTTGCTGGTGCCCTGAGCGGTGGTCAACGCCAGACGCAGTTCATTCTTCAGCTCGCTACGGGTGTGCAGACTCTGCTGCAAACCACCAATGCTTTGCTTGAGCAAACACGCAGCATTAATCGCCAGGGCTTCGCGGCGCTCGTGGTCAAGAGAGTCAAGATCGACCCCCAGCGCGGCGCCAAAATGTTGCCAGAAACCTTCGCTCTGCAGTTCCACCGTCTTAGATGCTGACGCAGGCGCTGCCTCTTCCGGCGCCGAGACCAGCTCGGGCACGATCAAGCTTTCCATGTCGATGCGCGCATAATCGGCGCACTGTTTCGACTCTTGGCGCGGCGCATTGAGCTCGGTGAACTCATCGAGCTCCAAGTACACCTGCTCCTGCTGGTCGAGCGCACTCACCGGGTCGAGGTCGAGGAAGGCATCGTCAGGAATGGTGCTCCCCGCAGACTGCGGGCAGCCGACTTCAGCCTCGTAGATCTCTGGAGTGCGGACCAGCCGCGCGCGGATTTCGAAATCCCCCAGCATGTAGACGCTGCCATGCTCGATACGTCGGGCTTCGTCCTTGCGCAGGCGCTCACCGGTTTCACGGGTCTGAATACCGTTGCTGCTGGTATCGGTCAGGAAGAAAGCTCCGTCGCGATAGCTGATCAACGCATGATGGTTGGACAAGTGACGTTTGCGGTCTGGAATGATCCAGTCGCAATCCTCTCCACGCCCTATCACGCCGCCGGCCTGCGTGAAGGTTTTGCTACTCGCCTGCGTGGGCACAAACTGCTGGGTGTTCAGCATTTCAAAAACCAGTTCCATATGATCATGCTCCTTGCGCTCACTGACCGCGATTGACCGTCTGCGGATCACCCAATGGGCGATAGGTGTTGTCGTTGAATTTGTAGTTGCCGTTACAGCCGCCGAGGCTGCTTAGAACGACGAGGATCAGCAGGACGGTTTGCCAGTGGCGAACAGACATCAGGTGGCTCCATGGAAAGACAATGCTGACAGCGTCGACCTGGTTGGCGACTCTGCGAAGAGCGAAAAATCGGGTTGAAATCAGCACGCGTTGCTAACCCTCAAAATTGCCAAGGTTTAGATTCAGGCGTCCGAGGCGATACAGCAGAGTGCGGCGCGGCAAGCCCAGTTCACGGGCCGCCAGGGTCTGGTTACCTCCGTTCTTGCGCAGGCAATCGAGCAACAGACTGCGCTCGACCTGTACCAGACGTTCACGCAGATTCAGGCTGAATGCTTGCGGCACAACGTCGGTGCGCAACGAAAAGTGCTCGGCCAGCAATTCCCCGTCCTCGCAGAGCAACACCGCACGCTCCACCAACCCTTTGAGCTCGCGCACGTTGCCTGGAAAGTCATAAGCGCACAGGCGATCCAGCGCTGCGTCGGACCAGCGCACCAGGTCACGCTGCAGAAAAGCGCAGGCCTTGTCGGCGAAATGCCTGGCCAGATCGGGGATGTCACCCTCGCGCTGACGCAATGCCGGCAATTCGATGGGAAACTGCGCCAGGCGGTAATACAGGTCCTCTCGAAACTTACCCTCGCCCACCAACACCGACAGATCACGGTGGGTCGCAGCGAGAATGCGCACGTCGGACTTATGGGTGTCGTTGGAGCCCAGCGGACGAATCTCGCCTTCCTGCAACACTCGCAACAACTTGGCTTGCAGAGACATCGGCATGTCGCCGATTTCATCCAGCAGCAAGGTGCCGCCATTAGCCGCATCGAACAGCCCGGCGCGGTCACGATCGGCGCCGGTAAAGGCTCCTTTGCGGTAACCGAACAATTCACTTTCCAACAGGTTTTCCGGAAACGCCGCGCAGTTCTGCACAATGAACGCCCGGGAGCGCCGCGGTCCACAATCGTGAATGGCGCGAGCAACCACTTCTTTGCCAGTCCCGGTCTCGCCACGTAGCAATACGGTGTAGGGGTTGTGCAAAACCTTGCTGATCAGCTGTAAAGTCTGGTGCATGGCAGGGCTCCTGCCGATCAACCCGTAACCACTGGCATTCGTGATAACGTTGGGTGTCGACGAAACATAGCCCGCTGGTCGACGCAAACCTTGCAGCAGGTGCAACTGCGCCAGAACGAACGAGCCCAATTGCCCAAGTGAATCAGCAAAACCTTGTAAGTCGACATGCTCGCAGCTGACACAGAGCAACAGCCCTTGAACAGCCTTCTGCTGGTTGACCAAGGGCACGCACAACAGCGACTGCCACGGTACGTCCTGCACCGGCAAGAAACTGGTTTCGTGGAGGCTTGCGTTCAAGTTGCTGAAGCTCACTACCCGGTTCTGGCACAACGCGAACTGCAGCAACTGCTCGCCGTTGTAATCGACCGGCAGGCTCGCGGCCTCCCGTAGCTTCAGAGTGCCCTGCAAGCACTCGGCGTTCAGCCACAGGTGAGTGTGAGTCACATCGAGCAAGTACAACTGACTCAACTCACAGGCACTGAGTTCGGCCGCTGCCCGCACAAAGTCACCCAGCAACGTAGCGCAGTCGGACACACGGGAAAGGCTGGTAAATTGCGCCACCAAAGCTTCGGCATAGACCAGCGGCTGCCCTACTCGAGTAAACATCACACCCACCTCAGGAGAACTCGCAGGTCACGCCGGCGCTGGCGTCGAACGTTGCATGTACGCGCTTAAGGCTTTCACCATTGGCCATGGCGTCAAGGAGCCGGTCAGCCACCAACGGCAACAGGTGCAGATCCAGCATGTGATCGATCAACCGCGCGCCGCAGTCGCTTTGGGTGCAGCGCTCAACCAGATGCTCGACAAGCGCCTGGCAGTGACTGAAGCTCAATTGGCGCCGTTGCAAACGATCACCCAAACGTCGCAGTTTGATTTCGATCAGCTCACGCAGGATCGGGCCACTGACCGGGTAGTAAGGGACCACCCGCATACGTGCCAGCAACGCTGGTTTGAAATGCTTGCTGAGGAAAGGGCGGATGGCTTCTTCGAGGGTTTCGGCCGTCGGCCGCGTACCGTTCTCGCAGAGCTCGCTGATGCGTTCGCTGGCAAGGTTCGAGGTCATCAGTATCAACGTGTTGCGAAAGTCGATCTCACGCCCTTCGCCGTCGTTGGCCACACCTTTGTCGAAGATCTGATAGAACAGGTTCAGTACATCTGGGTCGGCCTTCTCGACTTCGTCGAGCAGTACCACCGAGTACGGCTTCTGTCGCACCGCTTCAGTGAGCATCCCGCCTTCGCCATAGCCGACGTAGCCCGGCGGCGCTCCGATCAGCCGTGAGACGGTGTGCTTCTCCTGGAACTCGGACATGTTGAGGGTGGTGATGAAACGGTCACCGCCATACAGCAGGTCTGCCAACGCCAACGCGGTTTCGGTCTTGCCGACTCCACTAGGACCGACCAGCAGGAATACGCCCGCCGGTGCATCCGGTTTGTTCAAGCCAGCAGCGTTGGCGCGCATCGAACGGTCCAGCGCGTGGACCGCTTGCTCCTGACCACGAATACGCGTGCGCAAGTCCTTAGCGAAGCTTGCGACCTTCGCATTGTGCTCACGGGCCAATTGCGCCAGCGGCACACCGGTCCAGGCGCAGATCACTTCCGCCACCAGATGCGGGCAAACCTCGAAACGCACCAGACGCTCACTTGTCTGGGCGGCGCTCAGGGTACGGTGGGTTTCGTTGAGTGCGGCTTCCAGGGCTTCGACGCTTTGCGTCTGATCGACTGCAGTCTTGAGGGTTTCGACCTCTCGGGCCTTGACCAATTGCTGACGCAGTTCCAGCAGACGCTCAGCCAACTTGCGCTGTTTGCCCCAGCGTTTTTCCAACGCTTGCTGCTCGACTTCGGCATCGGCCAAGCGAGCTTCCAGAGCGTCCAGCTCTTGCTGATCGATCGGCAAACCGGCCTCGGCATCGCGGCGCAGGGCCTGACGCCGACGACCGCCTTCAGCCAGTTCTCCGCGCATGCATTCCAGACTTTCCGGCGCGGCAGCCAGGCTGATCCGCACCCGGGCGCACGCGGTGTCGAGGACATCAACGGCCTTATCCGGCAGTTGCCGGCCAGCGAGGTAACGGGCTGACAATTCAGCGGCGGCAACCACCGCATCATCGCGCAAGTAGATGCCATGGCTCTTCTCATAGACCTGGGCCAAGCCACGAAGAATAGTCACGGCTTCGCAGACGGTGGGCTCGTGCAATTGCACCGGCTGAAAGCGCCGAGCCAAAGCCGGATCTTTCTCAAAGTACTTCTTGTACTCTGCCCACGTCGTCGCGGCGATGGTACGCAACTCACCACGAGCAAGCGCTGGTTTCAGCAGGTTAGCCGCATCCAAACCACCGGCTTGGCCGCCAGCACCAATCAATGTGTGGGCTTCATCAATAAACAGAATGATCGGTTTGGGCGACGCTTTGACTTCTTCGATCACGCCTTTGAGACGCCGTTCGAACTCACCTTTGATGCTGGCTCCAGCTTGCAACAGGCCCATGTCCAGCGACAGTAGCTCGACGCCCTTGAGCACCTGCGGAACTTCATCGGCAGCGATCCGCGAAGCCAGGCCTTCGACGATTGCGGTTTTACCGACGCCGGCTTCACCGACCACGATCGGGTTGTTTTTGCGGCGGCGTGCGAGGATGTCGATCATCTGGCGGATCGAGCCGTCGCGACACAACACCGGATCAAGCTTGCCGTCACGGGCTTGCTGGGTCAGGTTGTGAGTAAAACGTTGCAAGAGCGATTCGCCCGCAATGGTGGGTTTGCCAGCCGGATCGGCCTTTTCGGACAGGGCAAAATCCTTCAGACGTTCAATATTGAGCCTGGCCAGTAATGGCTGATAACGGCTACCGGCATAACGCATCGGGTTGCGCAGCAGCGAGAGAATCAGCGCCGCTTGCTCGACCTGGTTTTGACCCAACTCGAGGTTGGCCACTACCAGCGCATCTTGTAACCACTGCACCAGTTCAGGAGCAAACACCGGGTTACGCGAAGCACTGTGTTCGAGTTGCGGTTGCAGGGCCCCAATCAGCTCGCCAGCATTCACATCAGCGTCTTGCAGGGCCCGAGCCAGCAAACCTTGCGGACGCTCCAACAATCCCAGCAACAGGTCTTCAACGAGGATTTTGCTGCCGCCGCGAACCACACAGCGTTCGGCAGAACCTTCCAGGTCTCGACGGGTTTCGGCGTCCAGCACCTGGATAAGTTGTTGCAGGTCTACATTGATCATGGTCATCCGTCCTTAATGAGTTTTACTGCCCAGGATCACCACGCCGTCTGCGTGTTCACCGCCCAGCCAACTGGTCCACCCGAGGCGACAGGTGTTCTGCTCCCCGATACGCAACTCGCGGATTTCCTCCTGACGCAGGACCAGGCGAATGTCGTAGTCCAAGGGGTCACGCAGGGTGAATCGCACCAATGCGCACAGCGGCTGGTAGCCGAAACCAATCGGCAGGAATTCGTGGAAACGTTGCCAGTCGAGCTGACGGATATGAATGCGGAACTTGCCACTGCGATCGCGCACACACTCGCCGAGCACCAGATCTTCGCCGAGCCTGCTGTTGGTGCGCCCCAAGCGATTGCGCTGCTCCTCCAGGATTTCCACACGGCGCTCGATGCACTGCTCGATGACAAGCTCCGCATGCTTGAAGTAGTAGCGCAGTACCGCCTCAATCAGCGCTGCCGAGTGGGCGCGTAAACTGAGTAAGCCGAGGTACGGCAGCAGACGCTTCCAGTTCAGCTCCCTGGCTGTGCGGATGTCTTCACCACCCAGACCGATCAGCGCGAATAGCTGCTCGGAAAACGGGTCGATTGCACCGCTCCGAAAACTCGCTCGATAGCGGTACTTACGCCAGATCGGTAGCATCAGCCGTTGCAGACGGTGGTGAAACAAATCAAGGAAAGTGCGCGTCGGGTTGTCGTCCTGGTTGTTGCCCAAGGCCTGTTCACCGTAGAACGCCGGTAGCGGCGAACCGGAACCAACCAGGCCAATCAGGTTGAAACACAGCCGCGCGCGCAGTTCACCGTGCTCCTCGAAAAACTCCACGCTATCAACATCGCTGCCGGGGAACCCCAGGCTCGGGTTAGCCCGGAATTCCAGTTGGTCGTAGAGCTCCTCGTCACTCAAGTGCGGGTGGGCCACGCGCAGCCGGTCAACCACCAGCAGCACGGCCTGAAACAGCGAGTACTCGCGTATTACCCGGGTCAGCTCGCTTAAAGCAGGGGCTGCAGGCCCATACGTGGCGCCCATTGGTACACCTCTCCCTCTGTGCTTTTTACCCGCAGTTCGTGGTACGAATTGAGACTGGCGTAGAGAGCGAAAAACTCGTTAAGAATCGAAGCGAAAACGAACAGATCGCCTTCGCCGATGTACCCTTGCGGGTCGATAGTCAGCTCTGTGCGCAATCCGCGCAGCGGCAACCCACGGTGCAATCTGTCAACGTGTTGATGACGGATCGATTTGAGACCGTCCAGCAAGCGTTTGCTGACCTTTTCTGCATGCCGGTCGTAGTAGCGTGGCAGGTCGTAGGTCTCGAGGATCACCTTGAGCGCGTCGACGTTGGCCAGCGATAGGTAGTTGAGTGACATGTTGCTGATCAACTTCCAGAGGAAGTCGCGATTCAACGGCGGCGCGAAGCTCGACGTGGCAGGAGTGATGTCGCGGAAACTGAGGAACTGCGGTGTCTCTTCGCAGGCCTGGCAGATGTCGCCGAGCTTTAGTCGGCGCGGCAGGTTCTGGTTGGTGCAGGTCAGCTCGATGGACAAGGTTTCCTGGGCATCGGTGCGGCGAATACCGAAACTGAGGTAGGTGTCGAGACCGTCATGCAACAACGAGGAACGTTGACGAATGCTGTAGTGCGCACGGCTCTGCAGCACATCAAAGCTTGGGTCGTGCTCGAAGGATTCGAACGGTACGTACTCCTGAGATCCTGTACCGCCCGGACGCCAGCCAGTAACACTTTCGATCGAGAATACCCCGCAGTATCCAAGGTCATACTCGGCCGGCAGCAACAGGTATTCGTCCTGCTTGCCATCGAGGCGGATCGGCAAGGCATCGTGCTTGAACAGATTGACGATAGGCGTGCAGTACAGCTTTACGTTGTCCAGGGTCGGACGCAGTCGCTGAATGCCGCTCTTGCGAATATCAAAGCGAAGCTCCAGGCCGCGTATCTGCTTAAGGGTATTTTCGGGCAGGGATTTGAGCAGATTGAGGCCGTTCAAATCGACGAACAGAAACTTGTCCTGAAAGGCGAAATATTCCTGCAAATAGCGATATCCGCGGAAGGTATTTAACGGATACGGAATCAAGGCTTCCTCTTCGGCAAAGCCGACCGGCTGCACCCGATCGCTCGGCAGGCTGAACAACATTGGCGCGCCGCTGACGCCATTAATCGGCTTGTTGGCCGCATCCAGAGGGATCAACTGGATACCTTCAAGGTTGCGCAGCAGGCTCAGATAAAGCATCTGGCTGATATAGCGCTCGCCGGCTAGATGCAGCCGCAGGCGACTCAGGTTCAGTTCACCGATATGCCCATCGCAACTCATCTCCAGCTGCAAGCTCAACAGCGAACCATCGCCCTTCACCGAGTACTTCAGAGTGGTCAAATCCAGCGGTAACACTTCCGTCGGATAGCAGGTGCGAAAGCGGCAGCGCACGTCATCGATCGGCACGCTCTCCACTGGCGTATCGCGCTCGACCAGCAATGCCGGCCCGGAACGCTTCAGCGCATCGAACTGCAAAATACTGAACGCCGGCAGCGGCCGCATGTAGTTCGGCCACAGCAGGTGCATCAGCGAATGACTCAGCTCCGGCAATTCGTCATCGAGCTTCTGGCGCAAGCGACCGGTCAGAAACGCAAACCCCTCAAGCAACCGCTCCACATCCGGATCACGCCCGGCCTGCCCCAAAAACGGTGCCAATGCCGGACTACGCTCAGCGAAACGTCGACCCAACTGGCGAAGCGCGGTGAGTTCGCTTTGGTAGTAGTGGTTAAAAGACACGGGGGTCACCTTTGCATGCTGTTTTTGCGTGGCTGGGTGCTGTAAATCGCAATCGGCCCGGTGCCATGACCAGGACGCGGGGAAGCGACTGGGTCGGTGACTCGTGCAGCGGTGTTTTTCCGGACATAGGAGTCTCCTTAGCTCACCCTGACTTGACCGCAGCCATCCAGCCGCGCGGTGAAACTGACCTGACGCTTTAAACCATCAACCTCCAGCTGGCCTTCGATACTGAACGACAGCTGAAGTTGATCGTTATTGCGCGGCAGGGGTACGACATGCGCATCGAACAAGCGCGGCTCATAAGCTTCGATGAAGCGTTCGATGGCCTGGCGGGCCTGGCTCAGGGAGTCGTGCAGGCTCAGGCGCATGTCGTTGAGATCGGGTAGTCCGTAATCGGCCAGAGTCTGTACGCTACCCGCACGGGTGCTGAGCATTTTCGCCAAATGGGCAGCCACCGAGGCCATGGCACAAGCCTCGCGGCTCCAGCCGACCCGTTTGTCGGTTTCACCACCAAGGCGTTCGAAAAGGCTGCCATATCCGGCCATAGCTCAGCTCCTGGTTACTCTTTGTCCAGTTTGCCAACCAGCGACAGAGTGAAATCAGCTCCCATGTATTTGAAATGCGGGCGCACGTTCAGGCTGACGCGGTACCAGCCAGGCTCGCCGTCAACATCACTGACGATGATCTGGGCAGCACGTAGCGGGCGACGGCCACGGACTTCGGCGCTCGGGTTTTCCTGGTCGGCCACGTACTGACGGATCCACTTGTTGAGCTCCAGCTCAAGGTCCGTACGTTCTTTCCACGAACCGAGTTGCTCGCGCTGCAACACTTTCAAGTAGTGAGCCAGGCGGTTGACGATCATCATGTACGGCAGTTGGGTGCTGAGCTTGTAGTTCAGCTCGGCCGTCTTGCCTTCGGCGCTGATACCGAAGCTCTTGGTCTTTTGCACTGAGTTGGCAGAGAAAAACGCGGCGTTGTCGCTGCCTTTACGCATGGTCAGGGAGATGAAGCCTTCCTCCGCCAGCTCATATTCACGACGGTCGGAGACCAGCACTTCAGTCGGAATCTTGGTTTCGATCTCGCCCATGCTTTCGAAGTGGTGCAACGGCAGGTCTTCAACCGCGCCACCGCTCTGCGGGCCAATGATATTCGGGCACCAGCGAAATTTGGCGAAGCTGTCGGTCAGTTTGGTACCGAACGCATAGGCGGTATTGCCCCATAGGTAATGCTCGTGACTGTTGGCAACCGATTCCTTGTAGACGAAGGATTTCACCGGATTTTCTTCCGGATCGTACGGGTTGCGTAGCAGGAAACGCGGCACGGTCAGGCCGACGTAACGCGAGTCTTCGGACTGACGGAAGCTCTGCCATTTGGCGAATTGCGGGCCATCGAAATGATCTTTCAGATCCTTGAGGTCCGGCAGCCCGGCGAAGCTTTCCAGGCCGAAGAATTTCGGACCGGCCGCGGTGATGAACGGCGCATGGGACATGCAGGCAACATTTGCGACGTACTGCATCAATTTGACGTCTGGCGAGCTCGGTGACATGAAGTAGTTGGCGATGATCGCGGCCACCGGCTCACCACCGAACTGGCCGTATTCAGCGGTGTAAACGTGTTTATAGAGGCCTGCCTGCATCACTTCCGGGGAATCTTCGAAGTCGTCCAGCAAGTCGTCCTTGGAGACATTGAGAATTTCGATCTTGATGTTTTCGCGGAAATTGGTGCGCTCGACCAGCAACTGCAGGCCACGCCACGCGGATTCCAGCGACTGGAACACTTCGTGGTGAAGGATCTCGTCCATCTGGCGGCTGAGCTTGGCATCGATCTCGGCAATCATGCGGTCAACCATGGCCTTTTTGACCGGTTCACCTCTGTTCTGTGGCTTGAGCAGCTCTTCGATGAAGGCTGACACTCCACGCTTGGCGATGTTGTAGGCATCGTCGTTCCTGGTCAGTCTGGTCTCGGCAATGATGCTGTCGAGAATGCTGTGTTCTACGCTCTCATGGTTTTTTTGCTGTGCGACACGTGTGCTCATAATGTTGGCTTCCTTGGCTGATGGGGACTCAAGCGTCTTGGATTACGGCAGCTTGCAGACCTAGTTCACCCAATACGCGACCGCGCGATGCGTCTTCGGCAAGTACGCCTTCGATGGCTTTGCGAAATGCCGGTGCATTGCCCAGCGGGCCTTTGAGGGCCATCAGCGCGTCACGCAGTTCCATCAGCTTTTTCAGCTCAGGCACTTGCTCAACCAGGCTGGCCGGGTTGAAGTCCTTCATCGAATTAATCCGCAGCTTGATTGCCAGTTCTTCGGTGTCGCTGTCTTCCTGAAGGCGGTTTGGCACACTCAACGTCAAACTCAGCGCCTGCTTGGACAGCACATCGTCGAAGGTCATTTTGTCGATACTGATCGGCTTCCGATCCTCAACCTTGCGTTCGTCCGCACGGTGGGTGTAGTCACCGATTGCCAGCAGCTTCAACGGCAGTTCAATCTCTTCCTGAGCTCCGCCGGTGGCGGGTTTGAAGGTGACGTTGATGCGTTCCTTAGGGGCTACCGATCCTTCTTTGGCCATGGCTTTTCTCCTTGCGGTTGTGGCCCGGGGGCCTATTCGAGTACCACTTCAAGGTCGAGGTGGCACAGCCTGCGATAAATCTCTTCCTTGCGTTCTCGCACTGCGTGGTTCTGCGGTAACAACTCACAACAGCTATGCAGGAGGTGCAGCACTTCAAGCGCAAGATCAGGTTCCCAGGCCTGCACATCTGAGTTCTGTAATTCTTGATCTAGGGATTCCAGTTGGGTCTTGGCCAGCTCGTATTTCTTGGCCATGAAACACAACCGGGCCAAACTGAACTGCCAGAAAAACCTTACGCGGCCACCATGGGCGCGTTGCAGTCCTTGCTTGAGAATCTGTACCGCGGCCTTGAGGCCGTCCTTGTGCAGAATCGGCATGACCTCTTCCAGCGCCTCTTCCCAGGCGAGTTGGCCGGTGTTGGTTTCGACCTTGCGCGGCGCACTGGTGGTTTGCAGATGGGGCATGACGTTGGCGCTGATCCAGCTGCGGGTAGCCGGGTCGGCGAAGGGCGCGCCGTCGTGAAAACGCAGCTCGACAACTCCCGGCAACCGCTGCAGCAACAGCGAGAGTTGAATTTCCACCTCACGCATGGCGAAGTCGGCGTTCAATCCCTGCAAACACTCCCAAGCCATGCGCTGGCCGTCGAACCAGAACGGCGCTCGGGCCAAACTGGCTTCGAGCTCCACTAGCAGGTCGGCGTACTGTCCTTGCGCGTAGCCTTCCTGGTAGGTTTTCAACTTGTCCGCGGGCAACCCGCGCAAGGCGGTGATCTGCTCGGCATTGCGCTCGGGGACGCTGTCGATAGGCAGCCAAAGCAGCGTGCGGCTGAGGCGCAGAGCACGCAGGTCGGTGGCCTTCTGACGCAACCACCAGGCACACAATGGACGAGCACTTTCCTGCTGCGCGCGCAGGGCTTTATGGGCTTCTTTTTCGTTATCGATGGGAGAACCGGGGGTAAACAGCTGGGTCGCGGCCTGCTTGACTTGGGCCACCGCCGCACCGACCGCGCCGGGTTCTGGTTGATTATCGGCGGCGCGCTGGACCATGGTCGCCAGTCGTCGGCAAATCGGCAGCAACAACGGTGCGCCATCGCCCAGGTGTTGCGTCAGCGCAACGTCCAGCCCCTCCAGGTACTCGACCAAGCGGCGAAATAGCGGAAGCTGCTCCTTAATTGGCACGTTTTCGCTCAGTATTTGCTCAAGACGCGGTACCAGCCAACCGATGGCGGCAGCCCGGGTACGCAGCTTGATCGGGTAAATCTGCTCCCAATGCTGGTCGCACAAGTGGTGCAGCAGACCGAAGCCGGCTAACAGGCCCTGAAAGGACTCACGTTGATACAACGCCCAGGTCAGCCATGCGGCGATCCGCAGATCCTTGGATTGAGTTCGTAACAGAGCTTCGCTGTTTTCGAGAATTTTCAGCCAGTCAATTTGCCCGCTTCCATGCATGGATTGCGCTTTGCCCAGCTCACTCTCCAACGCCTCATATTCGTTTGAAAAACGAATGTCCTCGCCCGCCAGGCTTTTTTTGGAAACAGAGCACTTGGCAAGTTCAAGGTAATGGGCGGACAGTTTGCTTGAGTAGGACATCCATGGCCTTCATCAGGATTATAATTAATACAAATTTCGAAATTGCCGAGAAAGGGACAATATCGAAGATCAATTTGAGTCTTTTGCTCTTTCAGCAGACAAATATCGCATTCACAACGATGACAGTTGACGAGCAACGCATTTAACAAGCAGAAATACCTTATTACTTGTAGAAAACACCCTGCATCAAGCAACAAGCTCTTTTAACACCCAACCACTCAGGTATCGCCCCACCCCACCACCAATCCAATGTCGCAGCAACTTCTTGTAGAATTGATCACGAGGTAAGTAGTTGCGCAGAGTAAAGAGGACAAACACTCAGGTATGTAGGATTTATCCTAGAAATAAACACTTTGTGCGCACAAGATATTTCACGGAGCCCCATGAGAAAAACCCTGAAACAAAGGCACTTCATATATGATCGGCCAATAGTCGAATACGTAACCAACCAAATCAGATAACGATGCGCAGGCATTTTCAATACCTGCACACTCAACCGCCATACCCGTAATATCCAGCAAACCTTTCACCCACAAAAAATGGGCACCCAACCTGATTGGCGTGCCCATCTTAAATACCGCTCTCCCGCTACTTTGGGAGTACGCATCCGTTATGGATTGACGCTGTCTTTCAGCGATTTGCCTGGTTTGAAGGCAACGGTGTTGCTTGCCTTGATTTTCACAGGCTCACCGGTTTGCGGGTTTTTACCGGTGCGGGCGCCACGGTGGCGTTGCAGGAAGGTGCCGAACCCCACCAGGGTGACGCTGTCTTTACGGTGCAGAGCGCCTGTGATTTCTTCAAGAACGGCGTTGAGCACGCGACTGGCTTGTTCTTTGGTGAGATCAGCTTTTTCAGCAATGGCGGCTGCGAGATCTGGTTTACGCATAGTGAAGCCTCTTTGACGGTTTTTTGTTGTTATGTCCGTGCTGTTCTTCCGGAACAGCGCCCAAGGCGCCGCAGGCTCTACTCTGCGGCAGACAGCAGTGAGAATGGCATGCGGGCAAGGGCGGCGCCAGCCTGCGCGCGACCTTTGTAGTGGCAAAAGTGTGTTGAATCCGACAGAACGACCGGTATTTATGCCAGCAGCGCTGGAAGCTCCCGGTTTAGAGCGAGTTTTTCCATCACGGCGCTGCCGGTCAGTGCATAGCCCAGCAGTTTGCCGCTGGCGTCACGGCACAGCGCCTTGATATTGACGCCCTCACCTTCAACCGTCCAGGCACCTTCCGAGCCCCGCGGCGGCGGCGAGACGACCAACGGGCAGACCGGTGTTTTCACGGTAATCGGCATGGGGCCATAGCTGACCACGGTCGGGTTGCCGGCCAGGGTCTGGGCCAGCGCACGGGCGCAACTCATCAGCGGCATGACGTACAGCAGGTTCAGCCCGTCGACTTCGGCGCAGTCGCCCAGGGCGTAGATATTGGCGTGGGATGTTTTGAGATGACGGTCGACCACGATGCCGCGATTGACGGCCAGGCCAGCGGCCGCCGCCAGATCGATGCGCGGGCGCAGGCCAATGGCTGAAACAACGACATCGCAGGGGATGACCTCACCGTCGCTGAGGTGAGCCTCAAGCCCGCCTAGCGTGCGCTGCAAGCGGTTGAGCACCGGCCCAAGGTGGAAACGCGCCCCCAGGCTTTCCAGCCCGGCTTGTACCGCGGCAGCGGCGGCTGGATGCAGCAAAGTCGGCATCACTTGTTCGCACGGCGCCACCAGTTGCACCTCGTAGCCACCGAGGATCAGGTCGTTGGCGAACTCACAGCCGATCAGGCCGGCGCCGAGCAGCAATACCCGGCGCTTGCCGGCCGCCGCGGCGCGAAAGCGTGCGTAATCTTCGAGGTCGTTGATCGGGAAAATCGCCTCAGGGGCATCGCCTTCCACGGGCACCCGCACGGTTTCCGCGCCCCAGGCCAGGATCAGGTCGCGATAGACCAGCGCCTCTTCGCCGATCCACAGGCGCTTGTGGCCCGGATCAATGCCGCTGATGCGGGTATGGGTGCGTATCTCGGCCTTGAGTTGCTCGGCCATGGCACCGGGTTCGGCCATGCTCAGGCCGTCGGCGTCCTTGTTTTTGCCAAAGCCGGTGGAGAGCATCGGCTTGGAGTAGGAGCGACCATCATCTGCGGTAATCAGCAGCAGCGGAGTTTCGCCATCGAGTTTGCGAAACTCCCGGGCCAGGTTGTAGCCAGCCAGCCCGGTGCCGACGATCACGACAGGTGCGTTCATCCCTTTCTCCTCTTCAATTCATAAAAAAGCCGCGATCAAGCAGCGATTTCGATCATCTCGAAATCCATTTTGCCGACGCCACAGTCCGGGCACAGCCAGTCTTGCGGTACATCTTCCCAGCGAGTGCCAGGCAAAATACCGTCATCCGGCCAGCCGTCAGCCTCGTTGTAGATCAGGCCGCAGACCACACATTGCCACTTCTTCATTACTTGTTTCCTCAGATTCCAGGCTTTTTCTGGCACGCACAGTCTAATGCCTCGCCGTGCGGCTCAGGGCGTTTTGTACTGATCGGGATCAATAGATGCAAGCACGTTCGACGCGCGGGCCGGACCCGATCAGGCTCAATCGCTTATCAACATGGTAAGCTCGCCGCCTCATTTGCTGCCAATAATGACTCACTGTGCCGCACTCTACGCCCCTCACCCCTGCCCCTGTCTGGCTGCCCCAAAGCCATCTGACGCCCCTCCCCGACGCGCAAACCCTCGACTGGTTGTTCGATGAAGGCTCGCTGACCCGCCGCCTGACCCGGCTGTCGGATAACGGCTTCAGTGTCACGCCACTGTTCGAGGGCTGGCAAACGCTGCGCGCCGACGAATGCACCGCGCTGAACCTCCCCCCGGAGAGTCAGGGCTGGATCCGCGAGGTGTATTTGCGCGGTCATGGCCAGCCGTGGGTCTTTGCCCGCAGCGTGGCGGCGCGCAGTGCCTTGCAGGGTGGCGGGCTGAATATGGATGAACTGGGCAGCCGTTCGCTGGGCGAGCTGTTGTTCTGCGATCAGGCGTTCCAGCGGCGCGCCATCGAGGTCTGCCACTACCCACTCCAGTGGCTGCCCGTCGAGTCTCGGGCTCCCGGGCTTTGGGGGCGTCGTTCACGTTTTGATCGGGGTGCATTGAGCGTGCTGGTCGCGGAAATATTCCTCCCGACCCTTTGGCTCGCCGCGAGCGCCCATCCGGAGAACTGCTGATGTACCTGAGCCTGCTCAAATCGCTGAATCGCCTGAACCCGCGCGCTTGGGACTTCATTCAGTTGACCCGCATGGACAAGCCGATAGGCATTTACCTGTTGCTGTGGCCGACCCTCTGGGCACTGTGGATTGCCGGCAAGGGCTCGCCATCGCTGAGCAACATCGTGATCTTCGTTCTTGGTGTGGTGCTGACCCGCGCTGGCGGCTGCGTCATCAATGACTGGGCCGACCGTAAAGTCGATGGCCATGTGAAGCGCACCGAGCAGCGTCCGCTGGTCAGCGGCAAGATCAGCTCCAAAGAAGCACTGGTGTTCTTTGCGGTGCTGATGAGCGTGAGCTTTTTGCTGGTGCTGTGCACCAATTCGACGACTATCTGGTTGTCATTCGGCGGGCTGGCGCTGGCGGCCAGTTACCCCTTCATGAAGCGCTACACCTATTACCCGCAAGTGGTGTTGGGCGCGGCGTTTTCCTGGGGAATGCCGATGGCGTTCACCGCCGAAACCGGCAACCTGCCGGCCGCCGCCTGGCTGCTGTATATCGCCAACCTGCTGTGGACCGTGGGTTACGACACTTATTACGCCATGACCGACCGTGACGACGACCTGAAGATCGGCGTGAAATCCACGGCGATCCTGTTTGGCGATGCGGATCGGGCGATCATCCTCACCCTGCAAGGGCTCGCGCTGGGTTGCTTGCTGCTGGCAGGCGCACGCTTCGAGCTGGGCGGCTGGTTCCACCTCGGGCTTGCGGCGGCGGCGGCGTGTTTTGCCTGGGAATTCTGGTACACCCGAGACAAGGACCGACTGAAATGTTTCCAGGCCTTCCTGCATAACCATTGGGCGGGGTTGGCAATATTTGTCGGGATCGTGGCGGATTACGGGTTACGTTGAATGTGAGTCCTGACAGGCGTCAGGGCTGACGCCTTCGCGGGCAGCCTCGCTCCTACGGGTAAGAGCAAGGCTTGCACGTGGCGCAGATCAACTACTTCTGGGTCATGTGCCAGACACCACCTTTGCCGTCACCCATTGCGTCTCCCGGTTTCGCGTCCATTTTATAGGTGTACATCGGCTTGCCGTCATGAGCCCATTGCATCATGCCATCGTCACGCTTGATGATCGTCCACTTGCCTTCGGCCTTGGCACCCGCCGGGGCCATCATCGGCGGCCAATTCTTGGCACAATCAGCGTTACACATCGACTTGCCGCCTGTGTCCTTGTCGAATGTGTACAAGGTCATGCCCTTTTGATCGACCATCATGCCGTTTTTCATCATCCCCGGTTCTGCGGCAAGTGCCAGCCCCGGCAGGACTAGTGCAGCAGTCACCAACAGGGCTTTCCAGGAAACAGTGCAGTGAGACATAGAAACCTTCCTTTTGTGGTTGTCAGGAGTCGGACTTAGAGCTTAGTTCAGGATTGCGCTAATCGCCGTAGCACTGAAATACCGCTGCACGACTGCAATAATTCCGTTATCTGGTGCGGCGCAAGACAGTTAAATGACAAGAGGATTCAGCATGGTTGGCAGGAGCATTCTGATTGTTGACGACGAAGCGCAGCGGCCCTGAAGCCTGCGATCGCATTTTGTCAGCACACTGCATCTATAGATTTTGCGACTACTGCGCCCGAGCACGGACCGGCCGGCGGGAGCTCTCGCCACATGGAAAGAGCTCGACCAGAGAATTTGCGGTGTTTGGGCTGACGCTTCGCGGGCAACAGCCTCGCTCCCACAAGAACTGTGTTATTCCTGCAGGAGCGGGCTTGCAGGGGATCGACCTCAGGACTAACCCGAACTATTCAGGTTTGGCAACGTGCCAGGCGCCGTCCATTTTCCCTTCACCAGTCATGTCACCAGCCTTCTTGTCCATGACGAAGGTGTACAGCGGCTTGCCGTAGTAGGCCCATTGCATCTTGCCGTCATCGCGTTTGATCACCGTCCAGTCACCCATGGCCTTGTCGCTGCTTGAAGCCGCGAGCGGCGGCCAGTTTGCGGCGCACTTGTCATTACACATGGACTTGCCGCCAGCATCCTTGGCAAAGGTGTACAAGGTCATGCCCTTGTGATCAACGAGTACTCCGCCCTTTGTCATCGCCGGATCGGCAGCAAAAGCCAGCCCCGGCAGGACTAGTGCAGCAATCACCAACAGGGCTTTCCAGGAAACAGTGCTGTGAGACATAGAAACCTTCCTTTTGTGGTTGTCAGGTGTGGGACTTAGAGCTTAGTTCAGGAACACGCCGATCGCTCTGGCACTAAAATACTGTCACACGACTGCAATAATTCCGTTATCTAATGCGGCGCAAGACAGTTAAATGACAAGAGGATTCAGCATGGTTGGCAGGAGCATTCTGATTGTTGACGACGAAGCGCCTATTCGCGAGATGATCGCCGTTGCGTTGGAAATGGCCGGCTACGACTGCCTGGAAGCGGAAAACTCCCAGCAGGCTCATGCCATCATTGTCGACCGCAAGCCCGACCTGATTCTGCTCGACTGGATGCTCCCCGGCACTTCAGGCATCGAGTTGGCCCGGCGCCTCAAGCGCGATGAGCTGACCGGGGATATCCCGATCATCATGCTCACCGCCAAGGGCGAAGAGGACAACAAGATCCAGGGCCTGGAAGTCGGCGCCGACGACTACATCACCAAACCCTTTTCCCCTCGTGAGCTGGTCGCCCGTCTGAAGGCCGTACTGCGCCGCGCCGGCCCGACCGATGGCGAAGCGCCGATCGAAGTCGGTGGCCTGCTGCTCGACCCGATCAGCCATCGCGTGACCATCGACGGCAAACCCGCCGAGATGGGCCCCACCGAATACCGCTTGCTGCAGTTCTTCATGACCCACCAGGAGCGTGCTTATACCCGCGGGCAACTGCTCGATCAGGTCTGGGGCGGCAATGTGTATGTCGAGGAGCGCACTGTTGACGTGCATATCCGTCGTCTGCGCAAAGCCCTCGGCGATGCCTATGAGAATCTGGTACAAACCGTACGTGGCACCGGCTATCGCTTTTCCACCAAAGGCTGAGCCGCACTTACCCGCCGGACAAGCTGACAAGGACGCATGTTTAATTGAACCAAAACTGGCATGGCACCCTGATACGCCACATGCTGCTTCTGATCACCGGCTGTTTGCTGATCGGTTTGATCAGCGGTTATTACGGCTGGAGCCTGGCCATTGGCCTGGGGGCCTATCTGGGCTGGACGCTCAAGCAGCTGTTGCGTTTGCACGAATGGCTGCGCCTGCACAAACCCGACGACGCCCCGCCCGACGGCTATGGCCTGTGGGGCGAAGTGTTCGACAGCATCTATCACCTGCAACGCCGCGACCAGCGGGTGCGCGGGCGGCTGCAAGCGGTGATCGACCGGGTTCAGGAATCCACGGCCGCGCTGAAAGACGCGGTGATCATGCTCGACAGCGACGGCAACCTGGAATGGTGGAACCGCGCCGCGGAAACCCTGCTCGGGCTTAAAACCCCGCAGGACAGCGGCCAACCGGTGACCAACCTGGTACGCCACCCGCGCTTCAAGGAATATTTCGAGCAGGAGAACTACGCCGAACCGCTGGAAATCCCCTCGCCGACCAATGATCGCCTGCGCATCCAGCTGTACATCACCCGCTACGGCAACAACGAGCACTTGATGCTGGTGCGCGATGTCACCCGCATTCATCAACTCGAACAGATGCGCAAAGACTTCATCGCCAACGTGTCCCATGAACTGCGTACGCCGCTGACGGTGATTTGCGGTTACCTGGAAACCTTGCTCGACAACATCGAAGAAGTGAACCCGCGCTGGACCCGCGCCCTGCAGCAAATGCAGCAGCAAGGTGGACGCATGCAGACCTTGCTCAATGACTTGTTGCTGCTGGCCAAGCTGGAAGCCACCGACTACCCGTCGGATAATCAGCCAGTGTCGGTGGACAACCTGCTGCTATCGATCAAGAACGATGCTCTGGCATTGTCCGGGCAACGCAATCAACGCATCACGCTGGAAGCCGATTCTTCGATTTTGCTCAAGGGCAGCGAAGCCGAGCTGCGCAGTGCGTTCTCCAATCTGGTGTTCAACGCGGTGAAATACACCCCGGCCGAAGGCAACATCCGCATTCGTTGGTGGGGCGACGAACAAGGCGCGCACCTCAGCGTGCAGGACTCCGGCATTGGCATCGACAGCAAACACCTGCCGCGCCTGACCGAACGCTTCTACCGCGTCGACTCCAGCCGCAACTCCAATACCGGTGGCACCGGGCTGGGGCTGGCCATCGTCAAACACGTGTTGCTGCGCCACCGCGCGCGGCTGGAGATCAGCAGCGTGCTGGGCCATGGCAGCACCTTCACCTGCCATTTCGTACCCGCCCAAGTCACGAAATCCAGGGCCGGCAGCCTGACCGACTAGCTCCACAATGACTGACCACTAGGCAATCACCCTGTCAGCCGCTACATTGGCTGACTTGGGCCTGCCTTTCAGGCTCGGCAATCCTCTTTCTTTTCGAATATACGGAACCCGCAAAACTCCACCATGGACCCTTCCCCTAGTTTCACCCTCGCCTCACTCTTCGCCGATTTCGGCATGATCCTTTTTGCACTGATCCTGGTTTTGCTCAACGGCTTCTTCGTTGCGGCCGAGTTCGCCATGGTCAAACTGCGCTCGACCCGGGTTGAGTCCATCGCTCACACCAATGGCTGGCGCGGGCAGATCCTGCGCACCGTACACAGCCAGCTCGACGCCTACCTGTCTGCCTGCCAGCTGGGTATTACCCTCGCTTCCCTGGGCCTGGGTTGGGTCGGTGAGCCGGCGTTCGCGCACATTCTCGAACCACTACTCGACGCCGTCGGCGTACATTCCGCTGAAGTGGTCAAAGGCGTGTCGTTCTTTACCGCCTTCTTCATCATTTCCTACCTGCACATTGTGGTCGGCGAGCTGGCCCCAAAATCCTGGGCGATTCGCAAGCCCGAGTTGCTGTCGCTGTGGACCGCGGTGCCGCTGTACCTGTTCTATTGGGTGATGTACCCGGCCATTTACCTGCTCAACGCCAGCGCCAATACCATCCTGCGGATCGCCGGCCAAGGCGAACCCGGCCCGCATCACGACCACCATTACACCCGTGAGGAACTGAAACTGATCCTGCACTCCAGCCGTGGCCAGGATCCGAGCGACCAAGGCATGCGAGTACTGGCCTCGGCCGTGGAAATGGGCGAGCTGGAGGTGGTCGACTGGGCCAACTCCCGTGAGGACCTGGTATCGATCGAGTTCAACGCTCCGCTCAAGGAAATCCTCGCGCAGTTCCGTCGCCACAAGTTCAGCCGCTACCCGGTCTACGACACCGAGCGCAATGAGTTCGTCGGTCTGCTGCACATCAAGGATCTGCTGCTGGAACTGGCCGCGCTGGACCACATTCCCGAGTCGTTCAACCTCGCCGAACTGACCCGCCCGCTGGAGCGCGTGTCCCGACACATGCCGCTGTCGCACTTGCTGGAGCAGTTCCGCAAGGGCGGCTCGCACTTCGTGCTGGTGGAAGAAGCCGATCGCAACATCATTGGCTATCTGACCATGGAAGACGTGCTGGAAGTGCTGGTCGGTGACATCCAGGACGAACACCGCAAGGCCGAACGCGGCATCCTCGCCTACCAGCCGGGCAAACTGCTGGTGCGTGGCGATACGCCGCTGTTCAAGGTCGAACGCCTGCTGGGCATCGACCTGGACCACATCGAAGCCGAAACCCTCGCCGGGCTGGTCTACGAAACCCTGAAACGGGTGCCGGAAGAGGAAGAAGTACTGGAAGTCGAAGGTTTGCGGATCATCATCAAAAAGATGAAAGGCCCGAAAATCATATTGGCCAAGGTGTTGATGCTCGATTAAGCACAAGGCGGGCGACCGCCTGCGATTTTCTGCTTTTAAACAATCATTGCCTGCCCAACGCAAAGTTGGGCAGCGCCCCTACCGGTTGATTCAACTGAAACGGGATCGACACCAACCCCAGGCCGGTATTGCGCTGCACCACAAAATGCAGGTGCGGCCCGCTGCTGTTGCCGGTGTTGCCTGACAACGCCAACGCGCTCCCCACCGCCACTCGCTGCCCCTCACGAACATTCACCGAGCCTTGCTTGAGGTGCAGATAGACGCCCATGGTGCCGTCGTCGTGCAGCACCCGGACAAAGTTGCCGGAAGGGTCGGTGCCACGCCCGGTCTGGGTATTTTCAGTCTTCACCACTATCCCGCCACGGGCCGCGATGATGGGCGTGCCTTCGGGCATGGCAATGTCCATGGCATAGCGACTCTTGACTGCGAAGTGACTGTATTGACCGTTGGCCCCCTGAGTCAGCCGAAACGGCCCGCCTCGCCAAGGCAGTGGATAACGATAGGCCTGCACCGCCCCTGAAGGGTCACCCAGCGAATAGCGGAACCTTGGGGTATAGACCAACGGCTTGTCGCCCAGCGTTGGCCGGTCGCTGAACGAGACCACGCCGCTGGCGTCGGTGGACTTGTAGATCGTCATGGCCACAGCCGATGTGGTGGCCATGAAAAGACCACAGAAAAACAACAATCGCGCGAGCATGGGCAAGGATCTGTCGACTAAGGCGTGCAAAGCAGCCTATCAGCTGTGATGCACCAGCGAAGTCGTCAGATGTTTCAGAACTGTGCGTTGATTCAGGGAGGATTGTGTTGAATTCAAGGCCGCCATATCGCGGGCAATCCGACTTGCCCGCGATAGACGGTCTGAGCGTCGGAATAGAGATCGATCAGACCCAAAAACGCTTATGCACCCGGCACAAAATGCTTCTGCGCCGTACCGCGAGCGATCAGTCGGGAAATGTAGTCGAGTTTCTGCGCGTCCTGGTCGACAAAGCGGAAGGTCAGTTGCAGCCAGTCGCTGTCCGGTTTCGGCTCGTGGGCGACGACCGCGTGCAGGTAGCCGTTCAGACGCGCCACTTCGGCGTTGTCGCCCTGCTCAAGGTCGAGCACGGCGCTGTCGAGGATTTGCGGCAGGGTGTCGGTGCGTTTTACTACCAGCAGCGCTTCTTTGATGCTCAGCGCCTTGATCACACACTGTTGGGTACCGCTGGGCAGACGCAATTGGCCTTGACCACGACCGCCAGCCGAGGCGCCGGAAGCTGCTGGCGCCTTGACCGGTGGACTGTTGAGCAGACCTCGAGCCGGCGCCTCGGCTGCAGGTTTGGCGAACGGGCTGACCGGGGCAGCAGCCGCCGGAACCACTGCAGCCTTACCGCCGGTCAGCGCACTGAGGGAGTCGTTGCCGAACGCCGAGTTCATTTTGGTGGGGGCGCTGGAAAGCAAGGTGTCGAGTTTACCGACCTTGTTCAGGGCCTGTTTGACCTTGGTCAGCAACTGCTCGTTGGTGAAGGGTTTGCTGACGTAGCCGGAAACGCCGGCCTGGATCGCCTGAACCACGTTCTCTTTGTCGCCACGGCTGGTGACCATGACGAACGGCATGGCTTTGAGGTTGTCCTGTTCGCGGCACCAGGTCAGCAGTTCGAGGCCGGACATTTCCGGCATCTCCCAGTCGCACAGGACCAGATCGAACGCTTCACGGGCGAGTAAGGCCTGGGCTTTCCTGCCGTTGACAGCATCCTCAATCCTGATGCCGGGGAAGTAGTTGCGCAGGCACTTCTTCATCAGATCACGAATGAACGAAGCATCATCCACCACCAACACACTTACCTTACTCATCGACCACCCCTTTAAAAAATCCCGGCAAGCATAACGCTCATCTGATGGCAATTTGCCAAAACTCTTCAGCCACGCCGGTACTTTTTTCGTTCGCGGGTGCTATGAATTCGAAAACCACAAACAAAAACGCCCGACCAAAAGGCCGGGCGCTTTTCTTGGGCAATCTTACTTATCGTCAGGTTTGCCCGGAACATTAGCGCTTTCAGCGCTTGTGCCTTCAACTTCTTCTTTCATGCGTTTGAGGCCCAGGTGACGTACGTCGGTGCCGCGCACCAGGTAGATCACCAGTTCCGAGATGTTGCGCGCATGGTCACCGATCCGCTCCAGCGAACGCAGGACCCAGATGATGCTCAAGACCCGCGAGATAGAGCGCGGGTCTTCCATCATGAAGGTCGCCAGCTCACGCAGCGCGGTCTTGTATTCGCGGTCGATGACCTTGTCGTACTGTGCCACCGACAGCGCCAGATCGGCGTCGAAGCGCGCGAAGGCGTCCAGTGCATCGCGGACCATGTTGCGCACCTGGTCACCGATGTGCCGGACTTCGACGTAACCGCGCGGCGCTTCGCCTTCTTCGCACAACTGGATGGCGCGACGGGCGATCTTGGTCGCTTCGTCGCCGATGCGCTCCAGGTCGATCACCGATTTGGAGATGCTGATGATCAAACGCAGGTCGGACGCCGCCGGTTGGCGACGAGCCAGAATGCGCAGGCATTCTTCGTCGATGTTGCGCTCCATTTGATTGATCTGGTCATCGATCTCGCGCACTTGCTGGGCCAGACCCGAGTCGGCTTCAATCAGCGCGGTCACGGCGTCGTTGACCTGTTTCTCCACCAAACCACCCATCGCCAGGAGGTGGCTGCGCACCTCCTCGAGTTCGGCATTGAACTGCTGGGAGATGTGATGCGTGAGGCTGTCTTTACTAATCATGGTTGGCGTCCTTGGAGCGTCCGGTAAGGTGCGGTCGACCGCAGCGTTGGTTCAGTGAACGACTGCTGCTTCCTAGCCGTAACGACCGGTGATGTAGTCTTCAGTCTGCTTCTTCGCCGGATTGGTGAACAGGGTGTCAGTGTCGCCGAACTCCACCAGTTTGCCCATGTACATGAACGCCGTGTAGTCAGAAACCCGGGCGGCCTGTTGCATGTTGTGGGTGACGATAACGATGGTGAATTTGGATTTCAGCTCGTAGATCAGCTCTTCCACTTTCAGCGTCGAGATAGGGTCCAGAGCCGAGCACGGTTCGTCGAGCAACAGGACTTCCGGCTCCACGGCGATGGTGCGGGCAATCACCAGACGTTGCTGCTGACCACCGGACAGGCCAAGTGCCGACTCGTGCAGGCGGTCCTTGACCTCCTCCCACAGCGCCGCGCCCTTAAGCGCCCATTCGACCGCTTCGTCGAGCACACGCTTTTTGTTGATGCCTTGAATGCGCAGGCCGTAAACCACGTTCTCATAGATGGTTTTCGGGAACGGGTTAGGCTTCTGGAACACCATCCCGACCCGGCGACGCAATTCGGCGACGTCTTCACCCTTGCGGTAGATGTTGTTGCCGTACAGATTGATTTCACCTTCCACGCGGCAGCCGTCGACCAGATCGTTCATCCGGTTGAAGGTACGCAGCAGGGTCGACTTGCCGCAGCCGGACGGGCCGATGAAGGCGGTCACGCGCTGCTTGGGAATGTTCATGCTGACGTCGAACAGTGCTTGTTTGTCGCCGTAATACAGGCTCAGGCTCGGCACTTCGATGGCGACGGTTTCTTGCGCCAGACTCAAGCTTTGCTTGTCGCGCCCCAGGGCGGACATGTTGATGCCGTGGCTATGTGCTTCGTGCTGCATGGGATGCTCCCTACGCTAACAAATTCGATTCAGTTGGCCGCTGGCCTCACGAGGCGGGCCAGCGGTAATGCCGTTCTGTAGGAGCGAGCGGTGCGGCGATCCGACTTGCCCGCGATGCCGCCGGTGAGTTTTAACCGGCTCACCGCGGTGATGCCATCGCGAGCAAGCTTCGCTCCTACAGGGTCGGCGGCGATTAACTATCCAAAGCTTTGTATTTTTCGCGCAGGTGGTTACGAATCGCCACCGCGGACAGGTTGAGCAAGGCGATCACCAGCACCAGCAGCAGCGCCGTGGCGTACACCAGCGGCCGTGCGGCTTCGACGTTCGGGCTTTGGAAGCCGACGTCATAAATATGGAAGCCCAGGTGCATGATCTTCTGGTCCAGGTGCAGGTACGGGTAGTTACCATCCATCGGCAGCGACGGGGCCAGTTTCACCACGCCCACCAGCATCAGCGGCGCCACTTCACCAGCGGCGCGGGCCACGGCGAGGATCATGCCGGTCATCATCGCAGGGCTGGCCATCGGCAGAACGATCTTCCACAGCGTTTCCGCCTTGGTCGCACCGAGCGCCAACGAACCTTCACGCACTGTGCGAGGGATCCGCGCCAGACCTTCTTCCGTGGCGACGATGACTACCGGCACCGCCAGCAACGCCAGGGTCAGGGACGCCCAGAGCAGGCCCGGCGTACCGAAGGTCGGTGCCGGTAGCGCTTCAGGGAAGAACAAACGGTCGACCGAGCCGCCCAATACGTAGACAAAGAAGCCCAGACCGAACACGCCGTACACAATGGCCGGAACACCTGCCAGGTTGTTCACGGCGATGCGGATCAGTCGGGTCATCGGGCCCTGACGTGCATATTCACGCAGGTAAACCGCCGCCAGCACGCCGAACGGGGTAACGATCATGGCCATGATCAGGGTCATCATCACGGTGCCGAAAATCGCCGGGAAGATCCCGCCTTCGGTGTTGGCTTCACGCGGGTCGTCGCTGAGGAATTCCCAGGCCTTGTTGAAGTAGAAACCGACTTTGGTCAGCGTGCTCATGGCGTTCGGCTGATAGGCGTGAACCACTTTGCCGATGCCGATTTCCACTTCTTTACCGTTGGCATCGCGGGCCGTGAGGCTGTCGCGATTGAACTGCGTGTGCAGGTCACTGAGCTGCGCTTCGACCGCCTGATAGCGGTTGTTCAGCTCGGCGCGCTCCCCGTCCATATCCGCCTGAGCGGCGGCATCGAGCTTGCCGGCCAGTTCCAGCTTGCGAGCATGCAGACGCAAACGTTCGAGGCCGGCGTTGATGGCACCGATATCAGACTTTTCGAGGGCTTTGAGTTGCACGGCGAGCTTGTTGACGCGCTCGACACGGGCTTGCAGTTCCGGCCATGCGGCCTCGCCTTCAGCGATGACCTTGCCGTCCTGCTTGACGTTGACCAGGTAGCCGTAGAAGTTGCCCCACTCACGACGCTCGATGGTCATCAGTTCAGCAGGCGTGCTCTGGCTGGTCAGCCACTCGCCAACGATCCAGGTGAAGTCGTTGCCATTGAGGTCACGGTTGCCGACCTTGATCAGCTCGCGGGTCATGAACTCCGGGCCTTGATCAGGTACTGGCAGGCCAGCACTTTTCAGGCGCTCACGAGGCACTTCTTCTTTCTGCACCACTTCGCCGATGACGATGTGATTGGCCTGGTTCGGCACGTTGTAACTGGCGTGCATCAGGTCCGCCGGCCAGAAATGGCCCAGACCGCGCACTGCAATCACTGCCAGCAGACCGAGGGTCATGATGACCGCGATGGACACCGCACCACCGCTGATCCAGACGCCGGGGGCGCCGCTCTTGAACCAGCCTTTTAGGGAGTTCTGTTTCACAGACTTCTACCTTTCTTAAAGCGACGAGTATTTCTTGCGCAGACGCTGACGGATCAGCTCGGCGAGGGTGTTCATGATGAAGGTGAACAACAGCAGCACCAGCGCCGAGAGGAACAGCACGCGGTAGTGGCTGCCGCCGACTTCCGATTCGGGCATTTCCACCGCGACGTTGGCGGCCAGGGTACGCAGCCCTTCGAACAGGTTCAATTCCATGACCGGGGTGTTGCCGGTGGCCATCAGCACGATCATGGTTTCACCCACCGCACGGCCCATGCCGATCATCAACGCCGAGAAGATGCCCGGACTGGCGGTGAGGATCACCACCCGTGTCATGGTCTGCCATGGAGTAGCACCCAGTGCCAGCGAACCCAGCGTCAGGCCACGCGGCACACTGAACACAGCGTCTTCGGCAATCGAGTAGATGTTCGGAATAACGGCGAAACCCATGGCCAGACCGACTACCAGGGCGTTGCGCTGGTCGTAGGTAATGCCCAGGTCGTGGGAGATCCACATGCGCATGTCGCCGCCGAAGAACCAGGTTTCCATGTACGGGCTCATGTACAGCGACAGCCAGCCTACGAACAGAATCACCGGAATCAGGATTGCGCTTTCCCAGCCGTCCGGAACCCGCAGGCGCAGCGACTCAGGCAGGCGGCTCCAGGCGAACCCGGCCACCAGGATGCCAATCGGCAGCAGCATCAGCAGGCTGAAGATGCCCGGCAAATGACCTTCGACATACGGTGCCAGGAACAGACCGGCGAAGAAACCGAGGATCACCGTCGGCATCGCTTCCATCAGCTCGATCACCGGTTTGACCTTGCGGCGCATGCCCGGAGCCATGAAATACGCGGTATAGATCGCGGCGGCGACGGCCAGCGGTGCGGCCAGCAGCATGGCGTAGAACGCAGCTTTCAGCGTACCGAAGGTCAGCGGCGAGAGGCTCAGCTTGGGTTCGAAGTCAGTGTTGGCGGCGGTCGACTGCCAGACATACTTAGGCTCGTCGTAGTTTTCGTACCAGACCTTGCCCCACAGCGCGCTCCAGGAAACCTCCGGGTGCGGGTTGTCGAGCAGCAGCGGTTGCAGCTTGCCACCCGCCTCGACGATAACGCGGTTGGCTCGTGGCGACAGACCGAAAATACCGGCGCCGTCGACCACTGGTTCAACCAGCAAGGTGCGGTGGGCGGTGCTATGGAACACACCGAGCTTGCCCGAGGCGTCCAGGGCGATGAAACCTTTGCGACGTTCTTCAGCGGTGATTTCAACGATCGGCGTGGTGCTCATCTGGAAGGTCCGAATCTGCTTCAGACGCAGCTCGCCATCCGTGTCGCGGGCCATGAACCACTGGGCCAGGCCGCCTTTGGAGTCACCGATGATCAACGAGATACCGCCCACCAGTTGGGTACTGGCAGTCACTTCGGCATTGCCGTCTTCGAGCAGCTTGTAGCGACCGTTGAGGCTCTTGTCGCGCAGGCTGAACACGTCGGCTTGGGCACGACCGTTGACCACGTACAGCCATTGCTGGCGCGGATCGATGTAGATCGCTTTGACCGTCTCGGTCATTTGCGGCAGTTCGATGCGGGTCTGATTACTGGTGACTTCACCGGTCATCATGTTTTCTTCGCGGGTCAGCGACAGCACATGCAGCTGCGGACCGGTAGAGCCGGCAACCACCAGCGCCGATTCGGTGGCGTTGAGGCTGACGCGCTCAAGGGCGCCGCCCTGCTCGTTCAGCGCGATCGGCGTTTCACCGTACGGGTATTCGATGGCTGGCGAAATGGTCTTCTTGCCATCCGGGTAGCTGACTTTGTAAGTGTGGCGGAACACCAGGGCCTGGCCGTTTGACAAGCCAACTACCACCAACGGATGCCCCGGCTGGTCTTCACCAATGGACGTCACGCTGACGCCGGCCGGAATCGGCAGGTTCACGCGGCTCAATTCAGCACCACTGTCGATGTCGAAGAACAACGCCTGACCTTTGTCGGAAACCCGCATAGCGACCTGGTTCTGCTCTTCAAGAGAGATCATCAACGGCTTGCCGGCGTCTTGTATCCAGGCAGGGGTGATGGCGTCCTTGGCGGTCAAGTCAGCGCCCTGGAACAGCGGCATTACGACGTAACCGAGGAAGAAGAAGATCAAGGTGATTGCGCCGAGGACGGCCAGACCGCCTATCAGCACATACCATTGGGTCAGGCGGTCTTTGAGCGCGCGGATACGGCGCTTGCGTTGCAGCTCAGGCGTATTGAAGTCAATTCGCTTGGGGGGATTGGTAGTCATGGTGGAATTGGCCAGATCATTCATGCGCACACCCTAGCGGTCCTGTATGACAAAAAGATGACAATGCAGTGACGCGACAAATCCGCCGCATAGCAGAGCTGGCAGCGGACCGGAAAAATTGGGGGCGTAGGAGCGAGGCTTGCCCGCGATTCAGTCGACTCGATCTGACTGGATCACCGCGGTGATGCCAGCGCGAGCCAGCATCGCTCCTACAGGCCCGGGTTAAGCCCCCGGACCTAAGGTGTTACTTTTTTACGACTTCACCGCCGCCTTCTTGCAGGCCCAGGTCAGCCAGTGCTTTTGCAGCAACCTTGGCTGGCAGAGGGATGTAGCCGTCTTTCACAACCACTTCCTGGCCCTGTTTGGACAGAACCAGCTTCACGAACTCGGCTTCCAGCGGGGCCAGAGGCTTGTTCGGGGCTTTGTTGACGTAAACGTAGAGGAAACGCGACAGCGGGTATTTGCCGTTCAGGGCGTTTTCTTCGCTGTCTTCGATGAAGTCAGTGCTGCCTTTTTTGGCCAGAGCCACGGTCTTCACGCTAGCGGTTTTGTAGCCGATGCCCGAGTAACCGATACCGTTCAGCGAGCTGCTGATCGATTGTACGACCGAAGCCGAACCTGGTTGTTCGTTGACGTTTGGCTTGTAGTCGCCTTTGCACAGGGCTTCTTCTTTGAAGTAGCCATAGGTGCCAGATACCGAGTTACGACCGAACAGCTGGACTGGCTTGTTGGCCAGGTCGCCGGTCACGCCCAGGTCACCCCAGGTTTTCACTTCGGTTTTGGCGCCGCACAGACGAGTCGAGGAGAAGATTGCGTCGACTTGTTCCATGGTCAGGTGCTTGATCGGGTTGTCCTTGTGCACGAATACGGCCAGGGCATCCACAGCGACCGGGATTGCGGTCGGCTTGTAACCGTACTTCTGCTCGAAGGCAGCCAGTTCGGTGTCTTTCATCTTGCGGCTCATCGGGCCCAGGTTCGAGGTGCCTTCAGTCAGCGCAGGTGGCGCAGTGGCGGAGCCAGCGGCCTGAATCTGGATGTTTACGTTCGGGTATTCTTTTTTGTAGTTCTCGGCCCACAGGGTCATCAGGTTCGCCAAGGTATCGGAACCGACGCTGGACAGGTTGCCCGACACACCAGTGGTCTTGGTGTAGCTCGGGATAGCAGGGTCAACAGCGGCAACCGCATTAGCAGTCGCAACGCCAGCAGCGACAAAAGTCATTGCCGCCATCAAACGCTTCAGTTTCATGCCTTACTCCTAGCAGATAGGGTGAATTGGATCGGGGCCAAGTATCTGTAGGCCGTGTGAACACTCTATGACTGGAATATGACAATTAGATGAAGGTCCGGCATTCGATCAGAAGGCTGGACCTTGAGGGAGAAGGTAAAGCAAACGCAGAGGTGATGCGGGGTTTAGCGAGCTTTACGCCACAGATACAGGCCCACCAACAGGCCCATGCTGCAAATTACTGCAACATAATAGGCAGGACCCATCGGGCTTTCCTTGAGTAGCAGGGTGACGATCATCGGGGTCAGACCGCCGAAAATGGCGTAGGCCAGGTTGTAGGAGAATGACAAACCGCTGAAGCGCACTACGGCCGGAAACGCGTTGACCATCACGAATGGCACCGCGCCGATGGTGCCGACGAACAAACCGGTCAGCGAGTACAGCGGGAACAGCCAGTCAGGGTGGTTGAACAGGCTGTGATAGAAGGTCCACGACGTCAGCAACAGCGCCGCGCTTCCAAACACGAACACCCTGCCCGCGCCGAAACGGTCAGCCAGTGCGCCGGAAGCGACACAACCCAGGCTCAGAAACACGATTGCCAGGCTGTTGGCCTGCAACGCGGTGGTCGCCGAGAAGTGGTAGACCGTCTGCAGTACGGTCGGAGTCATCAGAATGACCACAATGACCCCCGCAGAGAGCAACCAGGTCAGCAGCATCGAAATCACAATCGCCCCGCGATGATCGCGCAGCACGGCGCGCAACGGCACTTCTTCGGCCAGGGCTTTGCGCAGTTGCAGTTCGGCGAACACCGGGGTTTCGTGTAGCCAGCGACGCAGGTACACCGAAAACAGCCCGAACACCCCACCCAGCAGGAACGGGATACGCCAGGCGTAATCGGAGACTTCGGTCGGGCTGTAAATGCTGTTGATCGCCGTGGCGACCAATGAGCCGAGCAGGATCCCGGCGGTCAGGCCACAAGTCAGCGTCCCGCAGGCGTAACCGATGTGCCGCTGCGGTACGTGCTCGGACACAAACACCCAGGCGCCTGGCACTTCACCGCCGATGGCCGCGCCCTGGATAACTCGCATCAGCAGCAAGAGAATCGGCGCCCACATACCGATCTGCGCGTAAGTCGGCAACATGCCCATGATCAGCGTCGGCACGGCCATCATGAAAATGCTCAGGGTGAACATCTTCTTGCGCCCCAGCAGGTCACCGAAGTGTGCCATGACGATACCGCCTAACGGCCGGGCCAGATAACCAGCCGCGAAAATCCCGAAGGTCTGCATCAGGCGTAGCCACTCCGGCATGTCCGCCGGGAAGAACAGCTTGCCGACCACCGTGGCGAAGAACACGAAGATAATGAAGTCGTAAAACTCCAGTGCCCCACCCAAGGCAGAGAGCGACAAAGTCTTGTAGTCATTGCGGGTCAACGGACGTGCGGCTTGTGCTGGCTGCGCAATGCTCGAGGGCACACTGGTCATGGCAAGGGCTTCTCTTATAGTCGGGTCTGGAAGCCGCAACAGCGCTGGTTGGGGCCTGGCAGGTTTGGCACGATAGCAAATTGTTCGAAAAAGCACATAGATGAGCGCAATTGACGGTCAAAATGAGAACCGGACGGTCGTCGCGAGGTCTACCGATCGATATACTCGCAATCTACGGGTAAACACCCGCACGCAGAGGGTTGCTGTGCGAAAGCGCCGTTGGGCACCAACCAGCCGGTTTCGCAGAGTTTCCCTTTAGTACGCCTTACGAAAAACGTGACGAACGTAGTATGTTCGGGCTGAATCGTTTTTCCCGAGACGGCTATTCACCCGCAGCACACTGTAGAGTCACGGGTCAGAGGCACCCCCGGCATGATAGAGCTCGAACAAGAAGATCCTATTCCGCAAGGCGATCTGGCCCTGCAAATCACCGCGCTTCCTCGCGAAACCAACGGTTTTGGCGATATTTTCGGTGGTTGGCTGGTCGCGCAAATGGACCTGGCCGGCACGGCGATGGCCAGTAAAGTCGCGGGCGGACGCGTGGCAACGGTAGCGATTGATCGCATGGCGTTTCTGGTGCCGGTTGCGGTCGGAGCGCAACTGTCCTTCTATACCCAGGCGCTGGAAATCGGCCGCAGCTCGATCCAGATGATGGTCGAGGTCTGGAGCGACGATCCACTGTCCAGCGAATGGCGTAAAGTGACCGAAGCGGTGTTTGTCTTCGTCGCCATCGATGGCAGCGGCCGGACCCGTTCGGTGCCTCCACGGCGTTAAACTCATGGACCCGTTGCGGGTCCATTGCAGTCATTGTTTCCAAGTGAGATCTGCAGCATGCCTACGCCCAACGTTGAAGCTGTGAAACTGGATGAACTGAACTGCTGGCGCATCCGCCACGGTCAGGCCGAATTGCTGGTGGCCCAACAAGGTGCGCACATCCTCAGCTATCAGTTGGCGGGGCAACCACCGCTGATCTGGCTCAACGATGAGGCCGCGTTCAAAACCGGCAAGAGCATTCGTGCCGGCGTTCCGGTGTGCTGGCCGTGGTTCGGTAATCTGGCGCGCAACCCGCAAAGCGTTCAGGACATGCGCCAGAGCACTGAACCCGCCACCGCCCACGGTTTGGTAAGGGCGATGGACTGGGAGTTGGACGGGATTGAAGCTGAAGGTGAAAACCTGAAGGTTGAATTCGTTCTGCCTCAGCCCGAAGGCGGCTTGCCTGGCTGGCCGCACAAGGTTGATTTGAAGCTGAGCATTCGTCTGGATGAGCAACTGCACATCAGCCTCACCAGCCACAACCAGGGTACTGAAAGCGTGAGTATCAGCCAGGCGCTGCACAGCTACTTTGCAGTCAGCGATGTGCGCAACGTGCACGTCGAAGGACTGGACGGGGTGAGCTATATCGAAACCCTGGACGACTGGAAAACCTGTATTCAGGCCGGTGATTTGCTCTTTGCCGGTGAAACTGACCGCATCTACCTGGATACGCCTGAACAGCTGAACATTGTTGACCCGAGTTGGGAGCGGCGCATTCAACTGACCAGCCGCGGCTCGCGCTCGGCGGTGATCTGGAATCCGTGGATCGAACGCGCCAAACAATTCAGCGACATGGCCGACGATGGCTGGCAGCGCATGCTGTGCATCGAAACGGCGAATGTGATGGATGATGTGATAACCCTGGCGCCGGGGGCGAGTCATACGCTGGGTGTGAGTGTTGCCAGCAAGCCCCTTTAACACCACGAAACCAATGTGGGAAGCGTCGCCCGACCCTTCCCACATTAAATCGGTGCCCAAATGTCTGGCGCTGTTATAGATCCGACTCTTTCACCACCCTAACCTTCGCCGCATCCAGCGCATACGCCGCATCAGCCAGGTCATTGTTGACCTTCTCGACTTTCAGCGTGCCGGTTACCCACAGCGGCGTATAGATATCATCGAGCTTCAAACCCTTCGGATAACGCACCAGCACCAGTTGATTGGGAGGCGGCGGCGGTACGTGGATGCAGGCGCCTGGGTATGGCACCAGGAAGAACAGCGTGCTGCGACCTTTGGCATCCGTTTCCAGCGGCACCGGGTAACCACCGATACGGATGTCCTTGTCGTTCATCGCCGCCACGGTTTTGGTCGAATACATCACCGCAGGCAGGCCTTTACTCTGTTTCAAGCCACCCTTGTCGGTGAATGTCCCATTGGCTTCGGGCGAGTTATGGTCAATTTCCGGCATTTGTTCGAGGGCTTTCTGGTCCGACTTTGGCATCAGTTCGAGCCAGTCGGTTTCCGGCAGTTCGCCGGCATGGGCCAGGCCACTGCCCAGCAGAAGAAGAGTCAACAGAAGACGGCGCATGGGTTTGCTCGGAAAAGGAAGAACAGTGGAACGCCGAGCATTCTAGTGCCCTATTTCGTAACTGCGTTCAACTTTTGACAAGTGAATAGCGTTTTCAGGCAAGGCGCGGCGACGAGTCATAGCCTGCTATGGCGAAGAGCTGGACGCGGTCAAAGGTGAACAGTCATTTCGAGACGGGCACCACTCTCCGCGTTCCGCGCAGAGAGGGTTTTGTCGCTTTAATCAGCTCTTTTTGACCAGGCCGTAGATCACCAGAAGGACGATTGCGCCAATCAGTGCGCCGATGAAGCCCGCCCCCTGACCCGCATGATAGATGCCTAATGCCTGGCCACCATAGGTCGCCGCCAGCGAACCGCCGATACCGAGCAGGATGGTCATGATCCAGCCCATGCTGTCATCGCCCGGTTTCAGGAAGCGTGCCAGCAGACCAACGATCAAGCCGACAAAGATGGTTCCAATAATATGCATGGCATTTCCTCTGTATGAAATGGTTATGCCGAAGCCTAGTCAGCGCTTTGGCATCCTGCCATCAGAGAACGGCGGTGACCGAAGGTTCCCACCAACCCAAGGGATTTCTTACTCGGCGATCAGCGCTTCGACCTTGAGAATCTGCCGCTCAAGGGTGGCCTTGTCAGCGCAGCGCAGGCTGGCGTGACCGACCTTTCGGCCGACCTTGAACGCCTTGCCATAATGGTGCAAATGGCAATCGGCAATGGCGATGACCTTCTCCACGGCCGGTACTTCACCGATAAAGTTGAGCATTGCGCTTTCGCCGACCTTGGCGGTCGACCCCAGCGGCAGACCGGCCACCGCCCGCAGGTGGTTTTCGAACTGGCTGCACTCGGCGCCTTCGGTGGTCCAGTGCCCGGAGTTGTGGACCCGCGGGGCGATTTCGTTGGCCTTGAGGCCGCCGTCGACTTCAAAGAACTCGAACGCCATCACGCCAACGTAATCCAGCTGCTTGAGCACGCGGCTCGAGTAGTCTTCGGCCAGGGCCTGCAGCGGATGGTTGGTGCTGACCACGGACAGACGCAGAATGCCGTTGTCGTGGGTGTTGTGTACCAACGGGTAAAACTTCGTTTCGCCATCGCGGGCACGCACAGCGATCAGCGAGACTTCGCCAGTGAACGCTACGAAACCTTCCAGCAGGCAGGCAACACTGCCCAACTCGGCGAAAGTGCCCGCCACGTCGGCGGCGCTGCGCAGAACCTTCTGACCCTTGCCGTCATAACCTAGAGTACGGGTCTTCAGGACTGCCGGCAGACCAATGCTGGCCACGGCTGCGTCCAGATCGGCTTGCGACTGGATGTCGGCGAACGCCGGAGTCGGAATCTCGAGGTCCTTGAACATGCTCTTTTCGAACCAGCGATCCCGGGCGATGCGCAGGGCTTCGGCGCTCGGGTAGACCGGCACGAACTGCGACAGGAAGGCCACGGTTTCAGCCGGGACGCTCTCGAATTCGAAAGTCACCAGATCCACTTCATCGGCCAACTGGCGCAAGTGATCCTGATCGCCGTAATCGGCCCGCAGGTGTTCGCCCAGCGCCGCTGCGCAAGCATCCGGTGCCGGATCAAGGAAAGCGAAGTTCATCCCCAGCGGTGTACCCGCCAGAGCCAGCATGCGACCCAACTGGCCGCCACCGATTACACCGATCTTCATCGTCAAAAACCTCAGGCGACGCGTGGGTCTGGATTTTCCAGAACGCTGTCTGTCTGCTCAGCGCGGAATTTCTTCAGCACAGTGTGAAATTGCGGGTGCTTGGCACCAAGGATGCTCGCGGACAACAGCGCGGCATTGATCGCCCCGGCCTTGCCGATGGCCAGCGTGGCGACCGGAATGCCCGCCGGCATCTGCACGATGGACAGCAGCGAGTCGACGCCCGAGAGCATCGACGACTGCACCGGCACGCCCAGTACCGGCAGGTGCGTCTTGGCCGCACACATACCCGGCAAGTGGGCAGCGCCACCGGCGCCGGCGATGATCACCTCGATGCCACGCGCTTCGGCCTCTTCGGCGTACTGGAACAGCAGGTCCGGGGTACGGTGGGCAGAGACCACTTTCACCTCGTAAGGGATGCCGAGCTTTTCCAGCATATCGGCGGTGTGGCTAAGGGTGGACCAATCGGACTTGGAGCCCATGATCACGCCAACCAGTGCACTCATCGTCGTGCCTCTTCTCTCTGGGCGCCCGCAGGCGCGTCAAAAAACAACAAGCCACGCGGGAAAACCGGCGTGGCTTGTTATACGAATCAAGGCCGGTTAAACCGGCCGAAGGCCGCGCAGTATACCGTAAAGAGACAGATAAACAGACCCCGGTTCGACCATCTGTCATATGGCGCAAAGTGGTGATTTTATTGACTCGAAGGTCAGGGCAATACACCACAAATCCAGTGTGGGAGCGGGCTTGCTCGCGAAAGCGGACTGTCAGTCACATTAATGCTGGATGTGCCGCCGTCTTCGCGAGCAAGCCCGCTCCCACATTGGATCTTCGTTGGCTTCAGGATCCTGTTGTGCCTTGCGCCGCACCACCTTCCAGCTTGCGCCACAACAAACGGACGTTGGCCTTGCGCACCAGGGCGCAACGATACAGGCGGATCTCCAGCGGCACATGCCATTGCGGGCCACCGCAGACCACCAGCTCACCTCGCGCCAGTTCGGCGCGCGCGCTGAGCTGCGGTACCCAAGCGATGCCCAGGCCTTCCAGCGCCATGCTTTTGAGGCTGTCGGCCATGGCAGTTTCATAGATGGTGGTGAAACGCAGGGCGCGCTGACGCAGGAGCATGTTCACCGAACGACCGAGGAAGGCACCGGCGCTGTAAGCCAGCAACGGCACGCTGGCTTCGCCTTCCAGGTCAAACAGCGGTTTGCCGTCGGCATCGGCGGCGCAGACCGGGAGCATTTCAGTGTGACCCAGGTGCAGCGAGGGAAAGATTTCCGGATCCATTTGCATGGCCGCATCGGGATCATAGAACGCCAGCATCAGGTCACAACCACCTTCGCGCAGGGCATGCACGGCGTCGCCGACGTTGGTCGCAACCAGCCGCGTGGCGATGTTCAAGCCTTCGTTGCGCAGTTGCGCGATCCAGCGCGGGAAGAAGCCCAGCGCCAGGGAATGCGCAGCGGCGACCTGTATCACTTCGCCCTGCCCGCCTTCCAGATGATGTAAATGGCGCAACACTTCGCCGAGCTGCTCGACCACGGTACGCGCGGTCACCAGAAACAACTGTCCCGCCGCCGTCAGTTCGATTGGCGTGCGCGAGCGGTTGACCAGCGTCAGACCCAGTGCCGCCTCAAGACTGCGGATCCGCCGACTGAACGCTGGCTGGGTGACGAAACGTCGCTCGGCAGCCTGGGAGAAACTGCGGGTGGCGGCCAGAGCACTAAAGTCCTCAAGCCATTTGCTTTCCAGATTCATCACGCCCTCCCGGACACGCACCATTTTAGGTCGCACGTTCGACGCCCAAGCGGCGTCACATCGACATTATGCCGTTTATGCATAGGCTAGTGCTTAACAGCATTGGCCGTAAATTGCCCCCAAGCCTAGCATTGGCAGCGTTCCGGCACAGACCGGGTCCATATCGAGATGATTTCTATCATGTCCTCCGCTGCATCTTTCCGCACCGAAAAAGACCTGCTTGGCGTACTCGACGTACCGGCTCAAGCGTATTACGGCATCCAGACCCTGCGAGCGGTGAACAACTTCCGTCTCTCCGGCGTTCCGATTTCGCATTACCCGAAGCTGGTTGTGGGCCTGGCCATGGTCAAACAGGCCGCTGCCGACGCCAACCGTGAGCTGGGTCACCTCAGCGAAGCCAAGCACGCTGCCATCAGCGAAGCCTGTGCCCGTCTGATCCGCGGCGATTTCCACGAAGAGTTCGTGGTGGACATGATTCAAGGCGGCGCTGGCACTTCGACCAACATGAATGCCAACGAAGTCATCGCCAACATCGCGCTGGAGGCCATGGGTCACCAGAAGGGCGAATACCAGTACCTGCACCCGAACAACGACGTGAACATGGCGCAGTCGACCAACGACGCCTACCCGACGGCCATCCGCCTGGGTCTGCTGTTGGGTCACGACGCGCTGCTGGCCAGCCTCGACAGTCTGATCCAGTCGTTCGCCGCCAAAGGTGAAGAATTCAGCCACGTCCTGAAGATGGGTCGTACCCAACTGCAAGACGCCGTGCCGATGACCCTGGGCCAGGAATTCCGCGCCTTCGCCACTACCCTGAGCGAAGACCTGGCGCGCCTGAAAACACTGGCGCCTGAGCTGCTGACTGAAGTGAACCTGGGCGGCACCGCGATCGGCACCGGCATCAACGCCGACCCGCGTTACCAGCACCTGGCTGTTCAGCGCCTGGCCCTGATCAGCGGTCAACCGCTGGTACCGGCTGCCGACCTGATCGAAGCCACCTCCGACATGGGCGCCTTCGTGCTGTTCTCTGGCATGCTCAAGCGCACCGCGGTCAAGCTGTCGAAGATCTGCAACGACCTGCGCCTGCTGTCCAGCGGCCCACGTACCGGCATCAACGAAATCAACCTGCCAGCGCGTCAGCCAGGCAGCTCGATCATGCCTGGCAAGGTCAACCCGGTTATTCCTGAAGCGGTCAACCAGGTGGCGTTCCAGATCATCGGTAACGACCTGGCGCTGACCATCGCGGCCGAAGGCGGCCAGCTGCAGCTCAACGTGATGGAGCCGCTGATCGCCTTCAAGATCTTCGACTCGATCCGCCTGCTGCAACGCGCCATGGACATGCTGCGCGAGCATTGCATCGTCGGCATCACTGCCAACGAAGCCCGCTGCCGCGAACTGGTCGAACACTCGATCGGTCTGGTCACCGCTCTGAACCCGTACATCGGCTATGAGAACGCCACCCGCATCGCTCGCATCGCGCTGGAAAGCGGCCGCGGCGTGCTGGAACTGGTGCGCGAAGAAGGCTTGCTCGACGAAGCCATGCTCGACGACATCCTGCGCCCGGAAAACATGATTGCTCCGCGTTTGGTGCCTCTGAAAGCCTGACCAACGCCGGCTCTCAAGGCATAGCACCGCTCACCAGGATGAGGGACTAGACACCTCTCACCTTTTGAGGGCTTGGAGATTACTCTCCAGGCCCTTTTTTTTTAACTTGTTTGCAACAACGCAGAACCTGTGGGAACGAGCTTGCTCGCGATGAACGATGACGCGGCTTTCCTGAAAAACCGCGGTGCCGGCATCGCGAGCAAGCTCGCTCCCACAAGAGCCCGACGCCATAAAGTCGGGTGTTTCAAGGCTTCGTTTCGGCGCTTGCACCACAACTGTGCAGACGGACGCCGCACTGATAGGTATAGTGCCGCCCCTCTTCGCGTGAGCGGTCGTCAGTAACGAGGCCCAACCCCATGCGAAACCCGAACTAATAACAACCTGCGAAATGGAACAGGACCAACCTTCGCCTCACCTATTGTGCCGTGCGCAATCGGGTGTAATGCGATGTGTCGGACCGACCAGCATTTGCCTACACAAAAAAACAGCGAGGAAAACTCCATGCTCGAAGTCATCAACGACTTCCTCTCAGGGAAAGTACTGATCGTGCTCATTGTCGGGCTCGGTAGCTACTTCACGATCCGCTCGCGTTTCGTCCAGTTGCGTCACTTCTTCCACATGTTCGCGGTGTTCCGTGACAGCCTGCGCAGCAGCGCCGGTCAACTCAGCTCCTTCCAGGCCCTGATGCTCAGCCTCGCCGGCCGAGTCGGCGCGGGCAACATTGCCGGTGTCGGCATCGCCGTGACCCTGGGTGGCCCGGGTGCGGTGTTCTGGATGTGGGTGACCGCGCTGGTCGGCATGTCCAGCAGCTTCTTCGAATGCTCCCTCGGCCAGCTCTACAAGCGCTGCGACTCCGAAGGCCAGTACCGTGGCGGCCCGTCCTATTACATCCAGCATGGCCTGCAGAAACGCTGGTTGGGCATGATCATGGCCTTCCTGCTGCTGGTGACCTTCGGTTTCGCCTTCAACGGCCTGCAATCCCATGCCGTGACCCACTCGCTCAATAACGCCTTCGGCCTGAACACCACCTACACCGGGCTGGGCCTGGCAGTGCTGCTGGGTCTGGTGTTCATCGGTGGCATCAAGCGTATCGCCAAGGTCGCTGACCTGCTGGTTCCGGTGAAGACCCTGGTGTACATCGGCGTGACCCTCTATGTGATCGTGCTGCAATTCGACCACGTGCCGGCCATGCTGATGACCATCGTCAAAAGCGCCTTCGGTCTGGATCAAGCCTTCGGTGGCCTGATCGGTAGCGCGATCATCATGGGCGTGAAGCGCGGCGTTTTCGCTAACGAAGCCGGTCTGGGCAGTGCGCCTAACGTTGCCGCTGTCGCGCAGGTCGAGCACCCGGTCGCACAAGGCGTGGTACAAGCGTTCAGCGTGTTCCTGGATACCTTCGTGATCTGCACCTGCACCGCGTTGCTGATTCTGCTGTCAGGCTTCTACACCCCAGGCTTCGAAGGTGACGGCATTGCCCTGACCCAGAACTCTCTGGCGGCGGTAGTCGGTGACTGGGGCCGGATGTTCATCAGCGTCGCGCTGGCGTTGTTCGTGTTCACCTCGATCCTCTACAACTACTACCTGGGCGAGAGCAACCTGCGCTTCTTGATCGGCGACAACCGCAAGGTGCTGATCGGCTATCGCGCATTGGTATTGGTGTTGATCTTCTGGGGTGCGATCGAGAACCTCGGCACCGTGTTCGCCTTCGCCGACATCACCATGACGTTGCTGGCCTTCGTTAACCTGATCGCGTTGTTCCTGCTGTTCAAGGTCGGCATGCGCATCCTGCGTGACTACGACGACCAACGCGCCGCAGGCATCAAGACACCAGTGTTCGACTCCAGCAAGTTTGCGGACCTGGATCTGGACCTGAAAGCCTGGCCAGCCAATCCGCCAGCACCGGCCACTCAAGCCCAGGCAACACCTGCAGTCGCGAGCGCAGCGCAACGCTGATCGCCAAACCGGGCGCAATCCATTGCGTCCGACGTGACACACCGCACGGTCAGCGTCATGCTCGACCGTACGGTGTACTCGTCCAGGAGATTCCCACATGAACCCCGCAACTTACCCCGCAGCACAGCACGTCATGGTGCTCTACACCGGTGGCACCATCGGCATGCAAGCCAGCGCTCACGGCCTGGCCCCAGCTTCCGGTTTTGAAGCACGGATGCGCGACTACCTCCACAGCCAGCCAGATCTGGTAGTGCCGAACTGGCGCTTCCGCGAAATGGCCCCGCTGATCGACAGTGCCAACATGACACCTGCCTATTGGCTGCGTCTGCGTGAAGCGGTCATCGATGCAGTCGACGTACAGGGCTGCGACAGCGTGCTGATCCTGCACGGCACTGACACCCTCGCTTACAGCGCCGCAGCCATGAGCTTCCAGTTGCTCGGCCTGCATGCGCGGGTCGTGTTCACCGGCTCCATGCTGCCGGCCGGCGTGACCGACAGCGATGCCTGGGAAAACCTCGGCGGAGCGTTGGTTGCACTGGGCCAAGGCCTGGCGCCGGGAGTGCATTTGTACTTCCACGGCGAACTGCTGGCGCCGACCCGTTGCGCGAAAGTTCGCAGCTTTGGTCGTCATCCGTTTGCTGCGCTGCAACGTAACGGTGGCGTGGCCAAGGCGCCGTCAGTTCCCGCTCAGCTGCAATACGATCAGAGCAAGCAACTGGCCAGGGTTGGCGTGCTGCCGTTGTTCCCCGGCATTGGTGCTGAACAACTTGATGGCCTGCTCAATAGCGGCATTCAAGGGCTGCTGCTCGAGTGCTTCGGCAGCGGCACCGGGCCAAGCGACAACCCAGAGTTCCTCGCCAGCCTGCGACGAGCGCAGGACAAGGGCATCGTAGTGGTGGCGATCACTCAGTGCCATGAAGGCGGGGTTAAGCTGGACGTCTACGAAGCTGGCAGCCGGTTGCGCGATGCTGGCGTGTTGTCGGGTGGCGGCATGACTCGTGAGGCGGCGTTTGGCAAATTGCATGCGCTGTTGGGTGCAGGGCTTGAGACGGCCGAGGTTCGGCGTTTGGTTGAGTTGGATCTTTGTGGGGAGCTGGCTTAAATCCCACTCCGATAGCTATCGCAGCAACCTACGGCAGCTTCTACGGATTAATGACGTGGAACTGCCGCAGGGTGCAAAGCGCTCTAGAGCATCGGCATGCACTTTGTTCAGAATCTAAAATACGTCCTAAACCACTGAAAAATCCGACGAGTGGTTAAATTTTGCTGGTCAACCTGTCATTTATGACAGTAGCCAACGCCCCCCCATAAGCTTAACGTTAGTTCCGACAGACCCGTTTGTATTCATCTATCCGATAAAAATATTTTTATCGATATATCCCACGGGTCGTATGCCCAACTGTGCACATCTATAACGATATTGATCTGGGGTTTTTATATGAACGCTTATGAAAAATCGGCGGCAGGTGAATCAGTATTTAAAGGTTTCCAACGCTCATCGAATGCATCCGTTTCCCCTCGGCAGCTTATACCACCCACTATTTATCATGGGCCCTACCCGTTTGTTGCCCATGAATCGCACGGAATAATCGTCCCTGTAGAACTTGCGTCCTCTCACATCCGTATTTATGTGCATATACAAACTGATGGGTTGCCTGATACAGCCCACGCCTACATTAAACTCAAGGCGCTCGATGGGTCCGTCGATTTCACGTCAAAACCCGTATCGATTGTAAAACCTGAAACACTGAGTATTGAAGTTCCGCAAGTAGAACTTATTCGCTTTGAGGGAAAAGAAGTAGCAATCACCTATGTCGTAGAGCTGGCCGATGAAGAGCCCGTAGATTCACCAACGCTTATCGTTAGTGTGACACTCCCCATTGTCTCGACCCCTCCTGTCGTAGAGGGTTTGATTAACTCATACATCAAGGTATCCGATTATCCAAGCGGGCTTGATGTGGATCTCGCGGCTATCGAAAATTTAAAGGCTCCCAGCATTGTGTCGTGCACGTGGACCGTATCAAGAAAAGTGGATGGCGAAATCATCGGCCTCTACAGCCTGATACAGCGAGCCCTGGCAACGCCAGGCTCTGCTTACAGTTTCCGTATTCCGGTGGATGCCTATGTGGGTTGGCCTGCTGATGCGACAGGCACATGTAGAGCCGCGGTAGATTTCGCACCTTATGATCCTGATCTCCAGACTTATGGGATCGGTGGCCACGATTTCAGCTTCATCTAAAAATTGCCACGTGCGCTCGCGGATCAGTTGCCAGACCCATCGCACAGATCGGCACACAACTTGCTCGGTTCCAGCATCCCCAGCCGGAACCGAGCATGCTGCACTCCCATCTCACGACCCTCAACGCGGTCTCACTGGTGCTCAGCACCTTCAAGGCTGAAGGCCTGTCCAGCGAAGCGCTGTTGGCCGGCAGCGGCATCAGTGCGACAGATCTGAGCCGTGCCGACACGCGAATCACCACTAATCAAGAAATGCAGGTTTGCGCCAATGCCGTCGCGCTCAAGCGCGAGATCGGCCTGGAGCTGGGCCGGCGCATGCATGTCTCTTCCTACGGCATGCTGGGTTATGCCCTGCTCACCAGTGCCACCTTCGGTGACGCTTTGCGTCTGGCGCTGCATTATCCGGCGCTATTGGGAACACTTTTCGAGTTGAGCCTCGAGGACGATGGCGAGCGCATCTGGCTCACGGCCGGCGACTATCGGGAAAACCCGGCGCTGGCGGAGTTCAACACCGAGTTCTGCCTGGTCTCGATGAAGGTCATCTGCGACGACCTGCTCGGCCACCCGCTGCCATTGCTCGGTGCCCGCTTCGAATATCCCGCACCGGACTACCAAACCCGCTACACCGAGCGCTTCGACTGCTCCTTGCAGTTCGATGCCACGGCCAATGGCTTTGCCTTCGACAAGCGGTGGCTCGACCAACCGTTGCCACTGGCCGACACCATCACCCACCAGGCCATGGCCGAGCGCTGCCGCAAACAGAACACCGAATTCACCGGACGTCAGGCCTGGCTGGGGCGAATCCGCCAACTGCTCGCCACGCAACTCAACGCTGCACCGGGGCTTGAGGGCTTGGCCGAGCAAATGAACTGTTCGGCGCGCACTCTGCGCAGGCATCTCAAGGATCTGGGGTGCAGCTATCAGGAGCTGCTCGACGAGCTTCGCTTTGAGCGGGCCAAGCAAATGCTCCGCGAAGATCAGTTGCCGATTTACCAGATCGCCGAAAACCTGGGTTTCAGCGAAACCGCCAGTTTCCGCCATGCCTTCGTCCGCTGGAGCGGCGTTGCGCCGAGTCAGTTCCGGCCCTGAACCGAAGATCGGAGCCTGCGGCAGCTCCTACGGGCGACGATCGTTCCCACGCTCCCGCGTGGGAATGCAGCCCGTGACGCTCCGCGTCGCAGCCGAAGCAGACGCAGAGCCCCCAATGAGGCATTCCCACGCAGAGCGTGGGAACGATCATGTCTCCCGCGCCATTGAGGGGCGAATTTCGGACAAACAATTTGGCCATATCGATCCCCTTTTGGCCGCTCCTGCCGTTCTCTCAAACTCCGTGCGCCGCAAGACTGTGAGCAACCGAATCAGCCTGCGGAGAATAAGAAATGCTGACGATCTACTCGGATGATCACCACCTGCACCACGGCCGTTGTGAATTGATGGACGGGCAACTGATGCCCTGCTTCGAAATGCCCTCGCGCGCCGATCACGTTCTGCAGCGGGTCCAGTACCGCAGCCTGGGCCCGGTGCAAGCACCGCAGGATTTCGGTTTGGGGCCGATCCAGCGGATTCACTCCAGCGAATATCTGGACTTCTTCAAAGGCGCCTGGCAGCGCTGGACCGAGTTCGGTCGCGAGGGTGACTTGCTGCCCTACACCTGGCCGGCCCGCACCTTGCGCAGGGTGATCCCGAAAAGTCTGCATGGCCAACTCGGCTATTACAGCTTCGACGGCGGCGCGCCGATCACCGCCGGCACCTGGCAAGCCGCGTACAGCGCAGCGCAAGTCGCGCTCACAGCCCAAGCGGAGATCCAACGCGGCGCTCGCAGTGCTTTTGCCCTGTGCCGACCACCGGGCCACCACGCTGCCAGCGACTTGATGGGCGGTTACTGCTACCTGAACAACGCGGCCATCGCCGCTCAGGCGTTCCTCGATCAAGGCCATAAAAAGGTTGCCATCCTCGACGTCGACTACCACCACGGCAACGGCACCCAATCGATTTTCTATGAGCGCAGCGACGTGCTGTTTGCTTCGATCCATGGCCACCCGCAAGCCGAGTTTCCGTTCTTCCTCGGTTACGAAGACGAGCACGGAGAGGGTGCTGGCGAAGGTTTCAACTTCAACTACCCGCTGGCCGCCGGCAGCGGCTGGGACAGCTGGAGCGCTGCACTGGAACTGGCCTGCAAAGAGATCGAAAGCTACGGCGCCGATGTCGTGGTGGTTTCTCTGGGCGTCGACACCTTCAAGGACGACCCGATCTCCCAGTTCAAGCTCGACAGCCCGGACTACCTGCGCATGGGCGAACGTATCGCGCGTCTCGGCAAGCCGACGCTGTTCGTGATGGAAGGCGGTTACGCGGTAGAAGAAATCGGCATCAACGCCGTGAACGTTCTCGAAGGTTTCCAAAGCGCCCAATGAGGAATTAGAACAATGAACAGACTCAAGCGTTTTATCGCTCCAGCGCTCTGCGCCACAGTGCTCAGCGGCGCCGTACATGCTGAAGACCGCACCTTGCGGGTCTACAACTGGTTCGATTACATCACCCCCAAAACCCTCGAAGACTTCAAGGCCGAGACCAAGGTCAAACTGATCTACGACATCTTCGACACCAACGAAGCGCTGGAAGCCAAGCTGCTCACCGGCAACTCCGGTTATGACGTGGTGGTGCCGTCCAACGTGTTCCTGGCCAAGCAGATCGAAGCCGGGGTGTTCCAGCCACTGGACCGCAGCAAGCTGCCGAACTGGAACCACCTCGATCCCAAGCTGATGAAGCTGATCGAAGCCAACGACCCCGGCAACAAATACGCCGTGCCCTACATGTACGGCACCATCCTGATCGGTTTCAACCCGGACAAGATCAAGGCCGCGCTGGGCGACAACGCGCCGGTGGACAGCTGGGACCTGATCTTCAAGGAGGAGAACATCAGCAAACTCAAGCAGTGCGGCGTCGCTCTGCTCGACTCGCCGTCGGAGATCCTGCCGCTGGCCCTGCAACACCTCGGCCTGCCGCCCAACAGCACCAAGCCTGCGGACTACGCCAAAGCTGAAGCGCTGCTGCTGAAGATTCGTCCGTACATCACCTACTTCCACTCCTCCAAGTACATGGCCGATATCGCCAACGGCGACATCTGCGTCGCGGTCGGTTATTCCGGCAGCTTCTCCCAGGCCGCCAACCGCGCCAAGGAAGCCAAGAACGGTGTCGTCGTCGATATGCGCCTGCCCAAAGAAGGCGCGCCGATCTGGTTCGACATGCTGTCGATCCCTAAAGGCGCCAAAGATCCGGAAGACGCTTACACCTTCATCAACTACCTGCTGCAACCGAAAGTGATCGCGCCAATCAGCGACTTCGTCGGCTACCCGAACCCGAACAAGGACGCCACCGATCTAGTCGACCCGGCGATCCGCACCAACCCCAACCTGTACCCGACCGAAGCGGCGATGAGCACGCTCTATACCCTGCAACCCTTGCCGCGTGATGCGGAGCGCGCACGTACCCGAGTCTGGACCAAGATCAAGTCCGGGACCTGAACCGAATGATTGCCGGGCATTGATGTCCGTAGAGCGAAACCGAAGACCCGCCACTGCGCGGGTCTTTCAATCCCGATCAGATCTCATCAACTCCAGACGCCCCTTAACCGCGTCAGTGCCGCCTCAATGGCCACTTCCGGCACCGCCGCAAACCCGAGCACCAACCCTGCCCGCTCCTCTACTGGCATACTCGAATCCGGTAACCAGTAACGGCTCAAGCCACTGATCTCCACATCGACACTCGCGGCTTGTTCGATCAGCTCACGTTCGCGGGCCGGACTGTCCACCCGTACGGTCAGATGCAAACCCGCCGCCACACTGGGCAAACTGCCAACACCCGGGATATCCACAGGCCAACCGGCCAACAATGCATTGCGTCGACTCAACGCTGCGCGGCGCATCCGGCGGATATGCCGCTGAAAATGCCCGGCCGCCATGAACTCAGCCATCACCGCTTGGGTGCTGACCTCCGAGTGCCGCACATCCACTGCCCGACGTTGGGCGAAGGCCTCCACCAGCCCCATCGGCAACACCAGATAGCCCAGGCGCAACGCCGGAAACGCGACTTTGCCGAAAGTCCCGACATACAACACACGGCCCTGGCGATCCAGCGCGGCCAAGGGCGCCAGTGGTGCGCCGCTGTAACGGTATTCGCCGTCATAGTCGTCCTCGACGATCCAGCCTTGGGTGCGCTCGGCCCATGCCAGCAACTCCAGACGCCGCGCCAGACTCATGACCACCCCGGTCGGATACTGATGAGAGGGGGTGACATAGGCCAGCCGGCAATCGCTCAAGGTCGCCAATTGCGTGCAGTCCATGCCCTCGCTGTCCACCGCCACACCACGCAACTGCGCCCCTGCCACGGCAAAGGCATGGCCGGCCGCGCGATAGCCCGGGTTTTCCACAGCCACCCCATCGCCGGGCTCCACCAGCAACTGTGCACAAAGGCTAATTCCCTGCTGCGCGCCACTGGTGATCACAATTTGTTCAGCGCTGCACTGCATGCCACGGGAGCTGCGCAAATATGCAGCGACCAGCCCGCGCAAGCGTGCGTCGCCTTCTGGCGCGCCATAACACAACTGCTGCAAATCCGGTTTTCGCCAAAAAGCCGCATTCAGCTTGGCCCAGACCTCGAACGGGAACAGATCAAAAGCCGGAACACCCACCCGAAAAGCGCGCGGAGGACCACCCGGCGGCCTGGTCAAATGGTGCTGCTCGACACGCTCAAGGGCACTGCTGTGGATAACTTTACTGGATGTAATCCCAGGTAAAACAGACGATTTTGTGGATAACCCTGTGGGTAAGCCTGTTGAAAACCCTGTGGATACTTTTGTGGATAGTTTTTTCACCGGGAGGGCTGTCTCCGGTAACAGAGCCACATAGGTGCCGTCACCCACGCGCCCTTCGATAAAGCCTTCGGCGTACAGCTGATCGTAGGCGCGAACTACGCTATTGCGGGAAATCGACAAGGCTGCGGCCAGGTCCCGGGTAGCAGGCAAACGCGTGCCGCTGGCCAGGCGTCCGTCCAGTACCCGCAAGCGCAAAGCCTGATAGAGCTGTCGACTCAAGCCCTGACGACGATCCAGTTCGATACCCGCCGGGTTGAACGACAAGGACAGCGGCGCAAGGGACATGGGCTGGGACCTCAAAAAATGGACCTATGAAATTGGTCATTAATGGCTCTTACAACAGACCAATAGCCTGCCTAGGATGCAGGCATTCGCCAAGGAATATTTCCATGTACACACCCAGCGCATTTGCCGAACAAGACGTGTTGCAACTGCACCAACAAATCCTCAGCACCCGGCTCGCGATGCTGATCACCCACGGCGCACAAGGCTTGCAAGCCAGCCATTTGCCGCTGTTGCTGAGCCCTGAGCAAGGGCCCAATGGCACCCTCTACGGGCATTTGGCCAGAGCCAATCGGCAATGGCAGGAACTGGAGGCTGGCGCTGAAGCACTGGTGATCTTCGCCGGGGCCGATGCTTATGTCAGCCCCTCGTTTTACCCGAGCAAAGCCGACCACGGCAAAGTCGTGCCGACCTGGAACTACGTCGCCGTGCATGCCTATGGCAAGGCCGAAGTGTTCAGCGACGCGCACCGCTTGCGCAACCTGGTCAGCGCCCTGACCGATCGCCACGAAGCCGGTCGCGCCAAACCGTGGAAGGTCGACGATGCGCCGGCCCACTACATCGACGGCATGCTCAAGGCCATCGTCGGTTTCGCTTTGCCGATCCAGCGTCTGGAAGGCAAACGCAAGCTCAGCCAGAACCGCAGTACCACAGACATCGCCGGTGTGCGTGAAGGGCTGGCCGCCAGTCCCGACCTGCACGACCAGGCCCTCGCCCACTTGATGCGTTAAGGAATAACCATGAGTCAGATCGAGATCCGCCCCGTCACCGCCAACGACCACGCCGCCTGGCAACCGTTGTGGCAAGCCTACCTGCGCTTCTACGACACTGAGTTGCCCGGCACTGTTTATCAGAGCACCTGGCAACGCTTACTCGATCCGAACGAACCAACCCACGCCGCCCTTGCGTGGCTCGATGGCAAGGCGGTGGGTCTGGTGCACTTCATTTACCACCGCTCCAACTGGAGCATCGAAAACGCCTGCTACCTGCAGGACCTGCTGGTCGTCCCGGAAACACGCGGCACCGGCGTTGGTCGGCAGCTGATTGAATTCGTCTATGACACCGCACGCGCTGACGGTTGCGCCAAGGTCCATTGGCTGACCCACGAGACCAATGCCACTGCTATTCGGCTCTACGAGCGCATCGCCGAGCGCCCTGGCTTCATCCAGTTTCGCAAAGGCCTTTAAGGTTTAAGGAGAGCAGCATGTCGAACCCACTCGCTCACTGGAAAGGCGTCCCTGCGCCCTCGGTGAAACTCATCGAAGGGCGCTTCATCCGCCTGGAGAAACTCGACCCGGCACGTCACGGCGATGGCCTGTGGCAAGCGCTACAAGGCCCGAATTCCGATCCGAAACTCTGGGACTATCTGCCTTATGGCCCCTTCGCCGAGCGCGATGCATTCGATGACTGGCTAAACAACCACGCGGCCAATAGCGACCCGTATTTTTTCACCGTGATCGACCGCGCCAGCGGCGACGTTCAGGGCATTCTCAGCCTGATGTCGATCGTCCCGGCCCAAGGCCGGATCGAAATCGGCCACGTTACCTTCGGCGCACCAATGCAGCGTTCACCGAAAAGTACCGAAGCGGTTTATCTGCTGGCCAAAGAGTCTTTTGCGTTGGGGTACCGCCGTCTGGAATGGAAGTGCAACAACGGCAATGCCCGCTCCAAGTACGCGGCTGAGCGTCTGGGCTTCAGTTTTGAAGGGGTGTTCCGCCAGCACATGGTGGTCAAAGGTCAAAACCGTGACACGGCGTGGTACTCGATCCTGGATTCGGAATGGCCGGCGATTGGGGCAGGGTTTGAGAAGTGGTTAAGCGAGGAAAATCAGGCGGGGTCTGGGCAGGTCAAGACGTTGGTGGAGTGTCGTCAGAATTCCTGACGATGATCGTTCCCACGCTCTGCGTGGGAATGCAGCCCGTGACGCTGCGCGCCACATTCAGGAGCGGACGCAGAGCGTCCAGTGAGGCATTCCCACGCGGAGCGTGGGAACGATCTTTACACCAGTTTCTGCGCCAACACCGCAATATGCTCCGGCCCTATCCCGCAGCAACCGCCCAGATGGCTGGCACCACGTTTCTGCCAATCGGCCGCCCATTGCAGGTATCCCGGCGGATCGAGGTCTTCACGCAATGGGTCCAGACCATCGTTGGCCGTGGCTTCTTTGGGCTGCGGCGGGAACGCGTTGGCGTAAGCGCCAATGTTGATTTTCACCCCCAACCGCTCAAACGTTTCCCGGGCTGCGTCGATCGCGGCCCCGATCACTTCCGGCTGGCTGCAATTGAACAACAAGGTTTCAACGCCCAGTTGCGCGGCGACAGCTGCGGCCTCGCTAACCGGCTCGCCGGAGCGCAAACGCGGTACTTCGTCGGTGTCTTCATCCTTCAAGGTGAATGACAACCAGAACGGCTTGCCATCCTTCGGCAGGCCCGCGTGAATCGCCCGGGCTTCGACGATAGAACTCTGGGTTTCCGCCAGCCACAGGTCCACATGCGGGGCCAGACCGGCCACCAACGGCGTCAGTAACTCGGACACCCGCGACGCATCGAACAGGTCCGGACGATAAGAACCGAACAGCGGTGGCAATGAGCCCGCCACACGCACCGGCTGCCTGGCGGCGTCGGCCGCACGACGCGCCAGTTCACCCGCCAATGCGGCAAGCGCCTGACCTTCAGCAGCAAAACGCTCTTCCCCAATATGAAACGGCACTACCGCATAGCTGTTGCTGGTAATAACGTTCGCACCGCTTTCGATATAAGCGATGTGAACCGCCTCAACCGCTTGCGGGGCTTCGCTCAAGGCCAGTGCTGACCACTCAGGCTGCCTGAACGGAGCGCCTCGGCGCTGCAGTTCACGACCCATGCCGCCATCCAGAATTACCGTGCTGCCTGCGCTCATATGCTTTTTACTCATATGCTTATGAAAATAACTCACTACCAGAGTCGTTCTTATAACTATTAAATACGCACCATTCAGTTAATAACAACCTCTTTTTTAGTCAGGAACCACCCGTGAAACTTCAACCGCTGCTGGCCTTGGGCCTGACGATTCTCGCTGCCTCCACCCAGGTATTTGCCGGTGCCACGCTGGATCGCGTCGAACAAAAGAAAGAGCTGGTGGGCGTGCTGATGGAAAGTTATCCACCCTTCTCGTTCCTCAACGATCAGAACCAACTCGATGGTTTCGATGTTGACGTGGCCAAAGCCGTAGCAGACAAACTCGGCGTCAAACTGCGCCTCGAGACCCCGTCCTGGGATGTGATCGCCGCCGGGCGCTGGAGTGGTCGCTATGACATCTGCATCTGCTCCATGACCCCGAGCAAGGCACGCGCCGAGGTCTTCGATTTCCCGGTGGAGTACTACGCCTCACCGGCAGTGATCGTGGTCAATGCCAAGGATGACCGCATCCATAACGCCAAAGACCTGAGCGGCAAAAAAGTCGGCCTCACCAGCGCCTCCAGCTACGAAAGCTACCTGAACAAAAACCTGGTGATCGAAGGAGCCGAGGACACCCGGTTGCAGTACCCGTTCGAGGACGTGCAGATCGCCCCGTATGACACCGACAACGTCGCCTTCCAGGACCTGGGCCTGGGTGCCGGGGTTCGGCTGGACGCAATCCTTACCAACCTGGTAACCGCGCAACCGCGACTTACCGAAGACAAACGCTTCAAGCTTGCCGGTGAGCCGCTGTATTCGGAACCTAACTCGGTGGCCATCGAAAAAGGCGACGCGCAGTGGGACAGCAAAGTGCGTGAAGTCTTCGCCCAGCTGAAACAGGACGGCACCCTGACCAGGCTGTCGCAAAAATGGATCGGCGCCGACATCAGCAAATGACTTCTTTCCCCCAACCGCCTCAGCCGCCACAACCGGTGGCTGAGTCGTTGCTCAAACGTGTCTTTGGCTTTCGCACGCGCCTGTACCTGACCTGGGCGGCGATGCTCGGCTTGTTCGCGAGTTTTTTCCTGAGCTTCGACCTGAAGTTCTCGATCATCCTCGACAAACTGCCGAACCTGATCGGCCTGCATCTGGCGCCCAATGGCTTCTTGCAAGGCGCAGCGCTGACACTGTTTTTGTGTCTGTGCTCGATCGTCGCCTCGTCTCTGCTGGGCTTCATCACTGCCCTGGCGCGGCTGTCGAAGAGCGCGGTAGCGTTCGGCGTCGCGAGTTTCTACGCGTCGTTTTTTCGCGGCACACCGCTGTTGATTCAGATCCTGCTGATCTACCTCGGCCTGCCGCAACTGGGCATTGTCCCCGGCGCCATTGCGGCCGGGATCATCGCCTTGTCGCTGAACTACGGCGCGTACTTGAGCGAAATTTTTCGCGCCGGCATCCTCGGCGTACCCCACGGTCAGCGCGAAGCCTCGCTGGCACTGGGCATGCGCGAGACAGTGATCTTCTGGCGGGTCACCCTGCCGCAAGCCATGCGCACCATCATCCCGCCCACCACCAACCAATTCATCTCGATGCTCAAAGACTCGTCACTGATCTCGGTGATGGGCGTCTGGGAAGTGATGTTCCTGGCTCAGTCCTACGGCCGCTCCAGCTACCGCTACATCGAAATGCTGAGCACCGCGGCGATCATTTACTGGTTGATGTCGATTGGTCTGGAGTTGATTCAGGCACGGATGGAGCGCCATTACGGGAAGGCGTATCAGCAGCGCAGCCAGATGACCGATTGAGCTTCCAGCCCAGTGCATCCAGGGCATCGCAGCCATCCTGAATCAGCAAATGCGCGGCGTTGGCGAAGTGTTCCAGGTCGTAGCCCTCGGCATCCTTCACGCTCAGGCAGGTGACGCTGTTGAGCAAATTACGTGCGGTCTTGATACGGTGGATCGCGGTCTCGAAGAGATCACAGGCGTCGGCATTGATGTTGAGGAATAGGGTCGGTTCGACGCTGAGATTGCTTTGGAGGGGGGTGTAGTTGGGCATATGTAACTCCATAATTATTTTTCGGAGCTACCACCGTTTGCAGATAAGCAAAACTAGGGCGGCGCTTTAACGTCCACTCTGTTTTTCGACCGGCTAAGATCGGTCACCATTTTGGCGATGACGGACGAACTATAGGGAAGCCTCTGCAGGATGTAAGAGCCGGTCCCTACATCTCAGACCGTTCCTACATCAATCGAAGGAAGAAGCGCCGAGTACAGACCCCTTTCGCCTGTTCGCTCTGGCTTTGGCTTTGGCTTTGGCTTTGGCTTTAGATCTTGATCCACCCGCCCCTTCGGAAGGCCGAGTGAAGGTGTTCATCAGGGGACTGGCGCGCAGCGCCCCTCGGCGAAGCCGAGGACATCGCATGGAGGTCGTAGCGAAGCAGACCGGAGGGCGATGCCCCCTGATGGACACCGTAGCGAGGGAACACCGAGCCCCAGCGAGGGGCCGAACGCTCGGGGCAAGACTTTTTGGTTCCTTTTGGGGCGTTTGCCAAAAGGGACCCGCTGTAAGAGCGGAACCCTAAGTTGCCGTTACCGCAGAAATGGATATGTACACCTGCAAGAGATTGGTCGGCTGTCAGGCCGCCATCGCGAGCAAGCTCAGCTCCTACAATTTATCTCTGAGTACATCCGCAGGAGATCGGCCGGCTGTCAGGCCGTCATCGCGAGCAAGCTCGGCTCCTACAATTTATCTCTGTGTACATCCGAAGGAGATCGGCCGGCTGTCAGGCCGTCATCGCGAGCAAGCTCGGCTCCTACAGGGCATCTGGGCAACCCGCCAGGACGGTGTTTCGGACAGACGAAAAAAAAGGGGAGCACATGCCCCCCCGAGGTTTAAAGCGTTTCAGTCAAAGGCTGTCAATCAGCCCTCGATCTCGATCAGGATTTCGCCAGGGTTGACCCGGTCGCCCTTGGCCACATGGATAGCGGTGACTTTGCCGGCGATGGCCGATTGAACTTCGGTTTCCATCTTCATCGCTTCGGTGATCAGCACCGCCTGGCCGGCTTTCACGGTGTCGCCTTCCTTGACCAGCACATCGACGATGTTGCCCGGCATGGTGGTGCTGACGTGGCCCGGCGCGGAGGCCTGCTTGCGCTTGCTGCTACCGCCGCTGACGAATTCATTGAGCGGTTCGAACACCACTTCTTCCGGCATGCCGTCGATGGACAGGTAGAAGTGACGCTTGCCTTCAGCCTTGACGCCCACACCGGTGATGTCGACGCGGTAGGTTTCGCCGTGGACGTCGATGACGAACTCGGTCGGTACGCCTTCGCCACCGGCCGACCTCACGCCGCCGGCTTCCGGGATCGGCAGCAGCACTTCCGGGGTCAGGGTGCCGGCTTCGCGCTCTTCGAGGAACTTACGACCGATGTCCGGGAACATGGCGTAGGTCAGTACGTCTTCTTCGGACTTGGCCAACGCGCCGATGTCGCCACGTAGCTTGGTCATTTCCGGCTTGAGCAAATCGGCCGGACGCACGTCGATCACCTCTTCGCTGCCGATGGCCTGACGACGCAGTTTCTCGTTCACGGTACCCGGCGCCTTGCCGTAGCCGCCTTGCAGGTAGAGCTTCACTTCGTTGGTAATGGTTTTGTAACGCTCGCCAGCCAGCACGTTGAAGAACGCCTGAGTGCCGACAATCTGCGAGGTCGGGGTTACCAGCGGCGGGAAGCCGAGGTCCTCACGAACCCGCGGGATCTCCGCCAGCACTTCGCTCATGCGGTTCAGCGCGCCCTGCTCTTTCAACTGGTTGGCCAGGTTGGAAATCATCCCGCCCGGTACCTGGTTGACTTGCACGCGGGTGTCGACGGCGGTGAATTCGCTTTCGAACTGGTGATATTTCTTACGCACGGCGTAGAAATACAGACCGATTTCCTGCAAAAGCTCCAGGCTCAGGCCGGTGTCGAATTCGCTGCCTTTAAGGGCGGCGACCATCGACTCGGTACCCGGATGGCTGGTGCCCCAGGCGAAACTGGAGATCGCAGTGTCGATATGGTCGGCACCGTTTTCGATGGCCTTGAGTTGGCACATCGCAGCCAAACCGGCGGTGTCATGGGAGTGGACGAACACAGGCAGCGATTGCTCGGCTTTCAGCGCCTTGACCAGTTCGCCAGTGGCGTACGGGGTCAGCAGGCCGGCCATGTCCTTGATCGCAACAGAGTCGCAACCCATGGCTTCCATTTGCTTGGCTTGCGCCACGAAGGCCTCGATGGTGTGCACCGGGCTGGTGGTGTAGGCGATGGTGCCCTGGGCGTGTTTGCCGGCAGCTTTCACCGCTTCGATGGCAACGCGCAGGTTACGCACGTCGTTCATGGCGTCGAAGATGCGGAACACGTCGATGCCATTGACCGCGGCCTTGGCGACGAAGGCTTTGACCACGTCGTCGCTGTAGTGGCGGTAGCCCAGCAGGTTCTGACCACGCAGAAGCATTTGCAGACGGGTGTTAGGCAAGGCCGCACGCAGTTTGCGCAGGCGCTCCCACGGGTCTTCTTTCAGGAAGCGCACGCAGGCGTCGAAAGTCGCGCCGCCCCAGACTTCCAGCGACCAGTAGCCGACTTTGTCGAGCTTGTCGCAGATCGGCAGCATGTCTTCGGTGCGCATGCGGGTCGCCAGCAGCGATTGGTGGGCGTCGCGCAGGATCGTGTCGGTAACGTGAATTTTCTTGGTCATGATTATTCCTCACAGGCCTGCGTGGGCGGCGATGGCGGCGGCGATGGCCAGGGCCAGCTCTTCGGGTTTGCGCTTGATCGAGTAGTTGGTCAGCTCAGGGTGGCTTTCAACGAAGCTGGTGTTGAACTGACCGCTACGGAATTCCGGGTTACGCAGGATTTCCTGGTAGTAGGCGGCGGTGGTCTTGACCCCTTGCAGACGCATGTCGTCGAGGGCGCGCAAACCACGGTCCATCGCCTCTTCCCAGGTCAACGCCCACACCACCAGTTTCAGGCACATGGAATCGTAGAACGGCGGGATGGTGTAACCGGTGTAGATCGCCGTATCCGTGCGCACGCCGGGACCGCCGGGTGCGTAGTAACGAGTGATCTTGCCGAAACTCGGCAGGAAGTTGTTTTTCGGGTCTTCGGCGTTGATCCGGAACTGCAGCGCAAAACCGCGGTGCTGGATGTCTTCCTGTTTCACCGAAAGCGGCAGACCGGAAGCGATGCGAATCTGTTCGCGAACAATGTCGATGCCGGTGATTTCTTCGGTAATGGTGTGCTCTACCTGGACCCGGGTGTTCATCTCCATGAAGTACACCTCGCCCTCGGCGAGCAGGAACTCCACGGTACCGGCGTTCTCGTAGCCCACAGCCTTGGCTGCGCGCACCGACAGGTCGCCGATGTAGGCGCGCTGTTCAGGGGTCAGTTGCGGGCTTGGGGCGATCTCGATCAGTTTCTGGTTGCGGCGCTGGATCGAGCAATCACGTTCGAACAGGTGAACCACGTTGCCAAAGCTGTCGCCGAGGATCTGCGCTTCGATGTGCTTTGGATTGACGATGCATTTTTCCAGGAAGACTTCCGCCGAACCAAACGCCTTGGTCGCTTCGGAAATCACCCGCGGGAAAGCTTGCTCCAGCTCTTCGCGGCTGTTGCAGCGACGAATACCGCGGCCGCCGCCACCGGAGGTGGCCTTGAGCATCACCGGGTAACCGATGCGGTCGCCTTCGACCAGCGCTTCGGCGATGTCCGCGACGTTGCCTTCGGTGCCCGGGGTCACTGGCACGCCGGCCTTGATCATGCTGCGGCGCGCTTCAGTCTTGTCGCCCATGCGGCGAATCACTTCTGCCGACGGACCAATGAATTTGATACCGCGCTCGGCGCAGATTTCTGCCAGTTCAGCGTTTTCCGACAGGAAACCGTAACCTGGGTGCAATGCATCGCAACCGGTTTCCACTGCCAGGTTCACCAGCTTGCGCGGATTCAGGTAACCGGCCAGGGGTTCGGCACCAACGCTGTGGGCTTCATCCGCGCGCTTCACATGCAATGCATGGCGATCGGCGTCAGAATAGATCGCGACCGAGCGAATGCCCATCTCGGCGCACGCACGCACGATTCGTACGGCAATTTCCCCACGGTTGGCGATCAGGATTTTTTTTATCACTTGGAGGTTCCCTTGAGCCGATGGCACTGACGACCTGCTAAACCAGGTCGGCGCGTGACTAAATGTTTCAGTTCAGTCGCATAGCCACACTATCCCGCTCAAGGAATTAACAAAAATCAATAATAATTGGGCCGCTCATAAGCAAAGACTTATAGTTGACGGACAAGCCTGCGGCCAGAGTTTCTAAAAATGCGTAAGTCCTTGATGCGTATGACATTGCGCCAGCTTCAGATTTTCAATGAAGTCTGCGATCTACGGTCCTACAGCCGTGCAGCTGAGGAAATGTCTCTCACACAGCCGGCCGTCAGCCTGCAAATTCGTCAGCTGGAAGAGCTGATTGGTCAGCCATTGTTCGATTATGTAGGCAAAAAACTCTACATGACCGAGGCCGCTGAAGCCCTGCAACGGGCCAGCCGGGATATTTTCGGGCGCCTGGAAAACCTCGACATGCAGCTCTCGGACATGCAGGGCTCACTGCAGGGGCAACTGAAACTGGCTGTGGAATCCAGCGCCAAGTACTTCGTGCCGCACCTGTTCGCCGCCTTCAAGCGCCAGCATCCAGAGGTCAACCTGCAGCTGACCGTGATCAACCGCGCGCAGGCCATTCGGCGCCTCTCGGATAACCGCGACGACCTGGTGATCATGTCCATGGTCCCGCAGGACATGGGCCTGGAGTTCCTGCCGTTCCTCAACAACCCGATCATCGCCGTGGCGCCGCCGGACCATCCGCTATGCCACATGGGGCCGCTGCGTTTGCAGGATCTCGAACCCTATACGCTGCTGCTGCGCGAGCAAGGCTCGGGCACACGACTGGCGTGTGAGGAGTATTTCAAGGAGAAGCGTGTGCACTTCACACAAACCCTGGAGGTCGCTTCGGCGGAAGCTCAGCGCGAGTGTGTGGTGGCAGGTTTGGGCGTAGCACTGTTGACGCGCCACGCCCTGAACCTTGAGTTGGCAACCGGCACGCTCAAAGAGTTGCCGGTGGAGGAGTTACCACTGTACCGCAGTTGGTGCGTGGTACAGGCCAAAGCCAAGCGCCTGTCACCGGTGGCGCATGCGTTCCTGGGGTTTATCCGCAGCGAACGGGTGCAGATCAGCGGGCTGGTTGAGCGTTTCGACGGGAAGTTGCCGGCGCTGCCTGCCAGTAATTGAGCTCCGCCGAGTCGGGAAAGTCACCAATCTCGGCGAGCAACTGACGCTGCTCACAACGGTGCTCAATCGCGCGACGGAATGCCATGCGGCGCTGATCTTCCTGCTGACGGCGGGTTTTGACGGCGCTGTTGCGTTCTTCGTAGTGCTGGGCCATTTCGAGTCTCCCAAGACGAGTACGGGAGTTACACGATGGACGTCAGGGATGACGATTTGGCTGCGCGGGGATTACAAGGATGTGAAAGTTACCGGGCGGCGATAGTGCAAGCCTCACCCTTACAGGGATTTGTGGCGCTCTTGTAGGAGCGAGGCTTGCCCGCGATAAGGTCGGAACGACCTTCCAGCAATCAATCGTCCAGCGCTTTGACCGACTTGGGCGACAGACGCAAGCTGCGCAGGCTGCGTTTGACGCTTTTGAGGTGGTTGACCAGGCTTGGGCCACGGGCCATGGCTACGCCCATCGCCAACACGTCGATCACCACAAGGTGAGCAATACGCGAAGTCAGCGGCGTGTAGATTTCGGTGTCTTCATGCACGTCGATCGCCAGGTTGACAGTCGACAGCTCGGCCAACGGCGTCTGGCTCGGGCACAAGGTGATCAGCGTCGCGCCGCTTTCGCGGACCAGGTTGGCGGTGATCAACAGGTCTTTGGAGCGCCCGGACTGGGAAATACAGATCGCCACGTCGGTAGGTTTCAGCGTCACCGCCGACATCGCCTGCATGTGCGGGTCGGAATAGGCTGCGGCGGTCAGCAGCAAGCGGAAGAATTTGTGCTGAGCATCCGCCGCCACCGCGCCAGATGCACCAAAGCCGTAGAATTCGACGCGCTGGGCCTGGGACATGGCGGTGACCGCACGCTGCAAGGCCGCCGGGTCGAGCTTCTCGCGCACTTCCATCAGCGTATGCAGGGTAGTGTCGAAAATCTTCAGACTGTAGTCGGCAACCGAGTCGTCTTCATGGATCGCGAACTGCCCGAAGCTCGCACCTGCCGCCAGGCTTTGCGCCAGTTTCAGCTTCAAGTCCTGGAAGCCCGAACAGCCGATGGCACGGCAGAAGCGCACGATGGTCGGCTCGCTGATGCCAACGCTGTGGGCAAGATCGGCCATGGAACTGTGCATCACAGCCGCGGGGTCAAGCAGCACATGATCGGCGACCTTGAGCTCCGACTTGCGTAACAGGTGGCGTGACTGGGCGATGTGTTGCAACAGATTCAAAGGGCTGGACTCGTTGTTATTGGCAGACGCCAGGGATGTAGCCATTTTGTAGTTATACTACATGAATGCGCTTTTTGCCCGCTCAATGCGTAACTGAATCGCCTTGCCGCCCCCTATTTTGGCCGGCCGCGCGCTATGTAGCAGCTGGCGCAGCCTGCGTTCGGCCGCGAAGCGGTCGTAAAATTTACGACCGCAATTTTCCTGAAAGCTGCATTCATCCAATCTACGGCCGCTTCGCAGCCGAACGCAGCCTTCAGCAGCGGCTACAAAAAGCGCTCATCCGCGCGCAATAAATCCGCCAACCCTGCGGCTTCCACCGGCCGGCTAATCAGATACCCCTGCACTTCATCACAGCCCTCAGCCTTGAGAAACTCAAGCTGCTCCGGACGCTCGACCCCTTCAGCCACCACTTTGAGTGACAGCCCATGGGCCATGGCGATGATTGCCCGGGTGATCGCCGCGTCTCCACTACCCTCGGCCAAACCGCGAATAAACGCTTGATCGATCTTCACGTAGTCCACCGGAATGCGCTTGAGGTAACTCAACGACGAATACCCGGTACCGAAGTCGTCAATCGCCAGTTTCACTCCCAGATCACGCAGTTGCTGGAAGGTTGCGATGATGTGCTCGACGCTGTCCAGCAGTTGGCTTTCGGTCAGTTCGAGCTCCAGGTAGTGCGGCGCCAGACCGGTTTCCTCAAGCACCTGGCGAACCAGGCTGACCAGCTTGCCCTGACGCAATTGATGCACCGACAGATTGACCGAGACCCGGATCGGCTCCAGCCCCTGACGTTGCCATTCGCAGGCTTGCCAGCAGGCCTGACGCAACACGAACTCGCCGATCGGACCGATCAGCCCGGTTTCTTCGGCAAGCCCGATAAAGTCGCCTGGCGGCACCCGCCCCATGGTCGGGTGATCCCAGCGAACAAGGGCTTCAGCGGCATTCAAGCGGCCCGTCGCCAGACACAGCTTCGGTTGGTAGAACACCATCAACTGCTGCTCTTCGATTGCCTTGCGCAGCTGGTTTTCCAGTTGCAGGCGTTCCAGAGTGCTGGCTTGCAGACTTTCGGTGTAGAACTGGAAATTGTTGCCGCCCAAATGTTTGGCATGTTGCATGGCCATATTCGACTGACTGACCAACGTCGAAATGTCCCGTGCATTGTCCGGCAACATGCTGATACCCATCGAGGCACTGACCACCAGCTCATGCCCTTCCACCGTCAGCGGCAACCGCAGCTTGGTCGCTAGCCGGGTCGCTACCCGGGCCAGGCTGGACAAGTTGCCATAAGCGTCGAACAGCACCGCAAATTCATCGCCGGATAAACGCGCGATGGTGTCGGCCTCCGGTAGCGCATTGACCAGTCGGCGTGCCATTTTCTGCAACAACTGGTCGGCGATTTCATGGCCTAGGCTGTCATTGAGCAACTTGAAGCGATCAAGATTGATATGCAGCAACGCCAGGCTTCGGCCACCCTGGCGCACCCGCTGATGGGCGTCGTGCAGCCGCTCGCGGAACAGTGAGCGATTGGCCAAACCGGTCAGTTCGTCGTAATGGGTCAAATAGCGCATGCGCTCTTCGGATTCGCGTCGGGCGGAGAGATCGGTGAAAAAGCCGACGATATGGCTAACATTTCCTCGAACATCGCGCACGACGTTGAGCTGGAGCCATTGCGGATACAGCTCGCCGTTCTTGCGCGCCTCGACCAACTCCCCCTGCCAACTGCCGTGTTGCTCCAGAGCCTGATGGATCACCGGGTAGTACCGGCGCGCGTCACGACTGCCAGGCAACTCGACGACGTTACGCCCGAGCATGTCCTCGATCTGGTAACCGGTCACCCGGCTGAACGCCTGATTGACCGCGATTAACGCGTAATTCGGATCGAGAATCACGATACCTTCGCTGGCCGCTTCGAACACCGTGGCCGCCAGCCGACGCTGCTCTTCCAGCTCTTTGCTGGTGCTGATGTCGCGTCGGGTACCGACCATACGGATTACTCGACCGTTTTCCCCTCGCTCCACTGCCCGCCCGCGGTCCTCGATCCACACCCAATGCCCGTCGCCATGGCGCACGCGGTACTCAATAGAATAATCCTCGGTGCGGCCCTTCAAATGCTCGACCAGTGCGCGCTTGAGCGGCAGCAGATCCTGTGGATGCAAACGCGGCTTGAGATGGCTGAGCATCGCAGTCACGTACTCCGGCTCCAGGCCAAACAGCTCTTTAAGCTGCGTGTGATGCACCTCGTCGGTTTGCAGATTCCAGTCCCACAACCCCAATTCACTGGCCTTTAAGGCCAACCCCAGACGCGCTTCGCTTTTGCTCAAAGCCTGATTCGCCGCGTCCAGTTCCAGGCTGCGTTGCGAAACCCGGCTTTGCAGACTGGTCTGAGCCTCACGCAGTTGCTCTTCGGCACTGCGACGCTGGTCGATTTCCCGGGCCAGTTCCTGGTTCAGCTGTTCGCTGCGACTTTGCGCTTGCTGTAAATGCTCGATCAGCGCCTGGTTCTGGAAGCGCCGCTGCAAACCATGATGAATCAACCGATTAACCTGCCAGGCGACGACACTCAAGGAGGCCAGCAGAATCACCCCCAGCCAGCCCCAGCCTTGCTGCTGTTCGTCACCACCCCAGAATAAATAGCCAATCGCCGGCAACAGACACGGCAAGGTAAAGGACAGGAATGCCGGCAGACTGACTGCATAGGCGACGCTGGCCGAAAGCGTCGCCGCACCGATCAGGCCAAAGACCCAGGCCTGTTGCAGGAAACTGTCGGTCGGCACCAGGGCGATGCCGGCACAAGCCAGGGTCAAACCGCTCATGCCGGAGCCAAGCAGGAACATCCGCCGCCAGATCGGCTGCGCCTGGCGGCTCGGCATTGCGGAGTCGAAGGCCGCTACCTGAATGACCCGTAGTGCCACCAATGTCAGCAGCCAGACCAGCCAAATGCTGACCAGCAAATAGCGCTGCGGGCTCCAGAGCAACCAGACGCAGACCAGACCATTGAGCAACATGAACAACGTGGGCAGCAGCGAGCCTTGATAAAGCAAACGCGTGCGTTCGACCGCCATCTCCATGGCGTAGTGCTTGCGTATAACCCGCGGTTCCACAGAGGGGCCCGGCAGGCCAGGGCTGAGTGTCATAGGCAATGTTCTTATAATGGTGAGCCCGAAACGTCGCAGGAGCATACACAAGCAACCGCCCGGACCAAACTGCTCCAGATCATAAAATCGACAAACAATTTGCGTCTGATTCCCTCCCCGGACCGCTCAAGCGAGCCCCGCCAACGCCTGCAGCGAATGACTGACCGGTCGTCCCCCGTCTCTTTTTATCGGTTAAACCAAAGCTCGGTTTGCCCGGTGTGGCCCAGCACCCTAGAATGCTCCGATGCGCGATGATCTCTCCCTTCTGCTGAACTCTCTCAACGATGCCCAACGCCAGGCTGTAGCTGCCTCCGTGGGTCGTCAGTTGGTCCTGGCCGGTGCTGGTTCCGGTAAAACCCGTGTGCTGGTACACCGCATCGCCTGGTTGATCCAGGTCGAGCAGGCCTCCTCGCACTCAATCCTGTCGGTGACCTTCACCAACAAGGCCGCTGCCGAGATGCGTCATCGCATCGAGCAGTTGATGGGCATCAGCCCGGCCGGTATGTGGGTCGGCACCTTCCACGGCCTGGCGCACCGCCTGTTGCGGGCGCACTGGCAGGAAGCCGGTTTGAGCCAGACCTTCCAGATCCTCGACAGCGATGACCAGCAACGCCTGGTCAAGCGGGTAATCCGCGAGCTGGGGCTGGACGAACAACGCTGGCCGGCCCGTCAGGCACAGTGGTTCATCAACGGGCAGAAGGACGAAGGTCTGCGCCCGCAACATATACAGGCCAGCGGCGATCTGTTCCTGGCCACCATGCGCAGCATCTATGAAGCCTACGAGGCCGCCTGCCTGCGCGCCGGGGTGATCGACTTTTCCGAGCTGCTGCTGCGCGCCCTCGATCTGTGGCGCGATCACCCAGGCTTGCTCGCGCATTATCAAAAGCGCTTCCGCCATATACTGGTGGACGAATTCCAGGACACCAACGCTGTGCAGTACGCCTGGTTGCGGCTGCTGGCCAAGGGTGGCGACAGCTTGATGGTAGTTGGCGATGACGACCAATCGATCTATGGCTGGCGCGGCGCGAAGATCGAGAACATCTACCAGTATTCCGAAGACTTCCCGGACGCTGAAACCATTCGTCTGGAACAGAACTACCGCTCCACCGCCGGGATCCTCAAGGCTGCCAACGCCTTGATCGCCAACAACACCGGCCGTTTGGGCAAAGAGCTGTGGACCGACGGCGGCGAAGGCGAAGCGATCAATCTGTACGCGGCCTTCAACGAGCACGATGAAGCGCGCTACGTCGTGGAAACCATCGAAAGCGCCCTGAAAACTGGCCTGGCCCGCAGCGATATCGCCATTTTGTATCGCTCCAACGCCCAATCCCGGGTACTCGAAGAAGCGCTGCTGCGCGAACGCATCCCTTACCGGATCTACGGCGGCCAACGCTTCTTCGAACGCGCCGAAATCAAGAACGCCATGGCCTACCTGCGTTTGCTCGAAGGTCGTGGCAACGATGCAGCCCTGGAACGGGTGATCAACGTTCCGGCCCGCGGCATCGGCGAGAAAACCGTCGAAGCGATTCGCGAGCACGCACGCCACAGCGATGTGTCGATGTGGGAAGCCATGCGCCTGTTGGTCGCCAATAAAGGCCTGACCGGTCGTGCAGCCAGTGCCCTTGGGGTATTCGTCGAGCTGATCGAGAACCTTGCGGCCAAAACCGTGGACATGCCACTGCACCTGATGACCCAGACGGTCATCGAGCAGTCGGGTTTGATCGCCTACCACGAGGCGGAAAAGGGCGAGAAAGGCCAGGCTCGGGTAGAAAACCTTGAGGAACTGGTCAGTGCCGCGCGTAACTTCGAGAACGCCGAAGAGGACGCCGACCTGTCGCCACTGGCCGCCTTCCTTGGCCATGCGTCGCTGGAAGCCGGTGATACCCAGGCCGACGAACACGAAGACAGTATTCAGTTGATGACGCTGCACAGCGCCAAGGGCCTGGAATTCCCTTATGTGTTCCTGGTGGGCATGGAAGAAGGTCTTTTCCCGCACAAGATGAGCCTGGAAGAGCCTGGCCGCCTGGAAGAGGAACGCCGCCTGGCCTACGTGGGCGTCACCCGGGCGATGCAGAATCTGGTGATGACCTACGCCGAAACCCGACGCCTGTATGGCAGCGAGACTTACAACAAGGTTTCACGCTTCGTACGCGAGGTACCGAAAGGCCTGATTCAGGAAGTGCGGCTGTCCAATAGCGTCAGCCGACCGTTCGGCAGCGGCCAGAAACAAAGTTCGAGCAGTATGTTCAGCGGCACCGAGATCCCGGAAACCGCGTTCAGTCTCGGTCAGCACGTACAACACTCGGTGTTCGGCGAAGGAGTGATCCTCAACTTCGAAGGCGCTGGCGCCCAGGCACGGGTGCAAGTGAATTTCAGCGAAGGCAGCAAGTGGTTGATGCTGGGTTACGCCAAGCTGGAAGCAATCTGACTTTATTGAAGGTAGAAGTACATGGGCTCGGGTTTTTTCTCTTCCTGGACATTCTGGGCCCTGCTTTCGGCGGCGTTCGCGGCCATGACGGCGATCTTCGCCAAAATTGGCATTGAAAACGTCAACTCTGACTTTGCCACCCTGTTGCGCACCATGGTGGTATTGGTCAGTCTGGCCTTGATTTTGTACGCCACGGGCCAATATCAGTCATTAGGATCGATCTCGGCGAAGAGCTACCTGTTTCTGTTGCTGTCCGGACTTGCAACAGGCGCCTCATGGATTTGCTACTTCCGCGCACTGAAGCTGGGGCCTGCGTCGCTGGTGGCGCCAGTGGACAAGCTCAGCGTGGTGCTGGTGGCGGTGCTCGGGGTGATCCTGCTGGGTGAAAAGCTCGACCTGCGCCAATGGGGCGGAATCGGCCTGATCACCTCCGGTGTAGTAATGTTGGCCTTACGGCGCTAAAAAAAAGACATTCCTACAGAACTTATCCATCAGGCCTACAGCCCAAACATTACCGGCCCTACGCCACCGACTGCGCTTCATGGCAGACGACCAGGCAAAAGCCCGAAACACTCTGCCGCTAGCCAGTGACACTTCACCTGTGCAACATGGCACGCGTGCCATCCACAAATGGGAATTCCCTTTATGAAACGTTTTCTTAGCATCGCCATGGCGTTGTGCATCGGCCTGACGATGAGCCTCGACGCCAACGCCAAGCGTTTTGGTGGCGGCAAAAGCGTCGGCGCTGCGCCGACCCACCAGACCAGCCAGATGGCCCCGTCCTCTTCGGGCGTTGGCTCTGCCGCTGCTACTGCAGGGGCTGCCGGTGCCGCAGGCGCTGCCGCCAAAGCCGGCGGAGCTTCGCGCTGGCTCGGCCCTCTGGCCGGCATCGCTGCCGGTGGCCTGCTGGCCTCCATGTTCATGGGCGGCGGCTTCCATGGCATGCAGATCTTCGACATCCTGATCATGGCGGTCATCGCCTTCCTGATCTTCCGCTTCATTGCCGCTCGTCGCCGCAAGCAGCAAGAGCACATGACTCCAGCTGGCCACGCACCGATGCAGCGTGAAGTATTCGAGCAAAAACCGGCTCAAGGGCCGATCTTCGGTGGTTCGGCAGCACCTGCTGCCGCTCGTCCGGTGATCAACGCACCAGCCTGGTTTAATGAACAGCGTTTCGTTGAAGCCGCGCGCAACCACTTCCAGTCCCTGCAGCAGCACTGGGACGCCAACGAAATGGACAAGATCGCCGAGTTCGTGACCCCGCAACTGCTGGAGTTCCTCAAGCGCGAACGTGCTGATCTGGGCAACGGTTTCCAGTCCACCTACATCGACAACCTCAATGTTCAGCTGGACGGCGTGGATGATCGCGCCGACAAGACCGTCGCCACCCTGACCTTCAGCGGCGTGTCGAAAACCTCTCGTTTCGACCAGGGCGAAGTGTTCAGCGAAAGCTGGAACATGGAACGCCCGCAGGGCGAGAACCAGCCTTGGCTGGTGGCCGGTATCCGCCAAAACGGCTGATCCGATACTCTGCGTTGAGTATGTTGAAACAAAACCCCAGCCTCGGCTGGGGTTTTCTATTTCGCAGTTGCACTTATAGCGAGCTACTGTATAAACCGCCCCCATATAAACCGCGCCATTGAGCAAGAGGATTGAGGTCGTGGAAGAAGTCATTGAAGAACTGCGTGAAAAAAATGAACCTGTGCCGGTCCCGTTGGAACTGCCAGATGAAGATCTACTGGTGGAGATCGAAGAACAGCTGTTCATCGACATTCCCTTTGTCTTCAAAGAATTCCTGTTGACCGTCAGCGATGTTGTCTATGGCAGCCTGGAGCCGGTAACCGTCACGGATCCACAGTCCCATACCTATCTGCCTGATGTTGCGGCCAACGCCTGGGACGCCGGTGTTCCCCGGGAGTTGATCCCGATCTGCCAGGACGGTGATGACTATTACTGCGTCGAGGAAGACGGCACTGTGGTGCTGTGGTCCGCCGAAGAAGAACTGGTTACCGAAGAAACCTGGGAATCTGTATGGCATTGGGCGCGGGACGTCTGGCTGGAAAGCTGATCCCGACCGCTTGAGCCCGCTTCCAGCGCCAGACTGGAGCGGGCCTCAATGTTCGGCAGAATCGTTGTGGTTATCCAGGGTTTCCAACAGGGCAACCTGCATCCGCGTATGCACGCGGATAAACCAGCGCCACAGAAGTGCTGCGACAGCCGCCGCAACGACGGCAATCAGGATCAACAGCTCGGTGGTCGGCAGAATGCTCGACGACAATGCCGCCAGCAGCAGGAAGATCACCAGCAACGACAGAATCGGTATCACCTCGGCGATCACCCGCCGCACCCGCTGGGTATGACGACCGGCCATGTCAGCCTTCACACCCATCTCCGCCAGCAACATCGACAGCGCTTTGAGTTTGCGATAAGCGGCGATCAAAAACGGCAACGACAACAGCAATGCCCCTCCCCAGATCAGCGCCTTCTGCCATCCTGGATCGCTGATCCAGCCTTGAAGATAACCGCCAATACGCCCGGCGAAAAAACCGCCAGAGAAAAAGATCGCCATCACCAGCGCCAGATTGACCCCCACCTGTAACAGGATCCGCCGAATCATTTTGGCCAACAGCGCGCCCTGCCCTTGGGGCTGGATGCTGCGCAGCCATTCACCGTACATCCCAAGTACACGAGCCAGACGCTGCGGCATCACCGCTGTCAGCTTTAGCGACAACGGGTCGGCCGCACGAATCAGGTAGGGAGTCAGTAAAGTGGTGATAGCCGACACGGCCACAGCCACCGGATAGAGAAAATCGCTGGTGACCTGCAAGGTCATACCCAAGGCCGCAATGATGAAAGAAAATTCGCCGATCTGCGAAAGCCCCATGCCAACCCGCAGTGAGGTGCGTCCGTCATTGCCCGCGATAAAGGCGCCCAGCCCACAGGACAACATTTTGCCCAGCACCACAGCGACAGTGATCACTGCAATCGGCCAAGCGTATTGCAGCAGAATCTGTGGGTCGATCATCAAGCCGATGGCGACAAAGAAGATGGCGCTGAACATGTCGCGAACCGGCTCGATCAATCGCTCTATTTTCAGTAATTGGCGCGACTCGGCCATAATCGCGCCAATCAGAAATGCCCCCAGCACCATGCTGTATTCCAGCTTGACCACCAGCAGACAGAAGCCAAAGCACAGACCCAACACGGTGATCAGCAACATCTCGTCGCTTTCAAATGTGGCCACATAGGCCAGCAGCCGTGGCACCAGTGAAATGCCGATCACCAGGGCGACAATCATGAACAATGAGAGCTTGCCGACCGTGGAAAACACTTCTCCGGAGCTGACGGTGCCGCTGACCGCAATACTCGAAAGCAGCGCGATGATGCCAATCCCGAGAATGTCTTCAACGATCAACACACCGAAGATCAGCTGCGCAAAGCGCTGGTTTTTCATTTTCAGGTCGTTGAGGGCTTTGACGATGATGGTTGTCGAGGAAATCGCCAGGATGGCGCCGAGGAACATCGAGTCCATGGTATTCCAGTCGAACCAGCGGCCGATTTCGTAACCGATCCAGATCATTAGCACGATTTCGAGGAATGCCGCGATAAACGCCGTAGCCCCTACCCTGAACAATTTACGCAGGCTGAACTCCAGCCCAAGACAGAACATCAGAAAAATCACCCCGAGCTCTGCCAGGGTCTTGATGGTCTGCTCGTCATGGATCAGACCGAAAGGTGGCGTGTGCGGCCCGATGATGAAGCCGGCGACGATATAGCCGAGCACCACCGGCTGTTTGAGCCGATGAAAAAGAATTGTCACCACCCCCGCGACCAACATGATCACTGCCAGGTCCTGAATGAAACTGATGGCGTGCATGGCGTGGAGCTCCTTGGGTCAGGTGCTGACACAGTCGTTCGATCACCGGAACGCCAACAATGGCGTGATTGAGTGAACTACAAATCTGAATCTCAGGTAGAAAATGCCCTCGGGACAGGCTTTTGAAGGGTAACACCGCGACTTCCGGCAGAAAGGCGGTGCAATATATGGAAACAGATCGATCCGGGCGTGACGGCCTTCACCGGTTCGGCGTCCCGTTAAAGATGGTTTTGAAAAACTGACCAGGCGCCCGCAGAGGTGCTCCCAAAATCCCTGCCTAGAATCGTGAGTAGTGAGCTATGGAACCCGGAAACGCCCAGCTGTCGATGACGGTATTGATGACCCCCGACATGGCCAATTTCTCTGGCAATGTCCACGGCGGAACCCTGCTCAAGTATCTCGACGAAGTCGCCTACGCCTGCGCCAGCCGCTATGCCGGACGCTACGTGGTCACCCTGTCGGTGGATCAGGTGATCTTCCGTGAGCCGATCCATGTTGGTGAATTGGTAACCTTTCTTGCTTCGGTCAACTACACCGGCAACACCTCGATGGAGGTGGGAATCAAGGTGGTGACGGAGAACATTCGTGAGCGCTCGGTGCGCCATACCAATAGCTGCTTTTTCACCATGGTAGCGGTCGACGACCAGCGCAAACCTGCCGTCGTGCCTCAGCTGCAACCGCAAAACAGCGAAGACAAACGCCGTTTTATGCAGGCCAAGCAACGCCGCCAGATTCGTCAGGAGCTGGAAAAGCGTTATCAGGAAATCAAGTCGGACGCCTGAGGGCCGTCATTCAAGGACAATCAGGCGAGCGCCTGACCTGTGGCGAAGGGGCAAGCCCCCTCGCCACAAGGTTATGCCAGCCTTGGGACTTGCCTGACTCAGCTCAGAGGCTGATCGCCGTCGCCTCAAACCGCACCCTTGGATGGGCAATCCGGTCCTGGGCTCGCACCAACTCCAGTTCGTAGCTGGCGCAGGCCTGGGTTTCCAGCAGCACTTCATGTACCGCCGCGGCGGTGAACTCGAAGGCCGCCAGCAGGCTGTCCCCCAGCAGCACCCGAGCCAGAAACAGACCGGACGTCAGGTCACCGACACCCACCGGTTGGCGCGGAAAAGCCAGTAACGGCCGACGCAGGTGCCAACTGCCCTCGGCGGTCACCAGTAACATCTCAAAGCCGTCCGGCAACTTGCCGGGATAATCCAGGTGTTTGACCAGCACCGCCTTCGGACCGCGTGCCAGCAGCGCTCGCGCCATGGCCAGGCAATCGAACAGCGACTGCGGCTTGCGACCGGAGAAGCTGTCCAGCTCGAGTTGATTCGGGCACATGAAGTCAGCCATCGCCGCAGCTTCGTCCAGCAGGAAGTCGCTGACTTCGGCCGGCACACTGCAGCCCTTTTCAGGATGGCCCATCACCGGGTCGCAAAGGTACAAGGCTTTGGGATTGATCGCCTTGATCCGCTCCACCCCGGTAAGAATTGCCCGCCCCTGGGCCGCGCTGCCGAGGTATCCGGACAGCACCGCGTCGCAGTTACCCAATTCGCCAATCGCCGCTATCCCTTCCACCAGCGCCGGAATCTGTTGCGGTGCCAACACCTCTCCCGCCCACTGTCCATACTGAGTATGGTTGGAGAACTGCACGGTATTGAGTGGCCAGACATTCACCCCGACCCGCTGCATGGGGAAAACCGCAGCACTGTTGCCAGCATGACCGAAGACCACGTGAGACTGGATGGCGAGCAAATGGGGTGTACGTTTCATGCGAGATTTCCGTAAACCGATTGAAATTCGAGCCGCGCAGTATGCGACTAAACGCAGCCTGTACGACAGACCGGAGACACAGTTAAGCTGACACTACTTTGTTGGAGCGTTCGTTCATGCTGACCCTGGGAAATATTTTCGTGCTGATGCTGCTGGCGACCGGCGCCGCCTGGCTGTGGCACAACCACGGCTTGCGCGAGCGGGCACTGGAGAGGGTCAAGCAGCATTGCGCCAAGCTCGATATCGAACTGCTGGACGGCAACGTCGCGTTGAAGCGCATTGGCTTCGTCAAGGATGCCAACGGTAGACGACGCCTGGCCCGCATCTATAACTTCGAGTTCACCGTAACCGGCGAGACGCGTCATTCAGGCACCATCACCCAGTTTGGCGCCCACAGCTCACAAATCGAGCTGGCGCCCTACCCGTTCGAGGTCAAAACCCCACTCCCGAGTGCTGAAATAATCGAACTGAACCAGTGGCGCCAGGAACATAACAAGCGCAGTAGTTGACGCAAAGGCAAAAGATCGCAGGCTGCGCCAGCTCCTGCAAGGGGTACGCGTGGGTCAAGCCTGCACTACGCGGCACCCGGCCAAGATGTTTTGCAGCGCTGCCGCGTCCTGCGGCTCGCTGAAAATCAATTCGATACGTGAATCACGCCGCCATTCACTGGGCTGCCAGTGCAGACCCGAGTTATCCACTGCGTTGGCTGACACCCAGCCGTCGGCGCTGTGGATAACCAGCTTGGCCCGCCGCCACTCAATGCTTTGAAGCCATTGCAGAACCCGCGTCGCATCGAATCGCTGACTCGGATGCCAACGCCAACCAATACTCCAGTCGCCTTCCTGTTGCTGGCTCAGACAAATCGGCTGCGCCGGATCAGTCCAGATCGAGGGCATCTTTGCCTGGCCTTTAGGCGCGGTGAAGTTATCCACACCCGCGTTTGCCTGGTTCTGCACACCGGGTAATTCGGACAGTGGCAAAGCGGCTTGCTGCGTCCAGCACATCGGACAATCGGGCAATTGTTTGATGATCCGCTGGCGATCCGCATCGCTGAGCTGCTCGTCCTTGTTCAGTACCAACAGACCCGCATTGGAAAGCGCTTCCTGCTGCGCTTGCGGCAGTGGTTTCCCGGTGGCCAGCGCTTGGGCATCCAGTACCAGCACACACGGCTGAACGGCCAAAACGCCCTGCCACGGCGCATCCTGTAATTGTTTGAGTAACTGCGCCGGATGGCCCAATCCGGAAGGTTCGATAAACAACCGGTTTGGCCGCGCCTTACGCAACAAACGCCCAAGCCCAATCTGAAACGGCGCTCCATTCACGCAACACAAGCAACCGCCTGCCACCTCACCCAGCGCAATACCATCGGCGTCCTGAGTCAGCAACGCAGCATCCAGGCCGATTTGACCAAACTCATTGATCAGCACCGCCCAGCGCTCATGGGCCGGCCGCTGCGCCAGCAGGTGCTTGATCAGGCTGGTCTTGCCGGCGCCAAGCGGCCCGGCAATGACGTGGGTGGGAATGTTCTGCAGCATGTTCGACAGTTTTCTAAAGAGGTGAATGATGCGGGTGATATGGCTGCCATTGCTGTGAGGCGTTGGCCCAGGCCTGTGTGGTCCACAGCCAGGCACAACGGCTCGACGTCAAGTTCTGTCAGCAGAACCGCGACGTCCCGAAAAACTGTTCAACGACGGCTTCTGCCAACCCAGACTGGCCGGCCAGAAAGTCGACGTAGCGTTCACCAAGCAGTGCCCCGCCGGAGCCTTCGGCGTTTGCAGCAACGCCCAAGTGGCCAATATGCCTTACCGGCAGGATATTCACTATTACGGCGTGGCCACTGATGCAACGTATTCGCAGCCGTATTGCGAAAACCAAAGCCAGGGTACATGGCTGAAGTCTTGAGTGCGCCTAGCTCAGCCAGTCGAGGGTCAGAATCAGTCGGCGTTCACCCGATGCCGGTTGCGGCGAGCGATGGATCAGGCCGAAGCCTTCGTTGCCATGCCATTTCTCGCCTTTGAGCAAAGCCACTTCACCGCAGGCGACTTGCTGAATCTTTGAGAAGTCTTGCGGCTCGGCGTCGACCTTGCCCAGTTGCCGACGATCCATCGCCCCCTCTTGTAGCCATTGGCTGCCGATGCCGGCGTAAGTGGTGATCAGACGCACCGGCACATGATCGACGTGGAAGCGCGGGCACATGGCCTTGTCCAGCACCCGCAGACGCAGGCCGATGCGCTTGGCGCCCAGCAAGCAGGCGAAGGCGCTGACCAGCCAGGAGATGTCGGCGATAAATCCTTCGTAGCCCTCCAGGTCGCTGAAGCCTGAGGCCAGACCTTGCAGATTCGGTTCTGAATCATCATTGGCCAACTCCAGCGATAACGACTCTGCCAGCGGCTCACCCAAGGACAGCAGCAACGTGCCGAAATCGGCGACATGCACTGGCAGGTGGCGTTGCCAGACAGCCAGATTCACTCCGTCGTCCAGAATTTGAGTGAGCGCTTTTGGTGTATCACCCCGGACCTGACGAATTATCGGACGCAGCTTCAGACTGGGCGCGAGCATCAAGCCGCCTCCTCTTCATGCCAAGGGCCGAAAGGGTCGACCATCAGTCGCCAGCCTTCCACACCCACGGCCATTTCGTCGTCGGTCAGCAGGCAGCTATCAAGCTCGGCAGTGAGCAGGGCGAAGTCGATGTTCTGACCGATGAATACCAGTTCCTGACGGCAGTCACCGGTGGCGGCGGCCCAGTTTTCCATGATCGCCGAGGTGCTTTCCTGATCCTGTGGCCACTGCGGCTTCGGCACGAATCGCCACCAGCGTCCGGCAAAGCCATGACGCATCAAACCGCCAGCCTGGGACCAGCTTCCAGCGTCCTGATGCTTGCTGGCCAGCCAGAAAAAACCCTTGGAACGCAGCAGTTTGCCGTTCACCCACGGGCGGTCGATGAAGCTGAAAAAGCGCTGCGGATGGAAGGGGCGTCGCGCCCGATAAGCCGTCGAGGCGATGCCGTATTCCTCGGTTTCCGGGACGTGTTCACCGCGTAACTCCTGCAACCAGCCCGGCGCCTGAGCGGCACGTTCGAAGTCAAAACGCCCGGTGTTGAGGATCTTCTTCAGCGGTACTTCACCCATCACCATGGGGATTATTTCTGCCTGGGAGTTGAGCCGTTCGAGAATGGCGATCAGCTCCTGGCGGTCGCTGCGGCTGATCAGATCGATTTTGCTGATCAGAATCACGTCGGCGAATTCAATCTGCTCGATCAACAGATCCGTGATCGAACGCTCGTCCTCCTCGCCCAGGGTTTCACCACGGGAGGCGAGGCTTTCGGCCGCTTGATAGTCGAGCAGGAAGTTCATACCGTCGACCACCGTGACCATGGTGTCGAGCCGGGCGATGTCGGCCAGGCTCTGGCCTTCTTCATCGCGAAAGGTAAAGGTTTCCGCAACTGGCATAGGCTCGGAAATACCGGTGGATTCAATCAGCAGGTAATCGAAACGACCTTCCCTGGCGAGCTTGCTGACCTCTTCCAGCAAGTCTTCACGCAAGGTGCAGCAAATGCAGCCATTGCTCATTTCGACGAGTTTTTCTTCGGAACGATTCAGCGTGACATCGCGCTGAACCTCGCTGCCGTCGATATTGATCTCACTCATATCGTTGACGATCACCGCCACCCGAAGGTTGTCGCGGTTGCGCAGAACGTAGTTGAGCAGCGTGCTTTTACCGGCGCCGAGAAAGCCGGAGAGCACGGTAACGGGAAGGCGATTGGGCATCAGGGTGTCTCATCAGAGCGGGACTTATTTTAATGTTATAATATAACAATGCAATTAAGCCAATCCCCTCTTGTTCCCAGCGACGAAGGGCGCAATGCTTGCGCCAACCCGCCTCACGAGAAACCCCATGCGCAACGCTCTGAAATACACGCTGTTGGGCCTTACGCTGTTTGCCGCGAGCAACGCCTTCGCGCAACTGCCGAGAACGCTTGCCAACTGCACCCGCAGCGCCAACCTGCTGGCGTGCGTGGATGCCGATGGCAATGCCTATAGCGTCGCCACGGCCGGCAGCACCACGTATCTGCGGGGTTTCGAAGTAATCGGCAAACGCTACTGGGCGCAGACCAACAGCCGCTACGGGCAATTGACGTTCTTCACAGGCATCGCCTCTGACGGCGAAGCCTGGGTCGGCTACAGCCGCCGTGTTGGCTGGACCACTATCAATCGCTTCTCCAGTTCCGGTGGCGCCAGTGCCAAGTTCACTTGCAGCCGTATCAGCGGCTGTTAGACCTGGGCTTTTTTCTGATCCTGCAACCAGGCCATGTAGCTATTCACCGGTGGATTCTTCTGGAAGTAGCGCTGCAACCCTTCGAACAAACTGTCGGCCACCTCCTGTTCCACGCGTTTCTGATGCAGCGTGGTGATACCGGCAAGACTGCCAAGCACTGTGCTACCTAACTGAATGCTGTTGACCTGCACCGGTCCGGTGAGGTCGAGCACGATCCGTGTACCACAGATAGGAGAGCGTCCGCACTCGACATGACGTGGTGAAGGCCCACTCAGGAAAAAGGCATCGTCGGCTGTAAAGTTATAATATAACATGTCGAATCTTTTCCAACGATGGACCTGCTTATGAACGCGCTGACTCTGCCGGATATCGCCGCGCAGGCCTCACGCCAAGCCTTGCCACTCGAGTGGGTGGGCATGTGCGGCATTGCTCTACCCATGTTGTTCGATGGCCAGCGAATGAGCGCCATAGCGGATGCAGGCGTGAGTCTCGATGATGGCGAGGCGCGTGGCATTCATATGTCACGTCTGTATCTGGCGCTGGAAATGCTCGAACAGGAAAACCTCACACCGCTGCTTTTACGTCAGGTTCTTCAACGTTTTCTCGATAGCCATGACGAGTTGTCCAACAGTGCCTATCTGCGTATTCACACCGATCTACTGCTTAAGCGGCCAGCCTTGGTCAGTCCGCTGTCGGGTTGGAAAACCTACCCGGTGAGCATCGAAGCGCGGCTGAAAAACGCAATGTTCCACGTGGAACTAAAAATTGAGGTTAGTTATTCCTCAACTTGCCCGTGCTCAGCCGCACTGTCGAGACAGCTAATTCAGCAGCAATTCGTCGAGGACTTCGCCAACAAAGCGTTGCAGCACGCCGACGTTCTGGCCTGGCTCGGTTCCTCAAAAGGCATCGTTGCGACGCCTCATAGCCAGCGCAGCAGCGCGCAGTTGCAGCTGCGGTTGGACGACTGTCTCGAAAGCTTGCCATTGATCACGGTGATCAATGACGCTGAAGCAGCCCTCGGCACCGCCGTTCAAACCGCGGTGAAACGCGCCGACGAACAAGCCTTCGCCTTGGCCAATGGTCAAAACCTGATGTTCTGCGAAGACGCCGCTCGACGCTTGAATCTGGCCTTGAAAAGATCCCCGGGCATCAACGCCTTCCTCCTGCGCGTTACCCACGCCGAAAGCCTGCACGCCCACGATGCTGTGGCCGAAAGTTGCTGGAACTGGGAGGCCGCATGATCCGTTGCCAAGCATTACGCTGGGGCGCTCCCGGTCAACCACTGACTCCCCCCGTGAAATTCGAACTGGCGAACGGCAGCCTGACCGCGGTAATCGGCGCTAACGGCTCGGGTAAAAGCAGCCTGCTGAAAGTTATCGCTGGGTTACAGAGGCCGCTGGCTGGCAAAGTCGAACTGGATGTTCCACGACGCGGCAGCCTGTCTTTCCTTGCGCAACAACAGCATCTGGACCGACAGTTCCCCATCAGTCTGCAAGAGCTGGTCGCCGCTGGATTCTGGGGCAGCAAGCAAACCCCACAGATGCGCAACCAACGCCTGCAAACCGTACTGGAAGACTGGTGCTTGAGTGGCCTGGAACATCGCCCATTGATGGCGTTGTCGGGCGGTGAATTGCAGCGAGCCCTACTAGCCCGTTTGAGTCTGGGCCATGCGCCGGTGTTGTTACTCGACGAACCCCACGCCGCGCTCGACGAGCTCGGCCAGACACTGCTCTGGAAACACATCCACGCCTGGCATGCCGATGGTCGGACGTTGGTCGTCGTCTGCCATGACCTGGCTGCAGTGCGCCAACACATTCCTCAAACGCTGCTGATCAAAAGCAGTGGCTGCATACTTGCGCCAAGTACCGAACTGATCACCCAACTACCTCAGACGCAGGTGGCGTAATGGTCGCCGCTGCTGCGCTTTGGCAACCGTTCCACGAATTCGTCTTCATGCGCCGGGCACTTCTTGGCGGTTTGGTATTGGCCTGTAGCACTGCCCCACTCGGGGTGTTTTTGATCCTGCGGCGCATGAGTCTGATCGGTGACGCGGTGGCTCACGGGATCTTGCCCGGCGCCGCCTTGGGGTTCTGGTACGCCGGTTTGAGCCTGACGGCGCTGACCGTTGGCGGCCTCGGTGCGGGCCTGGGCATGGCCGGGCTCGCAGCATGGATCACCCGCCGTACCGGCCTGCGAGAGGACGCCAGCCTCGCGGCGATCTACCCGATTTCCCTGGCTTGCGGTGTGCTGATTCTCGGGATCGCCGGCAAACGTCTGGACCTGCTGCACCTGCTATTTGGCTCAGCGCTTGCCGTCGACGGACCGACGTTGGCCGGCATGCTTTGGGTCTCGGGTTTCAGTCTGACTGCCATGGCGCTGATCTATCGCCCCTTGTTGCTCGACACCCTCGACCCGCTGTTTCTGCAAACCGTCAGCCGTCTCGGACCGTTGGCACACGGGCTGTTTTTGACCCTGGTGGTGCTGAATCTTGTCATCGGCTTCCAGGCCATCGGCGCGCTGATGGTGGTCGGTTTGATGATGTTGCCCGCCGCCGCTTCGCGTTTCTGGAGTCGACGCTTGCCAGTGTTGATGGTCATCGCCGCGGTGCTCGGTTGCCTCTCGGTGTGGCTTGGTCTGTTGCTGTCGTTCTACTACTCGCTGCCCAGCGGTCCGGCCATCGTGCTGGTGGCTGGCGGTTTTTACCTGCTGTCCGTGGTGTTCGGTCCGGTGCACGGTTTGCTGCGCCGCCCACCTTTGCTTACATCCCAATGAGGTGTTTCCCGATGCGCGCTCTACTCGTGCTGTTCAGTCTGCTGCTGCCGTTGTCGCTCTCGACAGCATCCGCGGCAGAAAAACTTCAGGTCGTCACCAGCTTCAGCATTCTCGCCGACATGACCCATCAGGTAGGCGGTGAGCATATTCAGATCACCAACATGGTCGGCCCGGACGCAGACGCCCATACCTACGAACCCACCCCGGACGATGCCAAAGCGCTGCTCAAGGCCAGGCTGATCATCAAGAATGGCTTGGGTTTCGAACCGTGGCTGGATCGCCTGGTCACCAGCACCGAGACCAAAACCCCGGTGATCACCGCCAGCCGTGGCGTCATCCCGCGAACCATGGATGAAGACGGCGAGACCATTCCCGACCCGCATGCCTGGCACAACCTGGCGAACACCGAACTCTATGTGAACAACATCACCAAGGCGCTGATCGCAGCGGATCCGGCGAACAAAGCCGACTACGAACGTAACAGCCAGGCCTACCTGAAACAGATCTACCGTCTGCTGGCCGACGCCAAAGCCAAGCTCGGTTCCCTGCCACCGGGAAACCGCAAGATCGTCACCTCCCATGATGCCTTTGGCTATCTTGGCCAGGCTTACGGCATCAACTTCATGGCGCCTCAAGGTTTGTCCACCGAGCGCGAACCCTCCGCAGCCGAGGTCGCTGCGCTAATCACCCAGATCCGCCAGGCCAAGGTCAAAGCGGTGTTTATGGAAAACATCAAGGACGCGCGCCTGCTCAAGCAGATCGCCGAAGAAAGCGGCGCGCATATTGGCGGTACCTTGTACTCCGATGCCCTTGCCGCCACGGGTCCGGCCAGTACCTTCGCCGGACTCTTCGAATACAACCTCAACACGCTGTACGACGCCTTGAGCACGCCATGATTCGAAAGAACCCGTCAGGCGATCTGCCGCTGATCGCCGAGTCCGCTTATGTGGATAAAACCGCGATCATCTGCGGCAAGGTGGTAATCGGCGAGAACGTCTTCGTCGGCCCCTATGCGGTGATTCGTGCCGACGAAGTGGACGACTCAGGTCAGATGGAGCCAATCAGCATCGGCGCCAATTCGAACATCCAGGACGGCGTGGTCATCCACTCAAAATCCGGCGCGGCGGTGACGATCGGCGAGTTCAGTTCGATCGCCCACCGCTCCATCGTTCACGGGCCATGCTCCGTCGGCAATCGGGTGTTCATCGGCTTCAACAGCGTGTTGTTCAACTGTGCGGTCGGCGACGGCTGTGTGGTGCGGCACAACTCGGTGGTCGATGGCAGGGATCTGCCTGAAGACTTCTACGTACCGTCGACCACCCGCATCGGACCCAAGACCGACCTGTCGCAGTTCCCGCCTGTCAGCGTCAGTGCTTCGGAGTTTTCCGAGGATGTGGCGCGGACCAACGTCGATCTGGTGCGCGGCTACAAAGCCCTGCAGAACGAGTTTTGAACATGAGCAGCGCGCTGACCCACAACGCCCGGTTGGTCAACGAAGGTCATGAGTTCGACGCCGATCTACTGCTGGACCACGGTCGCATCGTGAAATATGTAAGTTTGCGTAGCCGCAATGGGGAGGGTTGGGGGCAGATGAGTGTTCATCAGGTGTGTGGGCGATTGGGGTTGGAAACCAACGCTAATTAGTGACTAGATCGTTCCCACGCTCCTGCGTGGGAACGCCTCAATGGACGCTCCGCGTCCGCTTTGTGACGCAGCGTGTCACGGGCTGCATTCCCAAGCAGAGCGTGTGGGAACGATCATCACGCTCGTGGCTTGACCGTACCGCAGTCTTGCCCCATCCACACCGCTCGGGTGTCCAGGCTGCCCTTCTGCTGGATGCCGGTGGCATTGAAGGTGCCGTTGACCTTGGTCGTGAACTCTCGATCACTGAGGAAAGTGGCGACACCGGTGCCCTGCGCTTTCGGGCAGCTGAAGCGAAATTTCCACTGATTGCCGGCGCGGTCGGTGATTTCCTGCTTGCAGCCCGATTGCGGATCCGTCAGCGGAATGTTGTCGGACTGCACTTGGGCCTGAGTCAGACAAGCTCGAATACCTTTGCCGCCCATGGTGATGCCCTGCTGCTCTAGCGCTGCCCGTTGTTCCGGGGTCATCTGGCTCTGTAACTGGCCAAGGATCAATTGCAGATCAGGCAGGTTCTGGTCATCGACCTTCATATTGCTCGACGTCAATTCCCACAACCCAGGCTGCAACATTTGCGCCTGAGCAGCGACAGGAAGTGACAAGCCAACAACCATGGCCAAACCCAGCAGACGAACGTTCATCAAGTAACTCCTAGAGAATAGTGGCCGTTAGACGTCTGCAACCTACTTCAGTTGCATGGCGAATTAAATAGCGACATTCGCCGTGGAACATGGTCTGTTAAGCATTGAACCTTCAGGAGAAAGGCTGCCCCATGGATTATTTTGGCCCGCATTTTTTCGGTTATCTGATCGCCACTATTCATTTGCTGGGCATGATCGCCGCCATCCATGCCGTATTCACTGTCAGGACTGCCCAAGGCGCAATCGCGTGGGCCTTGTCACTGTTGTTCATTCCTTATCTGACCCTCATCCCCTACCTGGTCTTCGGCCGCAGCACGTTCGATGCCTATATCAAGGCAAGGCGCCAGGCCAACGAGGAAATGCGCAAAGCCATCGCCGATCTGAACTGGCGCCCCTGGATCGAAGAAGCGCTGACCGCTCGCGCCTCAAATGCCTACGCCTCGCTGCGTGCCATGCCGAAACTGGGACAAATGCCCTGCCTTGCCAATAACCAGGTGCGCCTGCTGATCAATGGCGAAGCCACTTTTGCGGCGATTTTCGATGCCATCCGTAACGCCCGCCAAACCGTACTGATCCAGTTTTTTATCATCCACGACGACCACCTCGGTCGCCGCTTGCAGGCCCTGCTGATGGAGAAAGCTGCCGAAGGCGTAGCCATTTACGTGCTCTACGACCGTATCGGCAGCCACTCCCTGCCTCACAGCTACGTTCAGCCAATGCGCGAGGCCGGCGTACAGATCAAAGCCTTTGCCACACGCAGCGGCTGGCTCAATCGCTTCCAGATCAACTTTCGCAATCACCGCAAAATTGTCGTGGTCGATGGTTTGTCCGGATTCGTCGGCGGGCACAACGTCGGCGACGAATACATGGGTGAGAAACCGCCGCTGGCGCCTTGGCGCGACACCCACGTCCAAGTCAGCGGTCCGGTGGTGGCCTGCATGCAGGAGTCGTTCGCTGAAGACTGGTTCTGGGCTTCACGCCAGCTGCCGCCGCTGATCCTGCCGGACACCTATCCGGATGACGGCGTACTCTGCCAACTGCTGGCCAGCGGCCCGGCAGACCCCTACGAAACCTGCTCGCTGTTTTTCGTTGAAGCGATCCATGCCGCGACTGAGCGGGTGTGGATCACCAGCCCGTATTTCATTCCCGACGAAGCGGTTTTCGCTGCGCTGCGACTGGCAGTGTTGCGCAATGTGGATGTGCGGATTCTCCTGCCGTCGCGGCCGGATCACCGCGTCGTCTACGCCGCGTCCAGTCTCTTCGCCTTCGAAGCCGTTCGGGCCGGGGTACGAGTGTTCCGTTATGAGCCCGGTTTTCTGCATCAGAAAGTAGTGCTGATCGACAGCGAAATCAGCGCCATCGGCAGCGCGAATCTGGACAATCGATCGTTCCGGCTCAACTTCGAAGTGATGCTGCTGACCGTCGACAGACAATTTGCCGCCGAGGTGGAACACATGCTCTGCGAGGATTTCGACCAGGCTCACGAGATCGCTAAAGGAGAAAGCCGGGAGACCCACCGCCTGCAACAACTTGGCATGCGGGTCGCCCGGCTTATATCGCCGATCCTTTAAGGGTTGTAGATATCGTCGCGAGTCCACGGCAGTTCATGGCTACCGTCGGCATGAGCCTTGACCGCGAGGATCTGGTGCAAATTGATCCAGCCTCTGGCGAATGCATAAGCGCAACCGGCCAGGTAGAGCCGCCAGATACGTAGAACCTGCTCTGGCACCTGTTTTGCGGCGGCTTCAAGGTTATCTTCCAGGCGCTCGCTCCAGTGGTCCAGGGTGCGTGCGTAATGCAGGCGCAGGCTTTCGACGTCGACGATTTCCAGCCCCGCCTCGCTGATTTCAGCCGAGATCATCGACAGATGCGGTAGCTCGCCATTGGGAAACACATAACGCTCGATGAATTCGCCAGCACCCCGCCCAACCGGCCGACCGTCAATGTGCTTGGCGGTAATACCGTGGTTCATCACCAGGCCGCCTTCGCGCACAGCGCCGAACAGGGTCTGACAATACTGCGCCAGGTTCGCATGGCCCACATGCTCAAACATGCCAACGCTCACCACCTTGTCGAAACGGCCGTCCTGAGGCAGGTCGCGATAATCGAGCAATTGCAGTTCGACCATATCCTCCAGACCTTCCTCAATCACCCGCTCACGAGCCAGCGCCAACTGCTCTTTGCTCAGGGTAATCCCGAATACTTTCGCTCCGAATTCCCGGGCGGCAAAGCGCGCCAGCCCTCCCCAACCGCAACCGACATCCAGCAAGTACTCGCCGGGCTGCAGGCGCAGCTTACGGCACAGATGCCGAAACTTGGCTTGTTGGGCCTGTTCGAGGCTCTCGCTACCGGTCTCGAAATAGGCGCAGGAATAGGCCATGTCGCTATCGAGCCAAAGCTGATAGAACGCATTGGACAGGTCGTAATGATAGGAAATGGCTGCCGCGTCGGTAGCTTTGTCATGGACGGAGCGAACCGGTTGATTGCCTTCGTCCTCAGCCAGCAGAGCCTGGCTCCACTCATCGCAGACCCGAATGACCTCATTGATAGAGCCTTCGAGTTCCAGCTTGCCTTCGACGAACGCCGCCCCTAGCAAATCAAGGCTCGGATGAGTGAATTTGGCAACCAATTGCGGGTCCTTGACCACAATGGTGACGCTGGGCGCCGGGCCCAGATTAAACTCATGGCCATCCCAGAGTCTGAGGCATAACGGTAGTTGCAGATTCTGTAAGGCCGGTGGAAGTTGCACGAGCATGGATAGTCCCCCTTGTTTCAGACGTCTGATTTGAGGGTAGACCATCCATGAAAATTAGCAGGCTATCGAACTCATAGCCTCTCTCTATGACCCGCGACGGTGATCGAACCGTCGTGAACCCACTGTTTCAGCCAGGTTACGGCCTGTAGTGGCGCACCCTCTACACAAGTGACTGTGAACTCGCTACACAGTTCGGAAAAGCTCAAACCGTCGTTCACCACGGTAGTCCCGACATAGCACTAGAGAGAGATCCGCCCCTGATCAGACATCCTCTTTGAGCTTGAGCAACGGCTCCTGAAAACGCAGCAAACGGCCCGCATTGCCGAGCACCAGCAAGGTGCTGAGGTTGTGCAGCACCGCGGCGATCATCGCCCCCGCCGCCCCAAGCCAGCCGAACGCGGCAAACGTGACGATCGCAAGCGTCCAGCCCAGACCGATGATCACATTGACTTGCAGCGTCTGACGACACTGGCGACTCAAGCGTACGCAAGTGCCCAGGCGTCGCAGGTCGCTGCCAATCAGAACGATGTCCGCCGAGGCCAAAGCGATATCCGCCCCGCCCGCGCCCATGGCGACACCGACCACCCCGGCTTTGAGTGCCAGCGAATCGTTGATCCCGTCGCCCACCACCATCGGCCGAAAACCGCTGCCGATTTCCTGCAGAACGCGGTTGAGTTTGTCTTCAGGCAAGGCTTGGGCTTCGACATCGCTGATCCCGACTTCATAGGCCAGGCTGTGGGCCACGCTATGCCGATCCCCGGTGAGTAGCAGTTGCCGCCCCAGTCCCAGTTCTCGCAGCTCGCTCAGTGCGTGGCGAGCCTCGGGTTTGATGCTGTCCGCCAACAACAGCCAACCGAGAAATTGCCCGTCCAGCGCCAGCCCGGCAATGGGGCCGTCATGCTCCGGCACGGCGGACGTCGCAATGCCCAACTGGGTAAACAGCTCCGGACGACCGAGTGCCGCCTCGCCCTGCTCCGTTTGCGCCACGACACCCAAACCCTGGCGTTCACAGATATCCGACAGCACCAGAAAATGTTCCTGCGTCACCAGCCCGGCCAACGCACGGCTAACCGGATGGCTACTGGCCGAACCCAGGCTGGCTGCCAGTTTCAGCAAGGCGCTGCGATCTCCGACCGGGCTGTCGATCGATTGCAAACGCAGGGTGCCAAACGTCAGGGTGCCGGTCTTGTCCACTACCAGCGAGGTCAGGTCCGCCAGCTCTTCGAGAAACGCCGAGCTGCGAATCAAAATCCCGTGGCGCGCCGCTACGGCGATCCCGGCAATTGCCGTTGCCGGCGCCGACAACACCAAAGCACAAGGACAGGCTGCCACCAACACCGCCAACATCGCCTGCGCATCGTTGCTGATAAACCAGGTGACGGCCGCCAGCAGCAAGACCAGCACCATGTAGCTGCCGGCATAACGCTCGAGCAAACGAGTGATCGGCGGCTTCGAGCGCTCGGCGCTTTGCATCAGTGCAATGACTTTGCCCAGGGTCGACTCATTACCGGTGCGGGTAACTTCAATGCGCAACAGGCCATCGAGGTTGATCGCCCCGCCGAACACCTGCATGCCGACACTCGCCTCCAGCGGCACCGACTCGCCAGTGATCGGCGCGGTGTCGAGGCTGGCCTGCCCGGAAAGCACCAGGCCATCGGCCGGCACCCGGTCACCGGCGCGCACTTCCACCAGGTCGCCGGTCTTGAGCGTGGTGTTGTCCACTTCGATAATCGTGCCGTCACCCTGCACTCGCCGTGCATGGCTGCGCGTCAACTTACCCAAGGCATGAATAGCTTCCTGGGAGCCGATCACGCTGCGCTCTTCCAGCACATGGCCGAAGATCATGATGATCGGCAGCAAGGCCGCCGTCAGCAGATCGCCAGTGGCCCACGCGCCCATCATCGCCAGTGCGATCAACTGATCGGTGATGCCGTGCAGGCTTGGATAACGCAGGCTGTACCAGGCCGAACGCATCACCGGAACGGCCACCAGCAACGAGGCAAAACCCAGCAGCAACTGGCTGACACCATTTTGCTCCGGCACCAACCAGCGCCAGACCAGACCCAGCCCGAGCAGGCCGAGGGCGAGCATCGCCAGGGTCAGTTGTCGCGCGGCGCCGCGTTGTTCGGCAGAGGTCAGCATGCTCGCCGCAGGTTGGGCGGCAGCAGAATGGGCAGTCATTGTTCGGCTCCCTGAATGATCAGGCGGGTATCGTCTTTAGGATCGACCGTGGTCACCGAGCCGGCCTGGCCGAGGATCTTCGGCAGACGCTCACGATAAATTCGCAGCAGCATTTCAGGGTCGGTGCCCTTCTGCTGCGCCTGGGCCAGGCTCTGTACTGTTGCCGTGTCGGTCGACGCTTTGGCCAAGCGCTCACTGGCTTGTGCATGAGCTACTTGCAGGACACGGTCGGCTTGCTGGGTGGCGGTCTGGGTCAATTTTTCAGCATCGGTTCGCGCGTTCGCCACGGCCTTGTCAGCCTGTTGGCTGGCGGTCAACACCGCGTTGAACGCGTTCACCGCAGGCTCCGGCAAACTCGATTGCACGTCGACTCGTGCCACCTCAATCCCCAATCCCTGCCCCGTCGCGGTCAATTCGGCCAAGCGTTGATTGATGCCCTGCACCAGATCCCCGCGCAGACGTTCGCGACGCTCGGCGGCCTGGTTATCCGCGCCGATCAACTCAGGGCGCGCCACCAGAATTGTGTCCAGGTCTCGCGCAGCCGTCAGCGCCACCGCACTGCGGGTCACCATGCGATCCAGTGCCGGCAGCACATGCTCGCCTTGCAGTACGAACGCATACGGCTCGTTGACCTTGTAGAAGACCCGTACATCCAGTTGCACCACACCGGCATCACCGGTCAGCAAGTAACCGGAGCCGGCCAAGGCGTCACTCAACGGCGTGGCGAAACTGGCAACTCGATCACCTTGTAGCGCAGCATCGGAACGCAACAGGTTTTCCACCCGGCGCTCGATCACCCGATCCGCCGCCGGCAACAACACAACCTGTTCAAACGGTCGCGGCCACGCCAACAACAAACCAGCATTCTGAATACGATCCAGAGCCCCAAAGTGCAGTACCACCGCCCGATTCTGTGGATCGATCTGCCGCACGTTGGAGAACGCCCAGACCACCGCAGCCAACACTGTCACTGCGTACAACGCGAGGAAGGTCAAGCGGCCGGCTTGAATCCACGGGCTACTGACTTCATTTGTTCCACGTGGAACGTTACTCATGGCTGCGACTCGGCCTTGCTACCCAGGCTCGGCGGCCCGTCCACCAACACCCGAAATGGCGCCGCGTCGGTGCGCAATATCAGCTTGGTACCCGGAGTGACTACCGTGCCCAGAGTGTCCAATGAGCGCAGCAAGTTATATAGCTGCGGTGAACCCGCATAAGCACGGCCGTAAATCTGCGCGGCCTCGACTCGCGATTGAGCTTCGATATCTGCGGCTTTCACCGTGGCATCGGCTTGCACAATTCGCGCATCACGCTCGGCGGCCGATCGAATTTGCGCCGCCTCGCGTTTGCCGATTGCGGTGCGCTCAGTGGCAATGGTTTCACGCTCAGCGCGCATTCGGTCGACAGTAGCGGTCAGGGTCACCGACGGCAGAGTCAGCCGCTCGATACCGACTTGCAGCACACGCACGCCATAGGTGGTCAGCAACTGCTGATCGATCTGCTTACGCAGTTGCGCTTCGAAGTCAGCGATGTGGACCTGGTTGGCGTCGGTGTTCACCAGATTGGCCAGGTCAAAACTGCTGGCCGTGGTTTCCAGCGCCGAGCCGACAAAGGTACGAATCTGCCGCGCCGCCTCGTCTGGCTGGTTTTGTACCGCCCGCATAAAGCGCTGCACGTTATCCGGATCGCCCTGCACCTGCCACGCCACGTAGGCCTGAACAATGATCCGCAAACCATCACGCGTACCGACGTCCTGTAAACCGCTGGAGGTGGTGCGCAACCGCAGGTCCACCGGGATCGCCGCCTCGAACGGCGCTGGCCAACGCCAGCCAAGACCAGGCTTCAGCAGCACCCGCGACGGGTTACCAAAACGGGTGATTACCGTGGCTTCACCTGAGCGCACTTGCACCAGGCTCGCCGCCGCAATAGCAAACAACACCAGCAACACCGCCCAGGCCATGCGCCGCCAAGGAAAAGGTCCAGCCTCTTGTGGATCGCCATGGTGATGATGGTGGCCATGATGGTGCCCGCCATGGCCGTGGTCGTGGCCGACGTGGTCTTGATGATCGTGGGAATGAGGCTGGCTCATTGGGAAGCTCCTGACTGAACGGCTTTACGCGGCGCCGCAGGGTCAACCGGTAGCGTGAACGTACGTAGATCGATTGTCGGAGCGCTGTTGCCGCCCAAACGATGATCGAGAATAAGCAGCTTGGTTTTCGCCAGGCCCAAGGTTAGCTGACTGAAGTATTGCTCCAGCACAAAGGCCTTCCCGGCCGAGGCATAAGCCTTTTGTTCAGCCGCAAAACGCAGGTCGGCGGACTGAGCGGTGGCTTTGACTTCATGGGCGCTGGCCTGCGCCTGATCACGGGTAACACTGGCTTGCAATTGCGCCTGATTGGTCTGCTCACTGGCAGCCCCGCGCTCACGGGCGATCAACGCCTGGGCGCCGATCTGCGCGGCTTGCACACCGTGATAAGCGTTGGCAGCACCGGCCGGTGGATGAATCGCTTCAACCACCGTGGCAAGGATTTCCACGCCGCTGTCGAGTTTCTGCAAGTCAGCCTGCACCGCGCGACCGATGTCATCGGCAAGCCCTACACGATCCTCACCCAGCAACCCATCGAGGGTACGCGAAGCGAAATCGTGAACAAGAATCCGGCTGGCGGTGCTGCGAATCAGCGTCGGAACATCTGCAGTGTTATAAGTCGCCGCCAGCGCCGCCTGATCGGTCAGGCCGATGCGATAGACAAAACGCACGTCCATGTTGACGATCTGAAAGCTCTGTTTGTCGGCACTGCTGCTGGCGATGACCTGTGATTTGTCGTTCACATGGCTGGCATCCCACAGCCGATTGGCGATCAACGGTGCGGGGCCTTCCGCCGAATCTGGCAGTGTTGCGACAGTCGCTTCACCGGTGCTGGTGGCCAACTCATGCACCACACCGTTCTCGACACTCAGCACGCGACCTAAAGGCCAAGGCAAGCCGGCATGCAGTCCCGGCCCGAAGACCTCGACCGGCTTACCGAAGCGCTCGTAAATTCCCCGCGCTTGCAGGGGAATTTCGTGAATCCCGGTGAGCAGCCAACCAACCGCCAGCACCACCATCAGTACTGGAAAAAACGCCCGGCGCATGTAGGTGAAAGCCCAGATCTGCCTAAGGTCGATACCGAAGCGGTTGTGCAGTTCGTGCTGTAACGCCAGCAAGGGCTGCGGAGGCCAGCGCAGCATGCCGGCGACAAAACTTTGCGCCAACAGCCGTGGTTCAAGCTGTTCGCGACGAGGGCTGAACAGCGACAACAGCGCGCGCAACAGCAATTCGATCGCCACCAAACCCGGCAGCAAACCGATCAACACCGCCAGACGTACAGGCCAAACCGACGTTTCACTGCTGAACAACAGGCATAACGCGCTCAACACCAGGCAGATGATCGCCACCCGGACCAATTGCCCAAGCTGCCCGGCCTCGGGCCATTCAGCGGGGCTTTCCTGGGCCAGCTGACGTTCGAACACCAGCAAGCCGAAGGCCAGTAATAACGAAAGCGCCGCCCCCACACTGGCCGACAGCCCTAATGCGGCGCCGGGCAACGACAGATCCCAGACCTGCTCGATGCTCAGCAGCGCCAACAGTGCCCAGCCACACAGCCAGAGAGTCGGTGCGCCAATCTGCGCCAGCAGGCGCATCCAGCTGTCGCCAATACGCTCCAGCAGCCGCTCGTACCAGCCAAGCGCTTCAACCGGCCTGTCCACGATTTGCTCAGCGGATGGTGCGGCCTGTGACCCCAGCGCTCGCCCGCGCCACTGTGTCACCCACCAGGCTGATTGCAGCCCGGCAATCACGACCAGCAGGGAGGCGGTCTGATTGACCAACAACGCAGACCATGGCGATTGCGGGGCGAAAAGTCCGACAAAAAACGCCAGCACCAAGCCGACTACCGAGCCCCCCGCCAAACCGATGCCGACCCGCTTCAACCGCCGCGCGTGAAATGCCGCTTGTTGAAAACGCGGCAGCCCTTCTACATCCGCCCCATCCGCATCCAGATCGACTTGCATACCACCCCAGCCTGTTGTTGCCAAAACCCAGGCCTGTGGATAAGTCCCAGGCCGCTGCGAATATCACATTTCGTTACGATATAACGATGGTAATGAAATTTTCTCTTCGCACCTATCCTTTTGTCTGCACAGCAGTGCCTGTGGATAAGCCCTTTCCATGGGGCTTGACCAAAAGCGTACAACCGAAACATATTACGAGCATAATTTTTTTGTGCGATCTAACTTCCTGACCTGCCACCCGCACCCGACACGCTCTGAAGCGTTGCGTCAGGCGCCGATGAATGTGGAGGGGATGGCGACGCAGATCCAGTTTTATACGGTGGGAGTTTATGTTGGTTGTTCAACCGTCTTCGCGGGCAAGCCTCGCTCCCACATCAGTTATTCGGCGAACACAAAATGTATGCCTCACACAGATCCGTAGGAGCGAGGCTTGCCCGCGATCGACTCAATCCGGCAAATGCCCCAACGGCAATGGCCCGGGGGTTTTCACTGTGTGGATCGCGAAGTTGCTGCGAATGTCGCTGACGCCCGGCAGTTTGAGCAAACTGCCGGTGAGAAAGCGTTCATAGCCACGCAAGTCCGGCACCACGACTTGCAGCAAAAAGTCCGACTCGCCCGACACCAGAAACGCTGAAATCACCTCGGGCAACGCCGTCACCGCCTGGCGAAAAGCTTCGGCTTGAGCATCGTTATGCCGCTCGACCTTGACCCCGACAAACACCGTCAAACCCAGGCCCACCTCGTCGCGATCGAGGTTGGCCTGATAGCCGCGAATCACCCCGGCCTCTTCCAGCAATCGAACCCGACGCAAGCACGGCGAGGCCGAAAGACCGATCTCGTCGGCCAATTGTACGTTGCTCAGGCGTCCGTCTCGTTGCAGGGCCGCCAGGATTCGGCGGTCGTAGGCGTCCAGTTTCATGATTGGCATATCCTGACTGTTCTTGTTCATCACTTGGCAGATTATGCCAAGTCTAACCACTTTACTGGCTTACTACGCAAGCACCTACCCTGCCCGTCGGGCATAGACTTTGATCACCGAATCGATAACGAATGGGGTGGCAAGGTGGCAGAACTCTGGATGTTTTTTTTGGCTCTGGCGGTGGTGTATCTGCTGCCGGGCCCGGACATGATTCTGCTGCTGCAAACCGGCGCGCGTCAGGGCACAGCCACGGCGCTGGCGACTGCCGTGGGGCTGGCGATTGCCCGTGGTTGCCATGTGGCCTTGGCGGCGTTGGGCCTGGCGACCTTGTTCAAGGCCGCGCCCTGGACCTTTGAGGCGGTGCGCCTGGCGGGTGCCGCCTACCTGCTATGGCTGGGGGTTCAGTGTCTGCGCTCCAACATGTTGCCGAGCCTGAATTCAGCCGGTGCGTCCACCCGGACCTTGCTGTGGCGTGAAGCGATCCAGCGTGGGTTGCTGACCAACCTGCTTAACCCCAAGGCGTTGCTGTTTTGCTCGGTGCTGCTACCGCAGTTCATCGACCCGCAAGCCGGCCCGGTAGTGGCGCAGTTCGCCAGGCTTGGCGTGGTGCTGGTCATCGTTGGGCTGTTGTTTGACAGCTGTTACGCACTGGTCGGGACCAGGCTCGGCCGCTGGCTCGAACGCAGCCCCTCGGCGCAGCGGGTGCAGCAATGGCTGTTCGGCAGCTTGTTGATCGGTTTTGCCCTGCGCCTGACGTTCGTTCAGCAGGCGTAAAGCCCTGCACTTGGCAATCGGCCGGTACTTGCAGGATCTATGCGATGACTTCGGAATGAAACAAGGGCCTTTCAAGGCCCTTTGCGTCACTGGCCAGTACCCTGCTCAGCCAGGCTTGCGGGCAATGATGACCTGACTTTTCGCCACGACCGCGTCCAGCGCCTGCTTGATCTGCGCGCCACGCGGCGAGGACAGAACCGCCTGCCAGGTGTCGGCCCAGTGATTGAGCAGCGGATGATCGGCGTTGCCGAAGTCGACCTTGGCTTCCCAGAACAGCAGCATCCACATCGACCAGTAGAAACCGTACTGGCTGTGGCTGATCACTTCCAGACCGGCATCGCTGACCATCTGCTTGAACTGGTCTTCGCTGATGATCCGGATGTGGTTGGGTTTCTGGAAGTATTCGGGTGCAGCGATGTCTTTTTGCAGGTCTTCGGAGCTCGGATGCGGAACGCTCAACAGGTACAAAGCACCCGGTTTGCCGACTCGCACCAGCTCGCAAAGAAACTGCGCCGGATCGTCTACGTGTTCGATGACTTCAGTGGAGACGATACGTGTCGCGATGGCATCGGCCAGCGGCAGCGGGTTGCAATCAGTGACATGGGATTCGATATCGCGCGCCGGGGTGTCGCTCATGCGCTGGCGAGCGGCCTCGACTTTGGCCGCGTCGATATCGGCGATGATGATTTTCGCCCCGCGCATGGCACAGAAATGCACGTTACCGCCGTCACCGCAGCCGACATCCAGCACCGTATCTTCGGTGGTGATCGGGAATCCGCTGAACAGCTCGCCGGTTTGCTGATTGAACCAGCCGCTGAGCATCGCATCGTGCAGCCCCAGCATGTACGGGTCGACCTTGTCGGTCGAGGTCTGGGACTGCACTGGTTCGGGTACTTTGCCCGCCGTGAGTTTCTTCAAAAGGCTCAGCATGAGGTAGCTCCAGAGGGTTGGACGGCGGTTCGGCTGGCGTTCAAGCGCTCAACCCGGCGTGTGCCCCGGTTGCGCATGGGCAGCTCGATGAATCGATAATTGAGCTCGCTCAACAGGATGATCAGGGTCATGGCGAGGAGGATGGTCAATATGGGATGACCGGCCGGGCTCGGCAGCCCCGCCGACTGCAGCCGGAAACAGAGTTCGCGGACCAGCAAATAGGCCGGTACATGGATCAGATAGATCCCATAGGAGCGACTGCCGACCCAAGTAAGCAGGTTTTTCAGCGGGCCACGCGGGAACAGGTAATCGCGGTTGTAAGAGGCGACCCAGACCAGTACGGCGCAGAGGACAGCCATTGCGCCAATGCGGTAGCTGGCGAACGTGTAGGGTTCAGTACCCAACACGCTCAGCATCAGCCCGATGCCAATCAGCAACGGCACGCCGAGCCACGGATGGCGTAACACCGTGGGTTCCCAGCGAGCGTGGCTGGCGTGCGCGCCCCAGATCGCCAGCAATACCCCGAGGGCCAGGGCATCGGTCCTGATCACCATCAGTAAAGGCGTGCGCAGGGTAAGCAATTGCATGGCAACCAGCGTCAGCAGCGCCCAGACCAGGCGTTTGCGGAACACCAGAATGAACACCGGCAGCAGCACATAAAACTGCTCTTCCAGCGACAGGCTCCAATAGACAAAGCTGGCCCCGTATTCATAGCGGAAGAAACTGTCGGCGAAACGGAAATTGGCAAACTGCAGAAAACCCGCCTGGGTCGCTTGAAGGTTGGCGGACAGGCTGCCGAAAGCCCCGGACTGATTGAGGAACGCGCACGCCAGCAGAATCAGCACCAGCCACAACCAGGCTGAAGGCAACAACCGGAAGGCCCGGCGAATCCAGAAATTGCGGGTCTGCTGCCAAAACTGCTGGCCCGAGGTGCAGCCTTGCAACACCGGGATCAGACTGCGGGCGATGACGTATCCGGAGATAACGAAAAACAGGTCAACACCCCACCACGACTGAACGTGCGCATTGATGGCCTCCAGCAGCGGGACAGGCGTGGGGAACATGCTGCCCTGCAAGTGGTGAAACAGTACGCCGAGCACGGCAATCGCCCGCAGCAGCTCAATGTCCATGATTCGCTTGTTGTTCATCACGTGCGTCCTGCTTCTGGAGCGGATTGAGCAATGCCCGCTTTGCGCGCAATAATCACCTGACTTTTTGGCATGAACTGATCCAGCATGCGTTTGATGGCCAGCCCATCGGGCTGCGCCAGCAGGTCTTGCCAGGTTCTCGCCCAACTTTCCATCAGTGGCGGATACGGCGCCTGAATCCGGTCGCGTACAGCCCCACCAAGATCGCGCCCGGCGGCCCGTTCGCTGGCCCAGAAAAAAATCATGCCCATGACCCAGAAGAAGCCGCTGGCCTGACGATGCTCGATGACCAGGCCGGCGTCCTCGATCAACGCGGCGAAGCGCTCACGGGAGAAAATCTGAATGTGGTTGGGGGACTGGTAATAGCCCCGCGGCGCGATGCCCTGTTGCAGATGCTCGCCCACAGCGTCCGGAACGCTGATCAAATACTGAGCGCCGGGGCGGCCCATTCTCACCAGTTCAGCCATGAACTGCTCGGGCTGGTCGACGTGCTCCAGCACTTCCATGCACACAATCTTGCTCGCACAACCGTCGGCCAAGGGCAGCGGCAGGCTGTTGCTGACCAGGCCCAGCGACGGAGCCTGTGTCTGAGCGCAAACCTGGCGGGCAAGGTCTCGAACCTTGTCGAATTCGCTGTCGGTGAAAATAACCGAAGCGCCCTGACGGACCGCGAACAGCGTCGCAACGCCCTCGCCGCAGCCTACGTCGAGCAGCGTATCGCTTGCACTGATGGCGAAACCTTTGAGCAGTTCGCCGCTGTCCGCCAGAAACCAGCCGTCGTGCATGGCGTCGTGCAGACCAATATCACGCGGCGACACTGCGGGCGCGGGCGCAAGCAGCGGCTCAGCCTGTACACCACACAGACGTCTGAACAGTGCACGGATCATGCTTCCGGGGTTTCCACTGCTAGCGTCTTGCGACTATCGAACAGTTGCACGAAAAAGGCCTGCAAACGCTCCTGCGCATTGGCCTGGCTGCAGAACTTTTCCAGGCTGCGTACGGCATGCGCGGACATGTGTGCGTAGCGCTCGCCATCCAGTTTGGCCACCTCATAGCTGGCCCGATAAGCCGAACACAATGACGCCCAGTTGGTGATGTAGCGCAGGGTGCGAAACGCCTTGCGCGGATCATGGGGCCAGGCGGTCAGCTCTTCAGTGGAGTCGATGATGAAGCTGTTGTCCGCGTCCATGTAATCAATCATCGCCGTGGTGCAAGGCGCCACCGCAGGTTTGCCACAGGACATGAACTCCATCAGCGGCAGGCATTGTCCTTCGCCGTAGGAGGTATTCACCACGTAGCTGGTGGCTTGCACCAGGCGTTCATAGTCGGGGTCAGCCAGATAGCCGTAAATCAAGACGATCCGGCAACGGTAGGATTGATTCTTGTAGAGGTGGTGAAGGATATCGCTCAGCGCTTGCTCGGCATCGTGATGGGTCAGCTTCAACACCAGCGTTGCATCCTCCACCTCGCGGAACGAGACACAGAAAGCGCTGAGCATGTCTTCCCAGTTCTTGCGACCATCACTTGGGTTGAATACCGAGGTGTAGACCACGCCATCGAGTACCAGCTCACGATCCTGAACCGGAGCATCGAAATCGATTGCAGTGCCATTGCGCAAGTGCGCGGGCCCAAAGGCGCACAGATCGAGCTGGCGGCTGTCGACCAGCAGCCCCTTCAGATTGAGCTTGACCTGATGAGCCTGTGGCTGACGCTCAAGTTGTTGGCCCCGCGCTGCAAAACGATCCCAAACCGGGGCCGGGATGGCGCTGATGGGGTAGTCCGCGCCCATGGCGTCGCACACAGCTCTTACCGTGTAGCTGGAATGGGTAATCGCCGCGCCCGCTGCGCCAAGGACGTTGCGCCAATCGTTTCGGGGTTCGCCGTCCCAGCTTTCGTTGGGAATCGTGCTGAACTCCCAGGCAAACACCGGAATGGTCGGGCAGGCATAGTGGATCGGCGTGCGATGAGGCGGTGAAAACGATAGAAACACGCACTCTTCGCCACGGCCCAGACACTCACGGTACAAGTGATCCACCTGCTCGTCGGGGTCGATGATTTCCACCACCGTGCCCAGCCGCTCGAGCACCGGGCGGTATTCCTTGAGCACGAAGTAATAGCTGTATTCAGAGCGGCCAAGATTCTGCGCGATGGTGCTCTTGTTGGTTTCCGAATGAATGAGGATCAGCATGATGCGTTGTCCGCCACAGCGACTGTCGGTGCAGTCCCGAGCGCACCTGTCAGGGGAAGCTCGAAGAACGCCCAGAGACGCTTTTGTACGGGGGTGAAGGCGCAATAGTCACGCATGCGCTCAATCGCCGCACGGGACATGTTCTGGTAGACGTCCGGCTGTTCCTTGGCCATTCGATAGCTGTCCTGATAGGCAGTTTTCAGCGAGCCCCAGTCCGGTCGATGACGCAGGGTGCGATAGATAATGCGTGTGTCCTGCGGCCAGATCGTCAGCTCCTCGCTGGACTTGACGACAAAAGCCACTGTCTCATCGATGTAGTCTTCCATGGCGGTATGGTTCGGTGCGATCACCGGTTTGCCGCTGGCCATGAACTCCATCAGTGGCAGGCAAAGCCCCTCACAGCGTGAGGCGTTCACATAGAAACTGGCGGCCCCATACAGACGGGCATATTGCGGGTCATCGAGATAGCCATGCATGACGACCACCCGGCAGGCGAACGGCGAAAGCTGCGCCAGCAGAGTCATCAGCTCGGTGTAGTAGCAAGACAGATCGTTATGGGTGATCTTCAACACCAGCGTGGCATCGTCGATCTCACGAAAGGCCCAGCAGAAGGCGGTGATCAATTGATGCCAGTTCTTGCGGCCGTCCTTTGGGTTGAACACGCTGACATACACGACGCCATCCACCAGGGTTTCGACGCGCTGACTTGTGTCCGGCAGGTCCAACGCAGGTTGCTCCGGTTGCGGCACGGACTGAGGACCGGCCACACCCGGCAGGTACCTGGCCAAGCGTGAATGCTGCTTGTACGACAGCAGGTCGCGAATACCTTCCCAATACCACTGACTCAAATACAACGTGCGGCTGGCAGGCCCCGACTGCGACTGGCCGCGAACCGCTTCCAGGCACCACAGGCGCAGGTAATGCTTGGCGATGACAAAGCGTCGCTGCCAGGTCAATGGCGGCGGCCGCAAGGCATCCAGCAGTTCCTGCTCCTCGGGGGTCAGCCGCGGTGCAAGCAGCGCATCGGGAGACAGACCGAGCAACCGTGTGTCGAGAATGCAGCCCTTGATGTCCAGGGTAGTCCCCGGATTGATCGGCGCGCTGGAGTACTGATCGCGAATGGTAGCGAAATTTTCCCAGAGCGGCGTGGGCAGTACCAGGACCGGAAAGTCCTCACCCAGCGCCCGACGGACGGCCCGAGCGGTGTGGCTCGATAACGTAATGACCCGGCCATGACGAGCAAGTGTACGGCTCCAGTCCTGATGCGGGTCGTTATCCCAGTGTTCGTCGGGGATCGAATCGAACTCCCAGGCCACCACGCAAATGGTCGGGCAGCTCAGGTCGGTCGGGGTTTTCTGGGGTGGCGTGAACGAAAGGAAGAGACTCTCCTGGCCTTCACGCAGGAGTTGCCGATAGAGCGGATCGACTTCAGCGGTCGACTGCACCACGTGAACCCGCCCAAGGCTTTCGAGTACCGGACGGTAGGCCTTGAGCACGAAGTAGTAACTGTACTCCGGACGGCCGAGGCTCTGGCTGATCGAACTGTCGTTTACGTCCGAGTAAAGAATAAAATTCATGGCATCCCACGATGAAGCCGCCGTTGGGCAACTTCACTCTATGACGGCAGAGCCATTGACGAAGTCCTGTATTTCCAGTGGCTTCGCCGATCGTCCTCATGCCCGTCTACGTTCTTGTTTTATTGGTCAGCTTTCCCTGGCCAAAAGCAGCCATGCTGATCGCTGGGCGGTCGCGACGAGGGGCATTCTAAACACATCCGTTGAGGGTTCGTGAACCGGCGGGCGACAAATTTTGCGCTACGCTGACGAGAACTGACTGGTCACAATTGGACTTATTGAAATTGCCGGGCAATTGGCACAGATTGTCTCAAAACAACTACAACAATAACTTCGCACGCCACTGAATCTGGAACAACTACTAGAAATTACCGGATTTTCTCAGCAAAGACTGGGGGTGATTTGCCGAAGTTTGATAATTGAGGGGGCTGCTGTTTGAAGAAGCGTCTGTTCGTTACGGGTCTGACTGGATTCGTAGGACGTCACATCCAATCCCGTCTGAGTGCTCCCGATTCGGTTTGGGATCTCCTGCCTGTCGCGTCCGGCTATGACCTTTCCCAGCCACACAGCCTGGAAGACCTGTGGCCCGAAATGCCCGACGCCGTCATCCACCTGGCTGGCCAGACCTTCGTCCCCGAAGCGTTCCGTGATCCGGCCAAGACTCTGCACGTCAACTTGCTCGGGACGCTGAATTTGCTGCAGGCGCTCAAAGCTCGCGGCTTCAACGGCACCTTCCTGTATGTCAGCTCTGGCGACGTTTATGGCCAAGTGAGCGAATCCGCGCTGCCTATCGATGAAAACCAGTCGCCCTGCCCGCGTAACCCATATGCTGTCAGCAAGCTCTCGGCGGAATTTCTATGCCTGCAATGGGGGATGACCGAGGGCTGGCCGGTGATCGTCGCACGCCCCTTCAACCACATCGGTACCGGACAAAAGGACAGTTTCGTCATCGCCAGCGCCGCACGCCAGATCGCCAGGATCAAACAGGGTCTGCAAGAACCACGACTGGAAGTGGGCGATATCGACGTGACCCGCGACTTTCTCGATGTGAGCGACGTGGTGTCTGCCTATCTGGCCATGCTGCAGCGCGGCTCACCCGGTCAGACCTATAACGTCTGCTCAGGCAAAGAGCAAAGCATCCGCAGCTTGATCGCACAGCTGGCGGACATCGCACAGGTCGACATCGAATTGATTCAGGACCCTGCGCGTCTTCGCCGCGCAGAGCAGCGTCGCGTCTGTGGTAGCCATGCCAGGCTGCAACACGCCACTGGGTGGACGCCTGAGATAACTACACAACAATCCTTGCGGGCGATCCTGTCCGACTGGGAGTCACGAGTACGCCAAGAATGACAAAAAGTGCACTGATCACTGGGATCACCGGACAAGACGGCGCCTATCTGGCCAAGCTGCTGCTCGACAAGGGTTATCAGGTCCACGGTCTGGTGGCGCGTCGCAGCAGCGATTCGCGCTGGCGCTTGCGTGAGATGGGTATCGAGGGCGAGATTCGCTATCTGGATGGCGACATGGCCGACGCCTGTTCAGTGCAGCGCGCGGTGATCAAGGCCGCTCCCGATGAAATCTACAACCTGGCGGCACAGAGCTTTGTCGCAGCCTCCTGGGATCAACCGGTGACCACCGGAATCGTCGATGGGCTGGGTGTGACCCACCTGCTCGAGGCGATCCGTCAGTTCAGTCCGCACACGCGTTTCTACCAGGCCTCCACCAGCGAAATGTTCGGCCTGATCCAGGCCGAGCAACAGGACGAGAACACTCCGTTCTATCCACGCAGCCCCTATGGTGTAGCCAAGCTCTACGGTCACTGGATCACGGTGAACTACCGCGAAAGCTTCAATTTGCACGCCAGCAGCGGGATTCTGTTCAACCACGAATCGCCCCTGCGCGGGATTGAATTCGTGACGCGCAAAGTGACCGATGCCGCCGCGCGTATCAAGCAGGGCAAACAGCAGGAGCTGCGCCTGGGGAATATCGACAGCAAGCGCGACTGGGGCTTTGCCGGCGATTACGTCGAGGCCATGTGGCTAATGCTGCAGCAGGAAAAGGCCGACGACTATGTGGTGGCGACCGGTGTCACCACCACTGTCCGTGAGATGTGCCGTATTGCGTTCGATCACGTCGGCCTGGACTACCGGGACTTTGTGAAAATCGATCAGGCATTCTTCCGTCCGGCCGAAGTTGACGTGTTGCTCGGCAACCCGGCCAAAGCGCAACGCGTCCTGGGCTGGAAGCCCAAAACCAATCTCGAGAATCTGATCCGCATGATGATGGATGCGGACATGAAACGCGTCGCCAAGGAGTAAGGCATGCTGATTCCTGTGATTCTTTCCGGTGGTGCCGGGACTCGTTTGTGGCCGGTTTCGCGCGAAGGTCATCCCAAGCCGTTCATGACCTTGCCCGATGGCCAGACCTTGCTGGGCAAGACCTACCGACGCGCGGCCGGGCTCCTGGCTGCGGGCGGCAATATCGTCACGGTGACCAACCGTGACTACTACTTTCAAAGCAAGGATCACTACCAGGCGGCCAGACTGGAACGCCACCGCGGGCACTTTCTCCTGGAGCCTGTGGGACGCAACACGGCACCAGCGATTGCTGCCGCTGCACTGTCCTTGCAAGCCTTGCACGGCGACGATGTGATTCTGGTGGTGATGCCGGCCGACCATCTGATTCAGAACGAAGACGCTTTCGGGCACTCTGTCGAACATGCCGTACAGCTGGCGAAGGCTGGGCATCTGGTCACGTTCGGCATCACCCCGACCGCGCCGGAAACGGGTTTCGGTTACATCGAAACCGGCGAACAACTGGATGAGCAAGGCGCGGCCAGGGTTCAGCGCTTCGTCGAGAAGCCCGACCTGCAGACCGCGACCCACTACCTGGAAAGCGGCAATTTCCTATGGAACTCGGGCCTGTTCTGCTTCTCGGCCGCGACCTTGCTGGCTGAGTTGCAGATCCATGCGCCAGCGCTCCTGGAGCTAGGCAAAGCCTGCCTGGCGGCCAGCGCCCCGGTCGAGACAAGCGGGGGCATTCAGCAGGAATTGTCAGCGGCGCACTTCGCCGACATGCCGGATATCTCCATCGACTATGCCTTGATGGAGCTGTCCGACAAGGTTGTGGTGGTGCCTGCGGGTTTCGACTGGAGCGATATCGGCTCCTGGGGTGCGGTCAGCGACTTGATCAAGGCTGATGCCCAGAACAATCGGGCCAGTGGCGACGCGCTGTTCATCGACAGCCACAACAATTTTGTCCAGAGCGAAGGACGTCTGGTAGCCACGGTCGGCGTCGACAATCTGATCATCGTCGATACCGCCGATGCGGTTCTCGTCGCCCATGCCGATCGCGCGCAGGATGTGCGCAAGGTGGTGAAGCAACTCAAGGATAAAAAGCACGAAACCTATCGCCTGCACCGTACGGTCAGTCGCCCCTGGGGCACTTACACCGTGCTGGAGGAAGGTCCGCGCTTCAAGATCAAGCGCATTGTGGTGAAGCCTGGAGCCTCCCTCTCCCTGCAGATGCACCACCATCGCAATGAACACTGGGTCGTCGTCGAAGGCATGGCCAAGGTCACCAACAACGGCGACGGCTCGCACTTTGTCGCCAAAAACGAATCCACCTTCATTGCCGCCGGGCACAAGCATCGTCTGGAAAACCCGGGGGTGATCGACCTGGTCATCATTGAAGTTCAGAGCGGCGAGTACCTGGGAGAGGACGATATCGTTCGCTTCGAAGATAAATACGGAAGGACGGTCTGAATGCTGCTCAATCTGTACCGCTCGCTGTGGGGCTATCGGGGTTTCATCCTCGGAAGCGTCAAGCGAGAGTTCCAAGCCCGCTATCGCAACTCGCTGTTCGGTGCCCTTTGGACCGTCCTTAACCCGCTGTCGATGATCGTCGTCTACACGGTGATCTTTTCTCACGTGATGCGTGCGCGTCTTCCCGGCGTGGATGACGGGATGGCCTACAGCATTTACCTCTGCGCCGGTTTGCTGACCTGGGGACTGTTCTCCGAGATCACCCTGCGCAGCCAGAACATGTTTCTGGAAAATGCCAATCTGCTGAAGAAGATCAGTTTCCCGCGCATCTGCCTGCCGGTGATCGTGCTGCTCAATGCCGGGATCAACTTCGCAATTATTGTGTCGTTGTTCCTGGGCTTTCTGCTGATCACCGGGCGCCTTCCCGGTATGGCCTTGTTGGCATTGGTGCCGTTGCTGGCGTTACAGGTTATTTTCTCGGCCGGTCTGGGGATGATTCTCGGCGTGTTGAATGTGTTCTTCCGCGACGTCGGGCAGTTCTTCGGGATTTGCCTGCAATTCTGGTTCTGGTTTACGCCCATCGTCTATCCGATGTCGATTCTCCCGGAGCCGATCCAGCGGCTGCTCTGGCTCAACCCGATGACTGCCTTGATGGTGAGTTACCAGAACCTGTTTCTGTATGGTCAATGGCCGGTCTGGAGTTCGCTGTTGTCGGTCCTGATCATCGGCGTGCTGTTCTGTGTCCTGGGGCTGCGGCTATTCCGCCGACGAGTGGGTGAAATGGTGGATGAGCTCTGATGGGACACATACGCGTTAGTGGCCTGAGCAAGGCCTACAAGCAATATCCGACACGCTGGAGCCGCCTGCTCGAATGGATCATCCCCTTCTCTGCGGCGCGTCATCGCGAGCACTGGATCCTGCGTGACATCGACTTTGAAGTCGCCCCCGGTGAAGCCGTAGGGATCGTCGGGGTCAACGGTGCCGGCAAGAGCACCTTGCTGAAGATCATCACCGGTACCACCCAAGCCACTTGTGGACAACTTCAGGTGCAAGGACGGGTGGCCGCGCTACTGGAACTGGGCATGGGCTTCCACCCGGATTTCACTGGTCGCCAGAATGCCTTCATGGCTGGCCAGCTGCTGGGCATGCAGGTGGAGGAAATCGAGGCGCTGATGCCGGAAATCGAGGGTTTCGCGGAGATTGGCGAAGCCATTGATCACCCGGTGCGCACTTATTCGAGCGGCATGCAGATGCGTTTGGCCTTCAGTGTCGCGACTGCGCGTCGGCCGGATATTTTGATTGTCGATGAAGCGCTGTCGGTAGGCGACGCCTACTTCCAGCACAAGAGCTTCGAACGTATCCGCAGTTTTCGTCGAGCAGGAACGACCTTATTGATCGTTTCCCATGATCGTTCAGCGATCCAGTCGATCTGCGATTCCGCGATCCTTCTGGAAAACGGTCGCATGGCCATGCACGGTAAACCCGAAGAGGTCCTGGACTACTACAACGCCCTGATGGCCGAGCGCGAGGGCCAGACCGTGCGTCAGGAAATGCTCGCCACCGGCCAGGTCCAGACCATCTCCGGTACCGGTGAAGCAGGCATCTTGAGTGTGCGCCTGCTGGATGCACACGAGCGATCGGTGGAGGTCGCCGAGGTGGGCCAGCCGATGGTGCTGGAAGTGCAGGTCGAGGTACGCCAGGACATCGAGCGGCTGGTGCTGGGCTTCATGATCAAGGATCGCCTTGGACAGTCCATGTATGGCATCAACACCCATCGGCAGGGACAAGCACTGACGAACTTGAGTGCCGGTGAACGGGTCACGTTCCGATTTGCCTTCACCATGCGCCTGGGCAAGGGTAATTATTCCGTAGCCCTGAGCCTGTCGCGCCTGGACTCGCACCTGGACCGCAATTTCGAATGGCGAGACTACGGCCTGGTCTTCCATGTCCTCAACAACCGTCATGAAGACTTCGTCGGCTGCTCCTGGCTCGAAGCCCAAACCACGATCACCCGTTCGACCGTTGCCCCTGCCGGGTCAGTCGCCTTGCAGGCCACGCCATGACGCGCCTGTTGGTCGAATGTACCCATGTGTTCGAGCACCCCAAGGTCAACTCGGGTATTCAACGGGTGGTGCGCAATGTCATCAAGCAGTTGCCCGAGGCCGTGGAGGGTGTGGAATGCCTTCCGGTGGTGATACTCAAGGGCAAGCTCTACCGGGTGCTGAGTCTGGCACCGCTGGATACGCCTTTTTTCAATGCGCTGATGGGTTTCGGTACGCGCCTGGAGCGGGTCGCCCACAGGTTCTGGCAACTTCACCAAAACCTGGAACAACGCTATCAGTCGCGTTTCGCCCGGCGCGCGCTGTACGTGATGTATCGGCTCACAGCGCTGGCCTGTTTCAGTGTGCCGTTACGTCTGATCGGGCTGGTGAACCAGAAACAACTGCCGAAACGTTGCACACCTTTGCAGCATCAGCCGGGTGATCAACTGGTGCTGCTGGATTCGTCCTGGCACGCCAACTTTTTTCCCATGGCCGAACAGCTCAAGCGTGAAGGGGTGGACATCGTCTCGGTAATCTACGACCTGATCCCGCTGACCCATCCACAGTTCTACGACACCCGGCTGGTGCAGATTTTCAACGAGTGGTTCGACTGGATCGCCAGAACTGCAGACGGATATGTCGCCATTTCGGCAACCGTGCGTGACCAGGTCCGCGAAGAGCTTCTGCGCAGGCTTGGACCGCAGCAGGTCAAAACGCTCTGGTTCGATTATTTCCACCTCGGTTCCGAGCTGGACCTGAGCAACGATGGGGCAGTTGTGGAGCCGCGTCTTGTGCGGCTGTTCGAAGGGCAAGATCCGGTTTTCCTCATGGTCAGTACCATTGAACCGCGCAAGAACCATGACTACTTGCTCGACGCCTTCGAACGCGCCTGGGCCGCGGGCTCAAATGCCCGGCTGTGCATTGCCGGGCGGATTGGCTGGAAGTGCGATGCGCTGGTCGACCGCGTTCGCCAGCACCCGGAGCTGAACAAGCGACTGTTCATGTTCAACACACTCACCGATAAAAGCCTTGAGCATGCCTATGCACAGGCAACAGCGCTGGTATTCCCGTCCTATGTCGAAGGCTTTGGCTTGCCGCTGGTCGAAGCCATGCAGCGCGGGCTGCCGGCGATGGGCAGCGATATTCCGGTCTTTCGTGAGATTGGTGGCGAGTTCATGGCCTATTTCGATCTGGCCGATCCACAAAGCCTTGCCAATCTGGTTGCGCGCATGGAAAGCACTGGTGAGTTTCCGGCAGTGCGCAATGTCAGCGAGTGGCGCTGGCTGGGCTGGCGCGAGGCCAGTACCCAGTTTGTCGAACGCATCCAGCGCAACTTGAAGAAGGTGCCTGCGCCGGTAGAGAGGCAGCATGCGGATTGCCCTTAACGCACGGATTCTCCAGGCACCACGCACCGGCATAGGTCATTACCTGGCCGAACTGGCGACGGCCCTTGTGGCAGAGCCGGACCTGGAGCTCTCGCTGTTCCATGGCTGGGGCTGGAGTGCTGCCCTGCCGGCCGCCGCCATGCCCGGCTATTCCCGAATGACACCTTGGTTGCGACGAGTACCGGGGGCCTACCAGGCCCGTCGTTGGCTGGAGCAGCGGCGCTTCGACCAAGGACAGTCCCAAGCCATCGATCTCTATCACGAGCCGAGCCTGTGGCCCCTGGCGTTCAAGGGTCCGACCATCATCACCCTGCACGACCTGACCCACCTGCACTATCCCTCGACCCAGCCATCGGCCCGGTTGAAAGAGATAGAGCGCCGACTTGGTCATGGCGTGCAGCAGGCACGATTGATTTTGACCGACTCGCAGTACGTGGCCGATGAAGCCCAGCGCTATTTTGGCCTTCCCCATGAACGCTTTGTCGTTGCACCGCTTGGGGTAGCCGCGCGCTTCCATCCACGCTCGATCGAGGCGTTGCAGGAGGCACTCACGCCCCATGGAGTGCAACCGCAGGCGTATTTCCTCTGTGTAGGAACGCTGGAACCGCGCAAAAACCTGTCACTGGCCTTGCACGCTCACGCGCGATTGCCAGAGCTGATGCGTCAGCGTTTTCCTTTGCTGATTGTAGGAATGGCCGGTTGGGAACGTGGGCAGTTCAGTGATGAGTTGCAAAAGGCCTTGGCCTCCGGCTATGTCCGCCTGATGGGTTATCTGCCGGATGAACAGGTCGCACAGCTCGTGGCCGGTGCCAGTGCGCTGGTGTTTCCGTCTCTCTACGAGGGCTTTGGCCTTCCGGTTCTGGAAGCCATGGCCAGTGGTACTCCGGTGATCCTGACCCGACGCTCGGCAATGCCGGAGGTCGCAGGTGACGCGGGCAATTATATTGAACCTGACGATGTAGACGGCTTGCGCGACGCGATGAGCCGATTGATCGACGATCAAACGCATTGGCTGGAATGCCGAGAGGCTGGATTGCAGCAAGCGAAGCTTTTTTCCTGGGGGCGCTGCGCGAAGGTAACAGCAGGCGCATACCGTCAGGCTATGGGAGGTTGAATGCGCGTTCTACATTTCTTCAAGACATACCTGCCTGACTCGGTCGGCGGTATCGAACAGGTCATCTTTCAGTTATGCGAAAGCGGATCCCGGCACGGCATTGAGAGCCAGGTTCTGACATTGAGCGCCGAGCCCACGCCTGCGGTCGTCAAGATCGGTCAGCATGAGGTGCATCGGGCTAAACTGGATGTGCAGTTCGCTTCCACCGGTTTTTCCTACAGTGTCTTCAAACAGTTTCGGGAAATGGCCGCGGAGGCGGACGTGGTCAACTACCACTTTCCTTGGCCATTCATGGACCTGGTGCATTTCATCAGCGCCACGAACAAACCGTGCGTGGTGACCTACCATTCGGACATCGTTCGTCAGCAACATTTGCTCAAAATGTACCGCCCACTGATGAATCGCTTCCTCAATAGCGCCGACCGGATTGTCGCCGCCTCGCCCAACTACTTCCATACCAGCGATGTCTTGCAGAACCACCGGGAAAAGACCCGGGTCATTGCTTATGGCTTGAACAAGTCAGGTTATCCACAACCCGAGCCTGAGCGCCTGGCCCATTGGCGGCAACGTCTGGGTGAACGCTTCTTCCTGTTCGTCGGTGTGATGCGTTATTACAAAGGACTGCATATCCTGCTCGATGCACTTAAAGAGGTGGATTACCCGGTCGTGATCGTCGGCGCAGGCCCGCTTGAGTCGGAATTACATGCCCAGGCAGCCGCTCTGGGCTTGCGCAATCTGCACTTTCTAGGACGCCTGGGTGAAGAGGACAAAGTGGCGCTGCTACAACTGAGCTACGCGATCGTGTTCCCATCGCATCTGCGTTCCGAAGCGTTCGGTATCTCATTGCTTGAAGGCGCGATGTATGGAAAACCGATGATCTCCAGTGAGATCGGTACCGGGACCAGTTACATCAATATCCATGGCGAGACCGGTTTGGTCGTTCCCCCGAGTAATCCACAGGCCTTTCGTGAAGCAATGCGTACCTTGTGGGAAAACCCGCAGCGTGCGGCAGAAATGGGACAGCGAGCCGAAGCCCGCTATCGCCAACTGTTCACCGCCGATGAAATGGGCCGTAAATGGACAGAGTTGTACCAAGAGCTGTTGGAGGAAAAGGCACTTTCCTACGCATGACGTTGGTTGGCGCCAACTGCTGCCCAACGCCTAATCCTGCAAACGTGTCGTGGCCTGCTCCCAAGTTCCAGTCATTCGGCTATTGGGAGAGAAACCCTCGAACCGCCAGCGCAAACCCAGCGCTGCCGGTCGGCGCACCATGTGCTCCACATACAGCTTCCAAAGCCGCTCGGCGCCCTGAAAGGCGCTGATTTGCGGCCCGTCGAGGATAATTTCGGTGCGCCCGCTGACCTGCAGCAAATCGCCCGAGGTGAAATCGATGAACAGCAAGCCCGCGCGCGGATTGAGCAACAGGTTGCCCAACGTATTGAAGTGCAAGTTGCCGGCGAAATCGGGAATGGTCAGGCAATTGCCGTCTACCTGGACGAAACCGCTCTGCCCTCCCCGATGAGAGACGTCCACCGAGCGTTGGTTTTCAACGTCAACGTAACTGGCGACAAAGAAGGTGTCGGCTCCACGAATCATCGCGCTCGCCTCGTCATCCAGTTGACTCAGACGCTGCACCACGCGCATCGACGGATCTGCGACAGGCACCGATTCAAATTGGCGCAGCTGGATGTACTTAGGGCAATTGCCGAAAGCCTGTTGGACCGCCACGGTAAAGCCGTTTTCGGCCATATCGCTGACCTGGCCATTGATTCGGTTCCGCCGCCGCGTGTGCAACTCGATACCCAGCAGGCCGATAGCCGCGCCAGTGTGTAATTGAGCGGGGTCGTTCTGCCCTGGCAGACTGTCCAGCTGCAACAGGGCAGGCTCGGGAGAACAGGCAAAACCTGGTTGCCCCTCGAGAATACTGGCCCAAGGATTACCATCTACATCCACCGCGCCAAATAGCATGAAGGGCAATTGCTGATAGAACTGACGATGTTGATCAGGCAAGTAATTACGGATGACCTTGGGTCCGAACGCTTCCATACGCTCAGCGACACCGACGTGCGCCTGCAGCTGCTTTTCGCCGGCATGCCAGGGTGATTGAAGGTTCATCGCGTTTCTCCCCTGCGCCGAGGGCACAGTCTGAAAGGCACAGCCAGGCTGGGCCGCAGTCACTCATATCAGGCAGTCTGCAAGCCGGCCACCGTGCGCGGCATCGCAACAAAACCGGGCAAGGCTTCGATGCGTGCCAGCCAGGCCCGCACATTGGCATAGTCAGCCAGAGACACATTGCCTTCGGGCGCATGGGCGATATAGCTGTAGCCGGCGACATCAGCAATGGTCGGTTCATCACCCGCCAGATAGGCAGTGTGAGCCAGTTCCTGATCAATCACCTTGAGCAGGCTGTGGGAACGGGCGATCACCTCTTCAGCGTTGTAAGGCGCGCCAAACACAGTGATCAGTCGAGCCGTGGCCGGTCCTGAGGCAATCTGCCCGGCCGCAACCGACAACCAGCGCTGAACCTTGGCCGCACCGACCGGGTCCGCCGGCAACCAGCGGCCTTTGCCATATTTCTGCGCCAGGTACACCAGAATCGCGTTGGAGTCAGCCAACACCACGCCTTGGTCATCGATGACCGGAACCTGGCCAAAAGAATTCAGCGCGAGGAAATCCGCCTGTTTGTGAGCACCGCTGACGAGATCGACGAACACCAGTTCAGTCGGCAGTTCGAGTAAGGACAGCATCAGCTCGACACGGTGAGCATGACCGGAGCGCGGGAAGTTATAGAGTTTGATGGCGGGCTTGGACATGGTGAACTCCGCGGGGCGATCGCGCAGTTCAGGAGAGATCCGCGCCGATGGGAGCTACCTTCCACTTTCGATTAAAACAACAGAATAACCAAAAAACACAATCCATTATTTCAGCAGGTGCAATAAAGCGTCAGGCCTGCAACGCCGGATGTTCGCGAAGCGCCTTCACGGCAAAATCCACAAAGCTGCGCACCCGCGCTGGTGCCTTGCGACCCCCCTGATACACCACATGGATCGGCAGCGGCGCCAGCTCAAAGTCTTGAAGAACGATTTCCAGCTCGCCTGCGGCCACCTTGCTGGCGACCTGATAAGACAGTACCCGGGTCAACCCCCAACCCAGACAAGCCGCAGTAATCGCCGCCTGATTCGCAGTGACCACCAAACGCGGCTCCGGGCGAATGCTCAGGGCTGTTCCTTGCTCCACAAACTGCCAGCTCCTGACCTGCCCAATGGAAGAGGTAGCGACAATCCGTGCCTGGCACAGGTCATCAGGATGCCGAGGTCGACCGTGGCTTGCGAGGTAACCGGGAGACGCGCAGATCACACGTCGTACTTCACCCACCTGGATCGCGTGCAGATTGCTGTCCGGCAATTGTGCGATACGCACCGCGACATCAATCCCCTCCTCGACCATGTTCACCACACGGTCGACGAGTACGGCATTGATACTGACCTCGGGGAACTGATCAAGGTAACCGACCATCACTGGCGTCACGAATAGCTCACCGAACAACACCGGCGCCGTGATGGTCAGTTGCCCCCGGGGCTGGGCGTGGCTGCCTGCCGCCGAGGCTTCCGCCTCCTGGAGCTCAGCCAGAATGCGCCGGCAGTCTTCCAGATAACGCTGACCGGCCTCGCTCAGGTGAATACTGCGGGTAGTGCGCACCAGCAGCTGGGTGCCTATGCGCTTTTCCAGCGCCGCGACCGCCCGTGTGACGCTCGCAGCCGACATGCTCAAGCGCCGCGCGGCAGCAGAAAAACTCTGCTCTTGCGCCACGGTGAGGAACACCTGCATTTCCTGAAACCTGTCCATGGATCCACCTCTATTGGTGCCGAACAAAATATTGTGACAACGCAAGACCAAACCAGATAGCTGCCGAGATGTCAGCACTTTAGAGTGCACAGCGGTGTGGCTCATTGCGCCAATTCCAAATAATGGCATCAACCTACCGATCCAACAGAGTCCCTATAAAAAGAACAAATATCGGAGGAGTCAGCGTGACCTCCCTCCCCAAGACCTACTGGCAAAAGTGCATTCCAAACGGCTGTGTCGTTCAGTTCTGGTCGCGCCAAAGGAACGGGCCGCGGCTCACAAGCGAACCGTCGGCCCGTGGCCTGCCGTCACGAGGAGCGGCGGGCCGTTTTCGATGCGTGCGCCTGAGCGCTACCGATCACGACGCCTGCGCGACGCTGTACTGTGACGACAGGTAGCGCCGGATATCGTCGGGCGCGTTGATGAAGCGCGTGCCGTTGTGCTCCTGAACCGCGATGGACGTGTCCTTCGGCACCTGCCCTTTGCCGAGCACGATCACTGGCGCAGACTGGTTGTCTTCGCCAATCAGCGCGACGATCGCGTTGCGCGGACGAGGCGCGTCGATGTAGTCGACCTCGACCACGTCCCGAAGCTGTGGGAAGAAGCTCAGCAAGCCTTCGACGGATACCGAGTCGCCGCAGTAGAACGGGCCTTCGGCGCCGCTGAAGAAGCCCGGACGAAGAATGAGCAGTTTGTCTTTCATGGTTGTCTCTCTGTGGGTGGGTGTAGAAAGTTGAGGTGATGTGGCGGCGATGCGCGATCGTCGCGTCGCGAACCGAAGCATCGATACGCGAATCTTCGACCTGCGCGGGTCGGATCAGACTTCCATTCGTGTCAGCCCAGCGGCGCGCAGCCGTGAGAATGCGGCTTCGAGATCGGCGATCAGGTCGTCCGGGTGCTCGAGGCCCGCGTGAATTCGTAACAGCGGGCCTTCCCACGGCCATTGCGTCGCCGTGCGGGAGCTCGCCGGGTTCGACCGGAGAATCAGGCTCTCGAAACCGCCCCAGCTATAGCCCATGCCGAAGCAGGTCATGCCGTCGAGCATCGCGCGCATCGCTTCGTCCGATTGCGGATTCAGCACCACGCCGAACAGGCCGCTCGCACCCGTGAAATCGCGCTTCCACAGCGCGTGCCCAGGTGAATCCTGTCGCGCCGGATACAGGATCTGAGCGACTTCCGGCTGCTGCGCGAGCCATTCCGTCAGAGCATGCGCGTTGCGCTGGTGCCGCTCGAGCCGCAGCGACAGCGTGCGCAAGCCGCGCAGTGCGAGATACGCGTCGTCGCCGCTCACGGTCATGCCGAGCTGCCGATAGAAGCGGTTGATCTTCGCAAAGAGCGCCTCGGTCGTGAGGATCGCGCCCATTAGCACGTCGGAGTGCCCGGAGATGTATTTCGTCGCCGCGTGAATCGATACGTCGACACCATGCTCGAACGAACGGAAATGCAGCGGCGTGGCCCAGGTGTTGTCCATCAGCACGATTGCGCCGTGCCGATGCGCGATCCGGCTGATCGCCGGAATGTCCTGCACCTCGAACGTCAGCGAGCCGGGCGACTCGACGAACACTGCGCGCGTGCTCGGACGTATCAGCGCTGCGATGTCCGCGCCGATCGACGGATTGTAGTACGTCGTTTCGATGCCCAGGCGCGCGAGCGTCTCCGCGCAGAACGCGCGAGTCGGATCGTAGACCGAGTCTGTCATCAGTAAATGATCGCCGGGACCGAGCACCGCGAGCAGCGATGTCGTGATCGCGCTGAGCCCGCTCGGCGTGAGCATCGCTCGATGCGCGCCTTCGAGGCGGGCGAGCGCGTTTTCGAGCGCGCGGGTGGTCGGACTGCCGCCGCGGCCGTATGCGTTCGGCGTGCCGCTCGCCGTTTTCAGCGCCTCGATGCTGTGAAAGAGCAACGTCGATTGCCGGTAGACCGGCGGGTTCACCGGCGCGCCGAGCTGGCTGTGCGTGCGGCCCTCGTGGACCAGAACGGTGTCGGTCGAATACGTGGTGTTCAAGGCGTGATCCTTTTTCGTCGGTTCAATCGAGGCGAATCAAGCGGTGCCGCATCGTCGCGGCAGTCGCTGTGCTTGAGGACATGTTAATTGCGCGAAGACGAAAATAGTTTCCAAAGAATGTCGTCGATCCAGATAAGATTAGAAAAAATTTCTACCTCGGAGGCGATATGGACAAACGCGATGCACAGATGCTCACGATGCTTCAGGCGGATGCGACGATCGGTCTGAACAACCTGGCGAAGGCGGTGAATCTGTCGCCGACGCCATGCTGGCGAAGGCTGCAGAAGCTGCGGGACGACGGCGTGATCTGCCGGCAGGTTGTGCTGTGCGATCCGGCCAAGCTGAACCTGGGGCTCACTGCATTCGTGACGGTGCGCTCGAACCAGCACGGCGATGCGTGGACATCGCATTTTGTCGAGGCTGTTTGTGCGATTCCGGAGATCATCGAGATCTACCGGATGAGCGGCGACGTCGATTACCTGCTCAAGGTCGTCGTGCCGAATATTGCCGGATACGACAGAGTCTACAAACGGCTGATCAAGAGCGTCGAGCTGATGGACGTGAGCTCGGCATTCGCGATGGAGGTGATCAAGCGCACGACCGCGCTGCCGACCGATTACATCGTGACGGAATGATGCGAACAGCGCCGCCCACGATCGGCGACGAGCGGCGCGTTCTGCGTTATTGCGGCGAGGAGACGGCCGTGAAGTCGAGCCCCGCCGCAGAGATCTGCTGCTCGAGCTCGAGGCCCGCGCGAACGTAGCCGAGCGCATACGAGCCGCCAATCGGGATCACGTATGGGCGACGGCCTCGGCCAGTTCTTTGAGGAGGATGGTGGTATCGCGTTGCAAGAGGGAGAGGATGTGGCGATCGAAAATATCAATTCCTCTAATGACGGCAAATTGTAGAAATTTTTTCTAAAAACCAGCGCAAAGAGCAGGAAGTTTAAAACTCTTTTTCTGGAGGGCGACGGTAAAATTTATCCCATGAAACGTGCCCGGAGAGCCCCGAATATGAAGAAGATCATCACCACCCGCGCCGCTCCTGAGGCGATTGGCCCTTACTCGCAAGCCGTACAATGCGCAGCCACCCTTTATGTTTCCGGTCAGATCGCCCTGGACCCACAGAGCATGCAGATGGTCGTAGGCATCGAAGCACAGGTCCGGCAAGCCTTTGCCAACCTGGGTGCGATTCTCGAAGAGGCCTCAATGGGCTTCGCCGATGTGGTCAAGCTGACCATCTACCTGACTGACTTGAGCCATTTCGCCTTGATCAATTCGGTGATGGAAGAGCTGTTCGCCAAACCCTATCCCGCACGAGCGGCGATCGGCGTGAGTAGCTTGCCGCGGGCAGCATTGGTGGAAATTGACGCGATCGCTGTGGCCGCATGCTGAGCCGGGGGAAAACTATGATGAATGAATGGATCCGGTCTGCGACCAGGAGTATCTCCTGCGACCTGTTACGCTCCGCCGACACCCATATCCACAAGCTGGACATTCCGGGGTTGAAGGGCGTCGACATCTACCTCAAGGACGAGAGCACACATCCAACCGGCAGCCTCAAGCACCGGCTGGCACGCTCGCTGTTCCTGCACGCCATTTGCAGCGGCAAGATCCGTGAGGGCACCCATGTGGTCGAGGCTTCCTCGGGTAGCACGGCCGTGTCCGAAGCCTATTTCGCCAAACTGCTTGGCCTGCCTTTCACCGCGGTCATGCCGCGCAACACCGCGAGCAAAAAGATCGTACAGGTTGAGCAGCTCGGCGGACGTTGCCACTTCGTCGATCAATCGTCCCAGGTCTATTCCGAGGCGCAGCGCCTGGCGCGCGAAAGCGATGGCCACTACATGGACCAGTTCACCTATGCCGAGCGGGCGACGGATTGGCGCGGCAACAACAATATAGCCGACAGCATCTTCCAGCAGATGACCGGCGAGCCGCACCCCATTCCCCACGCAATTGTCATGAGTGCAGGCACCGGCGGCACCTCTTCGACCATCGGCCGCTACATCCGCTACAAGGGGCACGATACCCGATTGATAGTGGTGGACCCGGAGAACTCGGTGTTCTATGAAAGCTACCGAACAGGCGACTCAAGTCTCACCAGCACCCATAGCAGCCGCATCGAAGGCATCGGTCGTCCCCAGGTGGAGCCGTCCTTCCTGCCGGACGTGATCGACGACATGCTGAAGATTCCCGACGCTGCCAGCATCGCCACCCTCTACTGGCTGGAAAAGTTGCTCGGCAAGAAGGCCGGTGGCTCCACCGGTACCAATATGTGGGGCGCGCTGAGTGTTGCGTTGCGGATGCAGGAGCAAGGTCTGAAGGGCTCTATCGTGACCCTGATGTGCGATAGCGGCGAACGCTATCTGGACACCTACTACGACCATGACTGGGTCGCTCGTACTATCGGTGACATCACACCCTATTCGAAACAACTCGATCGCTATCTTTAGTCTTCGCAAGGTATTACCGACTATGAGCCAGAACAAGAGCAACTTTTCCACCCAAGTGATCCACGCCGGCGAACAGTCGACCTACGCGGACAACACGATCTTCCCCTCGATAGTCACCTCCAGTTCGTTCATCAAGCGCAGCCTTGACGACAGTCCAGACTATGCCTACGGGCGCGTCGGCAACCCCACCCGCCATGCCTACGAGAGCTGCATTGCACAGTTGGAGAGCGGCCGTGGTGCTGTGGCCTGCGCTTCGGGCATGGCTGCCACCGCCACCGTGCTCGAGCTCCTGCCGAAGGACTCCCATGTGATCGTGATGGCTGGCGTCTACGGTGGCACCTTCCGCCTGATGGAGGACTACCGAAGCAAGACCTCCGGGCTAAGCGCCAGCTACATCGACCTCAACGACCTTGAGTCACTGGCAGCGAGCCGCCGCGACAACACCCGGATGATCTGGATCGAAACGCCGACCAACCCCCTGCTGCAACTGGTCGACATCCAGCGCGTGACAGAGTTCGCCCGCGCTCACGGCATCCTGACCTGCGTCGACAACACCTTCTGCTCGCCCTGGAACCAGCGCCCGATCGAGTACGGCGTCGACCTGGTGATGCACTCGGCGAGTAAATACATCGGGGGGCACTCCGACCTGATCGGTGGCGTGGTGGTCGCGGCAGACGAGTCACTATTCGCTCGCCTGCGCTCCATCAGCATGGCCATCGGCGCGGTCCAGGGGCCGTTCGACTGCTATCTTGCCCTGCGCGGGCTGAAGACCCTTGACGTGCGCATGGAGCGCCAGTGCAGCAATGCGGCGAAGATTGCCCACTTCCTGAGCACTCACCCGCAGGTCGAGGAAGTATTTTACCCGGGGCTGGAAAGCCATCCGCAACACGCGCTGTGCAAACACCAGATGCGCTCCGGCGGCGCGGTGGTCTCGCTGAAGTTGAAGGCCGACCGTAAAGCGCTGACCCCCTTCATCGAGCAGTTGTCGATTTTTGTGCTGGCCGACTCCCTGGGCGGGGTGGAAAGCATGATCAACCACTCCTACAGCATGTCGCACAACTCCTTGAGCCATGAACAGAAGATCAGCCTCGGCATCACCGAGAACCTGATCCGGCTGTCCATCGGACTGGAGCACGTCGACGACCTGATCGCCGACTTGAGTGCGGGCTTCGAGCGGCTGCGTACTGCTTCGGCCGAATAACTAATACCACTATCGACAAGAGGCACCTCGACGTTCGCTCCACCCAATGCTGACTAAAACTGGAATGCTTTTTCACAATAATAAGGTCAAGAAAATGCAAACGAACCGCGTAGTCAAAGCCCACTGGAAAACTGCAGTACTGGCCCTGGCGCTTGCAACAAGTGTCTCGGCGTCAGCCGACCAACTCAGCGATATCAAGGCAAAGGGGGAGTTGGTCTGTGGCGTGCTCGGCACCGACGAGCCGTTCAGCTTCATGAAGAACCCGGCAACTCGCGAAATCGTGGGTTACGACGTGGATCTTTGCACTGCCATCGCCGCGAGCATCGGTGTCAAGCCGGTGGTGAAGCAATTGGCGAACACAGCACGCATACCCGAGCTGCAGCAGGGCCGTGTCGACCTCCTGACCGCCTCCTTGACCCATAGCAAGGAGCGTGAGGCATTGATCAACTTCTCGCTCTCGACCTTCATCACCGGTCAGAAGGTGATGGTCAAGGCTGACAGTGGCATTGATCAACTTGACCAGCTGGCAGGCAAGAAGATACTGACGATCAAAGGCACCACGATGGAGCAGAGCGTCAGATCGAAGATCCCCACCGCCCAGATCGTTTCGTTCGACACCAATCCTCAGGCCTTGCTCGCTCTGCAACAGGGCAAGGGTGTGGCTTACGCCAACGACGAGACTTCATTGGCCGGTAATTTCGCCAAGCTCGGTGATGCGGCAAAAGACTATCGGATCCTCCCGCAGAGCTTGTCGACCGAGCACTTGGCGTTGGGCCTGAAGAAAGGCGAGCCCGCCTTCCAGGAGCAGGTGAACAAGACTCTGCGTGATCTGGAGTCTTCCGGCGCGGCCGACAAGCTGTTCATAAAATGGTTTGGTCCGGACTCCAACATGAAGTTCGCCAGCCGGTCGTTCAAGATCGAAACCGACAACATCAACTGACTTGTTGAAGGCCCGGCCTTCGGCCGGGCCACGGGCCCATTTATGAATACGTTTGATTTGTCGATCGTGCTGTCCGGACAGTATCAGGAATGGCTTGTCAGTGGCTTCCTGCTGTCCATCCAACTCGCCCTGATTACCTTGGTCATCGCGCTGCCTCTGGCTATCTTTCTGGCCGTCTTGCGGCTCGCTCCCTACGCCCCGTTACGAGGCATCGCGATCACCTACGTGGAAGCGATCCGCAACGTGCCGCTGCTGGCGCACATGCTGTTCTGGTATTTCGGCGCACCGGAGCTGCTGCCGGCCCCCATCAAGTCCTGGATTTACCAGCACAACATTGAGGCGGTCAGTGCGGTCATCGCCTTGGTGCTCTATACCGCGGCCTATATGGCCGAGGACATCCGCAGCGGCTTGCGTTCCATTCCCAAGGAGCAAATGGAGGCGGGCCGCACCCTCGGTTTTGGCTTTATCAGCACCATGCGCCTGGTGATCCTCCCGCAGTCGTTGCGGGTGACGGTGCCACCGCTGATCAGCCAGACGCTGAACCTGTGGAAGAACACCAGCATCGCCATGGTGATCGGCGTCGCTGAAATGATGTATCAGGCCCAGCAGGTGGAAAGCGCCACCTTCCGGGGGTTTGAGTCGTTCGCCGTAACCACCGCCGGTTATGTCAGCGTCTCGATCGCCATCACCCTGCTGTCCAGCTGGTACCAGCAACGCTATCCCGTACGGAGTGCCTGACGATGCTCGATATCATCCAAACCTATGGGCTGTACTACCTGATCGGCCAGTATCCGAACGGCCCTCTGGGTGGCTTGTTGATGACCCTGATTCTGGCGGCATTGGCGCTGGTACTGGCCTTTCCAGTCGGGGTGCTGCTCGCACTTTGTCGCATCAGTCCGTTCGCGTTTTTACGCGTGCCGGTCACTGGGTTGGTGCATGTACTACGTGGCACCCCGTTGTTGATGGTGATCTTCTGGGCCTATTTCCTCCTGCCGACTATTACCGGTCAACGCACCGATCAATTCGGCACCATGCTTGCAGCCTTGGTGATTTTCGATGGGGTCTACCTCGCCGAAATCATCCGCGCCGGAATTCTTGGATTGCCGCGCGGGCAAATGGAAAGCGCTCGCTCACTGGGCTTCTCGTACCTGGCCTCGATGCTGTTGGTGATACTGCCCCAGGCCTTTCGCAACATGCTGCCCTCCCTGGTGAATCAGTTCGTCTCCACCATCAAGGAGACCTCGCTGGGCTACATCATCAGCCTCTCCGAAGTGTCGTTCGTCGCATCGCAGATCAGCGCTCAGCTGCCGACCAAACCGGTCGAGATCTATGCACTACTCGGCCTCACTTACTTCGTCATGTGCTTCAGCCTGTCGCGCTTCGCCTTCTGGCTGGAAAAGCATCTCGCCGTCCGTTCTGCAAAGGTTTAATCCCATGATCAAACTAGAAAACGTCAACAAGTGGTACGGCAGCTACCATGCTCTGGCTGACATCAACGAAACCGTGGCCAAAGGTGAAGTGGTCGTGGTCTGTGGCCCGTCTGGTTCAGGCAAGTCGACGATGATTCGCACCCTCAACCGGCTGGAAGCCATCCAGAGTGGCAACATTTTCATCGACGGCGTGGACATCTATGAGCGCTCCGTCAGTGTCAATGCACTGCGTAGCCGGATCGGCTTCGTGTTCCAGCAGTTCAATCTGTTTCCACACCTCACCGTGTTGCAAAACTGCACCCTGGCACCGCGCCGCTTGCGCAAGCTGCCCGCCAAGGAAGCGGACGACCTGGCCATGAGCCTGCTGGAGCGCGTCGGCCTGGCCCACAAGGCCGGCGCTTATCCCGGTGAGCTCTCGGGCGGTCAGCAACAGCGCGTGGCCATCGCCAGGGCACTGGCGATGAACCCGCCGGTGATGCTGTTCGATGAGCCCACCTCCGCGCTGGATCCGGAAATGGTCGGCGAGGTGCTGCAAGCGATGAAAGGTTTGGCTAAGGAAGGTATGACCATGGTCTGCGTCACTCACGAGATGGGCTTCGCCCGCGAAGTGGCCGATCGGGTGATCTTCATGGATCAGGGCAAGGTGCTCGAACGCGCGACGCCCGAGACATTTTTCCAGCATCCCGAGCACCCGCGTGCGCAGCGCTTCCTGTCCGATATTCGCTCGCCATTGGCCGGGGGCGGTATGTCGCTGGCGTCTTGAATGGAGTACAGCAGTGCGGCTCAACCGCCGCGCTGCTGTGCGTTGCCGGCAGTACTGACCCAGACGATCCGAACGTGGAAAAGTGACTATGCAGTTTGACGTTGAACCTGTCTTCGACCCGGATAGCTGCACCTACAGCTACCTGATCAGCGACCCGAAGACCCGCCGCTGCGCGATCATCGACCCGGTGCTTGACTACGATGCCGCCGCCGCCCGCATCTCGTATGCCAGTGCCGATCGCCTTATAGAGCAGGTGCGCGCCAACAAGCTTACGCTCGAGTGGATTCTGGAAACCCACGTGCATGCCGATCACCTCTCGGCCGCACGCTATCTGCAGGAGCAATTGGGCGGGCAGATCGGCATTGGCGATCGCATTCCCCTGGTGCAGAGCACCTTCGCCAGGCTTTTCGACGCCGAAGATGGATTCAAGGCAGACGGCAGTCAGTTCGACCGCCTGTTCGCCGACAGCGAAACATTCCACATCGGTGAGCTGGCCGTCCGCGTACTGCACACCCCCGGCCATACTCCGGCTTGCGTGACCTATCTGATCGAAGATGCGGCTTTCGTCGGCGACACCCTGTTCATGCCCGACTGCGGCACGGCCCGCTGCGACTTCCCCGGTGGCGACGCACATCAGTTGTACCGTTCGATTGGCCGGCTGTTCGAGCTGCCAGGTAGCACCCGCCTGTTCATGTGCCACGATTACAAATCCCCCAACCGCGACGTCTACCGTCACCAGACCACGGTGGACGAGGAGCGCGCGCACAACATCCATGTCGGCCAAGGCATCGGCGAAGTTGAATTCGTTGCCTTGCGCACTGCGCGTGACAAAACCCTGAATCAGCCCAGGCTGCTGCTGCCGTCAGTGCAGATCAACATGCGAGCCGGGGAGAGCCCCGTGGCGAAGGCCAATGGCATCAGCTACCTGAAGATTCCGCTCAATGTGTTCTGAATCCTTTTATTGAATTCAGGCAGCGCGACATGGATAACCTCTTTAAGAGTCTAAATGGCATGCAAGTCACCACTCATAGCAAAGATTTTGCAACAACCGGTCAAATAGCCCCGGAAGATCTCAACGAAGCGGCCAGGCTAGGGTTTAGCTCAATCATCTGTAACCGACCGGATCATGAAGGTGGCGCGGATCAACCTGCCAGCGCAGCCATTCAAGCCGAAGCCAAACGGCTGGGCCTGGACTTTGCCTATCTCCCGGTCCAGCCCAATAACATCAGCGACCGTGAAATCCAGCAGTTCGGCCAACTGTTGGGTACTCTACCTGCACCCGTTTTGGCGTTTTGTCGTACCGGTAATCGCTCAACCCAGCTCTACCAACAAGCGTCGGCGAGCGCCGCTCGCAGCGAAGTCGCCACAGGTCGCGCCGATATCAGCGCCGACATCGTGGTCATTGGTGGAGGATCGGCGGGCATCGGGGTCGTGGCAAGCCTGCTCAAGCGTGCTCCCGATCTGCAGATCACGCTCATTGAGCCCAATGACAAGCACTACTACCAACCGGCCTGGACGCTGGTTGGCGGGGGGGCGTATGACGTGCGCAAGACCGTCAGACCCATGTCGCAGGTCATTGCGCGTGGCGCAACCTGGATCAAGGCTGCTGTAGTCGAGGTCCTGCCAGACAGCAAGCGCCTGTCGCTGAGCGACGGTAAAAGCGTCGCTTATCAAAACCTCATCGTCTGCCCGGGGTTGAGGCTTGCCTGGGAAAAAATCGAAGGGCTGGAAGAAACCCTGGGCAAGAATGGGGTGACGTCCAACTACCGCTATGACCTATGCGCCTACACCTGGCAGCTGGTGAAGGGGTTACGCCGCGGTACAGCCCTCTTTTCCCAGCCAGCCATGCCGATCAAATGTGCCGGCGCCCCGCAAAAGGCCCTGTACCTTTCCTGCGATCATTGGCAAAAATCAGGCGTGCTGCAGGACATGGATGTCGAGTTCAATCTCGCTGGCGCAACGCTGTTCGGCGTGGCGGCCTTTGTCCCGCCACTGATGAAGTACATCGAGAAGTATCAAGCGCAGCTGAAATTCGGCTCGAATCTGGTCAAAGTCGACGGCCCGGCCAAAACAGCCTGGTTCGAAAGCCTGGACGAGCTCGGCAAGCCCACTCAGTGCGCCAAAAAATTCGACATGCTCCATGTGGTCCCGCCACAGGTGGCCCCCGACTTCATTCGCAGCAGCCCCTTGGCTGACTCAGCAGGCTGGTGCGAGGTAGATCCGGCGACGCTGCAACACAGCCGCTATCCGGACGTATTTGCGCTTGGCGATATCTGCTCCACCAGCAACGCCAAAACCGCTGCTGCAGCCCGCAAGCAAATCGTCGTAGTGGCCAACAACCTCCTGGCGTTGCGCCGCCATCAACCTATGTTGCTGCGCTACGACGGCTACGGGTCGTGCCCGCTCACGGTCGAAAAAGGCAAGGTGGTGCTCGCAGAGTTCGGCTACGGCGGGAAATTGCTGCCATCGTTCCCCCTGGACCCGACTGTAGCCCGGCAGTGCGCATGGTTCCTGAAAGCCAGATTCCTGCCCTGGTTTTACTGGAACGGCATGCTCAAGGGGCGTGAGTGGCTGACCAGTCTCTCCAAGGCTGAGTGAGGGTCCAGCATGCTACTTAGTGCAATGTTCGGGACAGTCATTGGCATCATTCTTGGCCTTACCGGTGCCGGTGGCGGCATTCTGGCCGTACCCGCACTGGTGATCGGCTTGGGCTGGTCCATGACGGCGGCAGCCCCTGTGGCGCTGTTTGCCGTCAGCGCTGCGGCGACGTTAGGGGCCATGGATGGACTCAGGAAAGGGCTGGTACGTTATCGTGCAGCCCTGGTGATGGCGCTGTTGGGCGCCGTGTTCTCGCCCCTGGGCGTGCACATTGCCCATTCGCTGCCCAACACTGTACTGATCTCCCTGTTCAGCATGGTGATGGTCGTTGTGGCGATACGCATGATTCGACAGACGCGCGGCAGTAAGGCTGAAACCGCAGACACTGAGCAGCGTTGGCAACACAAAAACTGCATGCTCAACCCTGAGACCGGCCGCCTACGCTGGACACTGAAATGCTCAACCACCTTAGCCCTCGTCGGCTCGCTCTCAGGGCTGTTAACGGGGATGCTCGGTGTGGGTGGAGGGTTCCTGATCGTGCCTGCATTTCAACAATTTTCAGACATCAGAATGCATGGCATCGTGGCTACCTCGCTCATGACCATTGCCCTGATCTCAGCCACTGCGGTGACGGGTGCTATTCACGCAGGTGCCCACATAACGGCTACAGGTGGGGTTTTTATAGCCACCAGTGTCGGCGGGATGCTGTTGGGAAGAATCATCTCTCCCAGGATTCCCGCCAAAGCCATACAACTCGGTTTTTCTGCGGTGTGCGTTGTGGTTGCTGGCTACCTGATGCTCAAAACCTGGATGTAGAAAACATAATCAGGATGGCCGCTGCTTACTTTTCCAGGGAGTGCGGCTGAATTACGTCTTCATCTGCCAGATGGCTGCGGGTATTCCATCCGGCGGCATTGCCTGACGTTGAATGCCCCCCAGCGACTACTACGCCTGGTTGGGAGAACCAAAGTCTGCACACGGCAACCAGACGAAAGCGGGATGAGGAAAACGGACAAACGGCTCTCTAAACAAGCAGAACCCCCCGAAAATCGGGGGGTTTAGGCATTGTGTCTAACTATGTTGTCTTGTGTCAGACAGACCGCTGGCTGTGGATAACTCACTCCACCGTTACAGATTTCGCCAGGTTGCGTGGCTGGTCAACGTCCGTGCCTTTGAGCACCGCGACGTAGTACGACAGCAGTTGCAGCGGGATGGTGTAGAGGATCGGCGACAGAATGTCGTGGATGTGTGGCATGTTGATAACGTGAGTACCTTCGCCATTGGTCATGCCGGCCTGTTCGTCAGCAAAGACGATCAACTCGCCGCCACGGGCGCGAACTTCCTGCAGGTTGGATTTGAGTTTCTCCAACAGCTCGTTGTTCGGCGCCACGGTGACCACCGGCATGTCGTTGTCGACCAGCGCCAATGGGCCGTGCTTCAGCTCACCGGCCGGATAAGCTTCAGCGTGAATGTAAGAGATTTCCTTGAGCTTGAGCGCACCTTCCATCGCCACAGGGTATTGCGCGCCACGGCCGAGGAACAGGGTGTGGTGTTTGTCGGCAAACAGCTCGGCAATTTTCTCGACCGTGCTGTCCATCGCCAGGGCTTCACCCAAGCGAGTCGGTAAGCGACGCAGCTCTTCAACCAGCTTGGCTTCCATACCATCTGCCAACGTGCCACGTACCTGGCCCAGGGACAGGGTCAGCAGCAACAGCCCGACCAGCTGAGTGGTGAAGGCTTTGGTCGAGGCCACGCCGATTTCGCGACCAGCCTGGGTCAGCAGGGTCAGATCGGACTCACGCACCAGTGAACTGATCCCAACGTTGCAGATCGCCAGGCTGGCGAGGAAGCCCAGCTCCTTGGCATTACGCAGCGCCGCCAAGGTGTCGGCAGTTTCGCCGGACTGCGAGATGGTCACGAACAGGGTGTCCGGTTGCACCACTACTTTTCGGTAGCGGAACTCGCTGGCGACTTCGACCTGGCACGGAATCCCGGCCAGCTCTTCCAGCCAGTAACGGGCAACCATACCGGCGTGATAGCTGGTACCGCAGGCGACGATCTGCACGTTACGGACCTTTGCAAACAGCTCTGCAGCCTGCTGACCGAATGCCTGGACCATTACCTGATTCTGGCTGAGACGACCTTCCAGCGTACGTTGCACCACAGACGGCTGTTCGTGGATTTCCTTGAGCATGAAGTGGCGGAACGCGCCCTTTTCGGCCGCTTCGGCGCCATCGCGATATTGCACGGCTTCGCGTTCGACCGACTGACCGTTGACGTCCCAGATCTGCACGCTATCGCGATGTATCTCAGCGATGTCGCCCTCTTCCAGGTACATGAAACGGTCGGTGACCTGCCGCAACGCCAATTGATCGGAAGCCAGGAAGTTTTCGCCCAGCCCCAGGCCGATCACCAACGGGCTGCCACTACGTGCCGCTACCAGGCGATCAGGTTGGCGGGCGCTGACAACCGCCAGGCCATAAGCGCCGTGCAGTTCTTTGACAGTGGCTTTGAGTGCCACGGTGAGGTCACTATGGTGTTTGAGTTTGTGGTCCAGCAGGTGGGCGATGACTTCGGTATCGGTCTCCGAAGTGAACACATAATCCAGCGCTTTCAATTGCTCGCGCAGAGCTTCATGGTTCTCGATGATGCCGTTGTGCACCACCGCCAGATCACCGGAGAAATGCGGGTGGGCATTGCGCTCGCACGGTGCGCCGTGAGTTGCCCAGCGAGTATGAGCGATACCGAGCCGACCTGTTAGCGGCTCACCGGCCAGGGCTTGCTCCAACTCGCTGACCTTGCCCGGGCGGCGAACGCGCTCAAGCTTGCCGGCATTACTGAAAACCGCCACGCCCGCGCTGTCATAACCGCGGTATTCCAGGCGCTTGAGGCCTTCGAGCAAAATGGCGGTGATATTCCGTTCAGCGACTGCGCCAACAATTCCACACATGCTATTTCTCCTGGCTGACTGCCGCGCAAATCAAGTTAATGCCGCGGGCCTGAATCTGTTCGCGTGCCTCGAGTGGCAAACGATCATCAGTAATAAGGGTATGGACGCTGCTCCATGGCAGCTCCAGGTTGGGGATTTTGCGGCCGATCTTGTCGGCCTCGACCATCACGATCACTTCACGGGCCACTTCCGCCATCACCCGGCTGAGGCCAAGCAGTTCGTTGAAAGTGGTGGTGCCACGAATCAGATCAATGCCATCGGCACCGATGAACAGCTGGTCGAAATCATAAGAGCGTAGTACCTGCTCGGCGACCTGCCCCTGGAAAGACTCTGAATGCGGGTCCCAGGTTCCGCCGGTCATCAACAGCACGGGTTCGTGCTCCAACTCGCTCAAGGCATTGGCAACATGCAGGGAGTTGGTCATGACCACCAGACCTGGCTGTTGGCCGAGTTCCGGGATCATCGCGGCGGTAGTGCTGCCGCTGTCGATAATGATCCGCGCGTGTTCGCGAATCCGCGTAACGGCGGCGCGTGCGATGGATTGCTTGAACTTCGAGACGGGCTGGCCGATCTCGCTGACCAACTCTTGCGGCATGGTGATCGCGCCACCATAGCGGCGCAACAACAGACCATTGCTCTCCAGGGCAGCCAGATCCTTGCGAATCGTGACTTCAGAGGTTTCGAAACGTTTGGCCAACTCATCCACACTGACTTCGCCCTGCTCATTGAGCAAAGCGAGAATGTTATGACGACGTTGTGGTGTATTTCGTTTCGACATGGACTTATAAGTTTCGTTTCGAAAGATAGCGAAGGCAATCAAAACCTATCTGAAGAAAATCGTCAAGCGGGCGGAATGAAAAAGATCTGTGGATAAAAGCATCGCGGGCAAGCCTCGCTCCTACAAATGATAACGTCTGTAGGAGCGAGGCTTGCCCGCGATAGCTATCTCATGAGCGCCACAGACGCCGAATCCGAAACGCTCTGTGGATAACTCAGCTCTTCTTGATTTTCACCGGCCGTTTCCAGCCATCGATATTGCGCTGACGAGCGCGGCCGACTGCCAACTGCTCGACACCCACGTCAGAAGTAATGGTCGAACCCGCCGCCGTGGTCGCTCCAGATGAGATATCCACAGGCGCCACCAACGAGTTGTTGGAGCCGATGAATACGTCTTCGCCCAGTATCGTCTTGAACTTGTTAGCGCCGTCATAGTTGCACGTGATGGTGCCAGCGCCAATATTGGTGCGCGCGCCGACCTCTGCGTCGCCCAGATAGGTCAAATGACCAGCCTTCGCGCCTTCGCCCAGGTGGGCATTCTTCAGCTCTACAAAGTTACCCACATGGGCGCGGGCTTCCAGCACAGTCCCCGGACGCAGTCGAGCAAACGGGCCGGCATCACTGCCCTCGCCCAGGACTGCACCTTCGATATGACTATTGGCCTTGATTACCGCACCTTTGCGCAGGGTGCTGTCTTTGATCACGCAGTTCGGACCGATGACCACATCATCTTCGATGACCACCCGACCTTCGAGAATCACGTTGATGTCGATCAGCACATCACGACCGACACTGACTTCGCCACGCACATCAAGGCGCGCCGGGTCACGCAACGTCACGCCCAGCGCCATCAAGCGACGACCTTCACGCAATTGGTAATGGCGTTCCAGCTCAGCGAGTTGCTTGCGATCGTTGGCGCCCTGCACTTCCATGGCGTCATGGGGTTGCTCGGTGGCGACGACCAGACCATCGTTGACCGCCATTTCGATCACATCGGTCAGGTAGTACTCGCCCTGGACGTTGTTGTTCGACAAGCGGCCCAGCCAATCAGCCAAACGCGCGCCAGGCACCGCGAGAATCCCGGTGTTGCCTTCGCAAATGGCCTTCTCGGCGTCAGAGGCATCCTTGTGTTCGACGATGGCAGTGACGTTACCCTCGGCATCGCGGACGATCCGGCCGTAACCGGTCGGGTCTGCCAGGGTTACGGTCAACAGTCCGAGTTGTTCAGGGCTGGCTTTCTTCAGCAGACGCTGGAGCGTCTCAACTTCAATCAGTGGCACATCACCGTAAAGGATCAGCACATTTTCAGCCGTCAGAAACGGCAAAGCCTGAGCGACGGCGTGACCCGTGCCGAGCTGCTTGTCCTGCAAGACGAAATTCAGATCGTCTGCGGCGAAACGTTCGCGCACCACATCGGCACCATGGCCGATGACTACGTGGATGCGCTGTGGATCAAGTTGCCGGGCGCTGTGGATAACATGACCAAGCATGGAATTGCCCGCGACCGGGTGGAGAACTTTCGGCAGTGCCGAACGCATGCGAGTGCCTTGACCGGCAGCGAGAATAACGATTTCGAGAGACATGACTGGCTACCAATCCTGGGTGGTCAGCGGCTGTGACCAGAAAGTGAATTGCACAAAAAGAAAAAGGGTAGCCGAGGCTACCCTTTTTAATCAATCACACAAAAAGCTGATGGCTTAGCCGCCGAACTTCTTGCGGATCTGCTGGACGGTGCGCAGCTGAGCTGCAGCCTCGGCCAGACGAGCGGCAGCAGAACCGTAATCGAACTCCGCGCCTCTTTCATGCAGGGCCTTCTCGGCAGCCTTGACGGCTTCCTGAGCGGAGGCTTCGTCCAGGTCGGCAGCACGTTGCACAGTGTCGGCAAGAACCTTGACCATGTTCGGCTGAACCTCGAGGTAACCACCGGAGATGTAAAACACCTCGGCTTCCCCACCCTGTTTGATCAGGCGGATCGGACCCGGCTTCAGTTCAGTGATCAGCGGAGCGTGACCTAGAGCGATACCAAGATCACCCAGGCTGCCGTGCGCGATCACCATCTCGACCAGACCGGAAAAGATTTCTCCTTCCGCGCTGACGATATCGCAATGGACTGTCATAGCCATCTGCTTGCCTCAACCTGATTAGCGCCCGTTGCCGGGCGCCGGGATTACAGTTTTTTGGCTTTCTCGATCGCTTCTTCGATGCTGCCGACCATGTAGAACGCTTGTTCTGGCAGGTGGTCGTAGTCACCGTTGAGGATGCCTTTGAAGCCAGCAATGGTGTCTTTCAGGGAAACGTATTTACCCGAAGCACCGGTGAAGACTTCAGCCACGAAGAACGGCTGCGACAAGAAGCGCTGGATCTTACGAGCACGGTTTACCAACTGTTTGTCGGCTTCCGACAGCTCGTCCATACCCAGGATCGCAATGATGTCCTTCAGCTCTTTGTAGCGCTGCAACACATACTGCACGCCGCGAGCGGTGTCGTAGTGTTCCTGGCCGATAACCATCGGGTCCAGCTGGCGCGAAGTCGAGTCCAGTGGATCGACCGCTGGGTAGATACCCAGGGAAGCGATGTCACGGGACAGTACGACGGTGGCGTCCAAGTGGGCGAAGGTGGTCGCTGGCGACGGGTCGGTCAAGTCATCCGCCGGTACGTATACCGCCTGGATCGAAGTGATCGAACCTTCCTTGGTCGAAGTGATACGTTCTTGCAGAACGCCCATCTCTTCAGCCAGGGTCGGCTGGTAACCTACTGCCGAAGGCATACGGCCCAGCAGTGCGGATACTTCAGTACCGGCCAGGGTGTAACGATAGATGTTGTCGACGAACAACAGTACGTCGTTACCTTCGTCACGGAACTTCTCGGCCATGGTCAGGCCAGTCAGTGCTACGCGCAGACGGTTACCCGGCGGCTCGTTCATCTGACCGTAAACCAGTGCAACTTTGTCCAGAACGTTGGAATCCTTCATCTCGTGGTAGAAGTCGTTACCCTCACGGGTACGCTCACCCACACCGGCGAACACGGAATAACCGCTGTGCTCGATGGCGATGTTACGGATCAGTTCCATCATGTTTACGGTTTTGCCTACACCGGCACCACCGAACAGACCGACTTTACCACCCTTGGCGAACGGGCAAACCAGGTCGATAACCTTGATACCGGTTTCCAGCAGGTCGTTGCCGCCAGCTTGTTCAGCGAAGGATGGCGCAGGACGGTGAATGCCCCAGCGCTCTTCGGTGTCAATCGGGCCTGCTTCGTCGATCGGGTTGCCCAGAACGTCCATGATCCGGCCCAGAGTCGCTTTACCGACCGGTACGGAGATGGCTGCGCCGGAGTCGATAACGCCCAGACCGCGCTTCAAGCCTTCGGTGGAACCCATCGCAATGGTACGAACTACGCCGTCGCCCAGCTGTTGCTGAACTTCCAGGGTAGTTTCCGCGCCTTGTACTTTCAGCGCGTTGTAGATGCTCGGTACGCTGTCGCGTGGAAATTCCACGTCGATAACGGCGCCGATGATTTGAACGATACGTCCGCTACTCATAGCTGGATCCTCTGAATATTTGAACCGTTAAACCGCGGCAGCGCCGCCGACGATTTCCGAGATCTCTTGGGTGATCGCAGCCTGACGCGCCTTGTTGTAGATCAGCTGCAAATCGCTGATCAAATCACCGGCGTTGTCGGTAGCGTTCTTCATCGCGATCATCCGCGCTGCTTGTTCAGCTGCGTTGTTCTCGACCACCGCCTGGTACACCTGCGACTCCACGTAGCGCACCATCAAGCCGTCAAGCAGCTCTTTGGCGTCTGGTTCGTAGAGGTAGTCCCAGTGATGCTTGAGTTCTTTTTCCGGGGTCGCCACCAATGGAATCAACTGCTCCACGGTAGGCTGTTGCGTCATGGTGTTGATGAACTTGTTGGATACCACGGACAGGCGGTCAATACGGCCGTCCAGGTAGGCATCCAGCATCACCTTGACGCTGCCGATCAGATCATTGATCGACGGCTCTTCACCCAGGTGGCTGATAGCAGCGACTACGTTACCGCCGAAGTTGCGGAAAAATGCCGCACCTTTGCTGCCGACCACGCACAGATCGATCTCTACGCCGCGTTCGCGGTTTACCGCCATGTCCTTGATCAAAGCCTTGAACAGGTTGGTATTCAAACCACCGCACAAACCACGGTCACTGCTCACTACGACATAACCGACGCGCTTGGTTTCGCGGTCGATCATGAACGGGTGGCGATATTCCGGGTTGGCGTTGGCCAGATGACCAATAACCTGGCGGATGCGCTCCGCGTAAGGACGGCTAGCAGCCATGCGCATTTGTGCCTTGCGCATTTTGCTGACCGCCACTTTTTCCATGGCGCTGGTGATCTTTTGCGTGCTTTTGATGCTCGCAATCTTACTGCGAATCTCTTTTGCGCCTGCCATGTAACACCTATCAGGTTAGCAAGCGGGAGCCTCTCGGCCCCCGCTGCGGCTTACCAGGTTTGGGTGGCCTTGAACTTTTCGATACCGGCTTTGAGGCCAGCGTCGATTTCGTCATTGAAGTCACCCTTCACGTTGATCTTCGCCATCAAATCGGCGTGATCGCGGTTGAAGTAAGCAATCATGGCCTGCTCGAAGCTACCGATTTTTTGAATCTCGACGTCAACCAGGAAGCCACGTTCAGCGGCATACAGGGACAACGACATGTCGGCGATGGACATCGGCGCATATTGCTTCTGCTTCATCAGCTCGGTAACGCGCTGACCATGCTCAAGCTGCTTGCGAGTGGCTTCGTCCAGGTCAGAAGCGAACTGAGCAAATGCAGCCAGTTCACGGTACTGAGCCAGAGCGGTACGGATACCACCGGAAAGCTTCTTGATGATCTTGGTCTGAGCGGCACCACCCACACGGGATACCGAAACACCGGCGTTCACAGCCGGACGGATCCCGGAGTTGAACATGGCCGATTCCAGGAAGATCTGACCGTCGGTGATGGAAATCACGTTGGTCGGAACGAACGCGGAAACATCGCCAGCCTGGGTTTCAATGATTGGCAGAGCGGTCAAAGAACCGGTCTTGCCAGTCACGGCACCGTTGGTGAACTTCTCTACGTACTCTTCCGAAACGCGGGATGCACGCTCCAGCAGACGGGAGTGGAGATAGAACACGTCGCCTGGGTAAGCTTCACGGCCTGGTGGACGGCGCAGCAGCAGGGAAATCTGGCGGTAGGCCACTGCTTGCTTGGAGAGATCGTCATAAACGATCAGCGCGTCTTCACCGCGGTCACGGAAGTATTCGCCCATGGTGCAACCGGAGTACGGTGCCAGGAATTGCAGCGCAGGAGATTCGGAAGCACTGGCAGCCACGATGATCGTGTTTGCCAGGGCGCCGTTTTCTTCCAGCTTGCGAACCACGTTAGCGATGGTCGATTGTTTCTGACCGATTGCTACGTAGACGCAAAAGATGCCGCTGTTTTTCTGGTTGATGATCGCGTCGATCGCCAGAGCGGTTTTACCGATCTGACGGTCACCGATGATCAGCTCACGCTGGCCACGGCCGACAGGGATCATGGCATCGACAGCCTTGTAGCCAGTCTGTACAGGCTGGTCTACCGACTTACGCCAAATCACGCCTGGTGCAACTTTCTCGACCGCATCGGTCTCGGTGTTGTTCAGCGGACCTTTGCCGTCAACTGGGTTACCCAGTGCGTCGACTACGCGACCCAGCAGTTCCTTACCAACTGGAACTTCGAGGATGCGGCCAGTGCACTTGGCGCTCATGCCTTCAGCCAGAGACTGGTAAGAGCCCAATACAACGGCGCCTACAGAGTCTTGCTCCAGGTTGAGGGCCATACCGAAGACGCCGCCCGGAAACTCGATCATCTCGCCGTACATAACGTCGGCCAGACCGTGAATCCGCACGATACCGTCAGATACGCTGACGACAGTGCCTTCGTTACGGGCTTGGGAGGTCACATCGAGCTTGTCGATGCGGCCCTTGATAATTTCACTTATTTCGGAAGGATTGAGTTGCTGCATTGCTCTGCTGCCCCTTCAAACTCAAGATTTCAATGCTTCGGCAAGGTTCGCGAGTTTGCCGCGAATCGAGCCATCGATAACCAGGTCGCCGGCGCGAATGATGACACCACCGATAAGGGTGGCATCCTCCGCAACTTGCAGGCGCACTTCCCGGTCGAGTCGTGCACTGAGAACCTTGGCGAGTTTGTCTTGCTGTTCTTGGTTCAATGCAAAAGCACTGGTGACTTCCACGTCTACCGATTTCTCTTGTTCGGCCTTGTACAGGTCAAACAGAGCGGCGATCTCCGGCAAAAGCTGAAGACGGTCGTTCTCGGCTGCAACGTGAATGAAGTTCTGTACCTTCACATCAAACTTCTCGCCACACACGTCAATAAACGTGGTGGCCTTGTCTGCGCTCGTCAGTCGCGGGGCCTTGAGCACGCGCTGCATGGTGTCGTCTTGCGACACTGCTGCAGCCAGGCCGAGCATGGCTGACCAAGAGGCCAGCTGCTGGTGGGCCTGGGCGTGCTCGAAGGCTGCCTTAGCGTAAGGTCGGGCCAACGTGGTCAGTTCTGCCATGATCGCCCTCGCTTAAATTTCAGCAGCCAGTTTGTTAACCAGCTCCGCGTGCGCGTTTTGATCGATTGTGGCACCCAGGATCTTCTCGGCACCGCCAACGGCCAGAGCACCCAGTTGGGCACGCAGCGCGTCTTTGACACCATTCAGTTCCTGCTCGATCTCGGCCTGAGCCTGAACCTTCACACGTTCAGCATCGACACGGGCTTTATCAACAGCCTCATCGACGATCTGATTACCGCGTTTCTTGGCTTGCTCAATGATTTCGGCTGCCTGAGCTTTTGCTTCGCGCAGTTGTTGACCCACTTTATCTTGGGCCAATTCCAGGTCGCGAGCTGCTCGGGCGGCAGCGTCCAGTCCATCCGCGATCTTCTTCTGACGTTCGTGCAAAGCCGCGATGACCGGAGGCCACACGAACTTCATGCAAAACAGTACAAAAATGAAGAACGCAACGGACTGGCCAATCAGGGTTGCATTAATGTTCACGCCAACACCTCGCTCGTTCGTTGTCCATCACACTTGCTCAACTCGAAAAACCGAGTAATTAGTGAGCGAGTTGACCAACGAAAGGGTTCGCGAAGGTGAAGAACAGAGCGATACCAACGCCGATCATGGTTACGGCGTCGAGCAGACCGGCAACGATGAACATTTTAACTTGCAGCATTGGAACCATTTCTGGCTGACGCGCTGCGCCTTCCAGGAACTTGCCGCCCAACAGGCCGAAACCAATTGCGGTACCCAGTGCGCCCAGGCCGATCAACAGTGCAACAGCGATAGCGGTTAGACCAACTACAGTTTCCATCTTTCCTCCCGACTTTTACGTCGTATGGTTTAGGTTTTTTAGATTAAAGCGGTAAAACAAAATCGTTTGATACATCAGCCCCAATGGGCACCCTCGCGCCAAAACGAGAGGGTCATCAGACTCGCCAGGCGGGTCTTAATGGTTCTCTTCGTGCGCCATCGACAGATAGACGATGCTGAGCATCATGAAGATAAACGCTTGCAGGGTGATGATCAGGATGTGGAATACAGCCCACGCCCATTGCAGCACCACGCCCAGGCCGCTGAGCCAGAGCAGGCCGCTGCCGAACATGACAGCGATCAGGATGAACACCAGCTCGCCAGCGTACATGTTGCCGAACAGACGCAGTGCCAGAGAGATCGGTTTGGCAACCAGCGTCACGAATTCAAGCAGGAAGTTCACCGGAATCAGCAGAGCCTGAACGAAAATGTTCTTGCTGCCGAACGGGTGAAGGGTCAGTTCGCCGATGAAACCGCCGATGCCCTTGACCTTGATGCTATAGCAAATGATCAACGCGAACACCGACAGGGACATGCCCAGAGTCGCGTTCGGGTCAGTGGTCGCAACGGCGCGGAAGACCAGATGTTGGTCCCCGGAAATCATTGCGGCCAGTTTAGGAATCCAGTCGACCGGTACCAGGTCGATAGCGTTCATCAGGAATACCCAGACAAAAATCGTCAGGGCCAATGGCGCGATCAACGGGTTACGGCCGTGAAAGGTGTCTTTCACGCTGCCGTCGACGAACTCGATCAGAACTTCAACAAAGTTTTGCAAAGCACCTGGTTGACCGGAAGTCGCCTTCTTTGCCGCCATGCGGAAAAGAAGGACGAAAATCAGACCCAACGCAACAGACCAGCCGAGGGTATCGACGTGGAATGCCCAGAAGCCCATTTCTTTGGCTTCTGCTGCGGTGTGGGCAAAACCCCAGCCACCGTTAGGTAGATGACCGAAGGTCAGGTTCTGCAAGTGGTGCTGGATATAGCCCGAAGCGGTTTCTGCTGCCATGGTTGCCTCAAACGCCCTAAGGTCTCGAAAGTCTTGTTTTCATTAGCAGGGGAGCGAACCAGCTGACCAGTTGGGTCAGCACGAAGACGCCAAATACAGCTAATGGCGCCAATGGCTTCACACCTGCAAACGTCAGTGCAAACAGCACAGCCGTCAAAATCAGTTTGCCCGCCTCGCCAGCATAAAAAGACCGGACGATGGCTTGAGCTGCTCGGGCGCCGGAAAACCGAAATGCCCTGTGAGCGAAATACACATTGGGCAGCAAGGCTATCAGTCCTCCGCAGAGTCCCGAGTATCCGGCTACGACTCCATGCCATCGCCAGAGCGCCAAAGCGGCGAGCAGCAAAACGACAAATTGAGCCAATAACACCGGAAATACCGCCAAGCGATGGAACGGCAAGCGGTTTGGCGTGCGGCTTTCCATCACTATTGCCCCCCAAGGGCCGGCTACCAAAATTCAATAACTTGGCATAATTTGTGCCGACAAAATGCGCGCAGAGTATAGGGGCGGTTCTGCCCCTATTCAACTGCCAGGTAGTGATTTCCGTCTGCGCGCTACATATGGTTTTGTTTCAGCGGATGTGTGCGAGAACGCCTTGCAACTCATCGAGTGAGTTATAACCGATGACCAACTGTCCTTTGCCCTTCTTTCCGTGGCGGATCTGCACCGCAGAGCCCAGGCGCTCAGCCAGACGCTGCTCGAGACGGGCAATATCAGGGTCAGGTTTGGTGGGTTCGGCAGGCTCCTGTTTACCACTCAACCACTGGCGAACCAGGGCTTCAGTCTGGCGAACAGTCAGGCCACGTGCGACAACGTGTCGCGCCCCTTCAACCTGTTGATTTTCCGGCAAACCCAGCAATGCACGTGCATGACCCATTTCCAGGTCACCATGGGACAGCATCGTCTTGATTACTTCAGGCAACGTGATCAAGCGCAGCAAGTTGGCCACGGTCACGCGGGATTTACCCACCGCTTCGGCGACTTGCTGCTGAGTCAGCTGGAATTCCTGCTGCAAGCGCTGCAGGGCGACCGCTTCCTCGATAGGGTTGAGGTCTTCGCGCTGGATGTTCTCAATCAGCGCCATGGCGATCGCGGTCTCATCCGGCACATCGCGCACCATCGCCGGGATGGTTTCCTGACCGGCTTGTTGACTGGCACGCCAGCGGCGTTCGCCAGCAATGATTTCAAAGCGACCACCACCGATCGGGCGAACCACAATCGGCTGCATCACACCCTGTGCCTTGATCGACTGAGCCAGTTCTTCCAGCGCTTGTGGATCCATGTCCCGACGTGGCTGGTATTTGCCACGTTGAATCAGGTCCAACGGCAAGTGCTGCAGCTCACGCTGATCTGCCTGTACCGCCTGCTCTTCCAGCAAGCTGACAGTCGGACCACTCAGCAGTGCATCCAGTCCACGTCCGAGACCTCGTTTCTTGACGGCCATGGGGATTCCTTAAGTTGCCTGAGCAGCGGCGGTGCGTGAGTTTTTGCGTTGGCGACGAACCATCTCGCCCGCCAGGGCCAGATAGGCCAGCGCGCCACGGGATTGTTTGTCGTACGCCAGAGCCGGCATGCCATAACTCGGTGCTTCGGCCAGACGAATGTTGCGCGGAATCACAGTGTCGTACAGCTGCTCACCGAAGTGTTCCTTGAGCTGGGCTGAAACGTCGTTCATCAGGCTCAGGCGCGGGTCATACATGGTCCGCAGCAAGCCTTCGATTTTCAGGTTCGGGTTCAGCAGTTCAGCGATACGCTTGATGTTATCCACAAGGTCGCTCAGACCTTCCAGTGCGAAATACTCGCACTGCATGGGGATAATCACGCCATCGGAAGCCACCAGAGCGTTGAGCGTGAGCATCGACAGCGATGGCGGGCAGTCGATCAGAATGTAATCGTAATTCTCACGGATCGGCGCCAGGGCGCTGCGCAGACGGCTTTCTTTCATCTGCATTTCCAGCAGAACGACTTCTGCCGCAGTCAGATCGCGGTTGGCCGGTAGCAGTTGATAACCGCCATGCTCGGAAAAATGCATGGCCTGGGCCAGATCGCATTCACCGATCAGCAGGTCATAGACCGAATTTTCCAGGCCGTGTTTATCCACACCGCTACCCATGGTGGCGTTGCCCTGTGGATCGAGATCGATCAACAGCACCCGACGCTTGGTCGCGACCAGGGATGCTGCGAGGTTGATGCAGGTGGTGGTCTTGCCCACACCACCCTTTTGGTTCGCTATCGCGAATACCTTAGCCATTCTTGCTTGTGTTCCCAATCATGCCGTGCGGCGCAGTATCAGCAGATGGCGTTGGCCTTGGCAACCAGGTACGGCCAGGGCGTGTTCGCTATCGAGGTGGAAGTCTGCCGGCAATGCTACCAGCTCATCCGCAGGATGAACGCCCTTCATTGCCAGCCAACGTGTGTCGCTATCGCCTAAGTGGCGAGTCCAGTTGCTGAAGTTCTCCATACTGCTGAACGCCCGGGAAATGATCCCGTTGAATGGCAGTTCAGGCTGGAAGGCTTCGACGCGACTGTGGATAACTTGCAGGTTATCCAGTTTTAGTTCGAGTTTGACCTGGGTCAGAAAACGGGTTTTCTTGCCATTGCTGTCCAGGCAGGTCACTTGTGACTCGGGAAACAGGATTGCCAACGGGATGCCAGGCATCCCGCCGCCGCTACCGACATCCAGCCAGCGACCGTTTTCGATGAAGGACATCACGCTCAGGCTGTCGAGCAAATGCCGTGAAACCATTTCGTCCGGATCACGTACTGCCGTGAGGTTGTAAGCCTTGTTCCATTTTATCAACAGGGCCAGGTAGTCCAGCAGCTGCGCATGTTGGGCGTCTGTCAGGCTGACACCCAGCTGGCGAGCGCCTGTGGATAACTCTTCGGCGTGTTGCGAGGTGACCAACGAACTCAAGCGCTTTGCTCCAACTGACGGCCCGCGCCGCGTTTTTTCAAATGAATCATCAGCAGCGAAATCGCTGCCGGGGTAACGCCCGGAATCCGCGAAGCCTGGCCCAGGGTCTCCGGGCGGGTCGCGCCGAGCTTGCTTTGAATCTCTTTGGAAAGCCCCGAGATGTTCGTGTAATCGATATCCACAGGCAACCTGGTGTCTTCGCTGGCCCGCAGGCGAGCGATTTCATCTTGCTGGCGATCGATGTAGCCGGCGTATTTGGTCTTGATTTCAACCTGCTCGGCGACTTGTGGATCTTCCGTGCCCGCGCCAGTCACCGAGATCAGACCAGCGTAGTCGATTTCCGGACGGGTCAGCAGGTTCAGCAAGTTGTATTCGTGAGTCAGCGGCGTGCCGAATTTTTCAGAGATTGCATCGCCTTGTTCGGTGCCAGGGCGAACCCAGGTACTTTTCAGACGCTGTTCTTCCAGCTCGATGCTTTCGCGTTTCTTGCAGAAAGCCGCCCAACGCACGTCATCCACCAGACCCAATTCGCGACCTTTTTCGGTCAAACGCAGGTCCGCGTTGTCTTCGCGCAGGATCAAGCGGTATTCGGCGCGGGAGGTGAACATCCGGTACGGTTCCTGAGTACCCAGGGTAATCAGGTCGTCGACCAATACGCCGATGTATGCCTCGTCGCGACGCGGGCACCAGCTGTCTTTGCCCTGGGCACGCAGTGCCGCGTTGGTGCCGGCCAGCAAACCCTGGGCACCGGCTTCTTCGTAACCGGTGGTGCCGTTGATCTGCCCGGCGAAGAACAGACCGCCGATGACTTTGGTTTCCAGGCTGTACTTCAGGTCTCGCGGATCGAAGTAGTCGTACTCGATGGCGTAGCCCGGGCGAACAATGTGAGCGTTTTCCATGCCACGGATCGATTGCACGATCTGCAGCTGCACATCAAACGGCAAGGATGTGGATATCCCGTTCGGGTACAGCTCGTGAGTGGTCAATCCTTCCGGTTCGATGAAGACCTGGTGGCTTTCCTTGTCGGCAAAGCGGTGGATCTTGTCTTCGATCGACGGGCAGTAACGCGGACCGATACCTTCGATCACCCCGGAATACATCGGCGAACGATCGAGGTTCGAGGCGATGATCTCGTGTGTACGGGCATTGGTGTGGGTAATCCAGCAACTGACCTGCGCTGGATGCTGTTCTTTGGACCCCAGGAACGACATCACCGGAATCGGCGTATCGCCGGGTTGCTCGGTCATTACCGAAAAGTCCACAGAGCGGCCATCGATACGCGGTGGCGTACCGGTTTTCAGGCGACCCACGCGCAAAGGCAGTTCACGCAGACGATGTGCCAGGGCGATCGACGGTGGATCGCCGGCACGACCGCCGGAATAATTCTGCATCCCGATGTGGATAAGTCCGCCGAGGAAGGTGCCAGTGGTCAACACCACGGAGTCTGCGAAGAAACGCAGGCCCATTTGGGTGACAACACCACGCACTTGTTCCTGTTCAACGATCAGGTCATCGGCAGCCTGTTGAAATATCCACAGGTTCGGCTGGTTCTCGAGAATCTCGCGTACAGCGGCCTTGTACAGAACGCGGTCGGCCTGGGCACGAGTAGCGCGCACGGCTGGGCCTTTGCGGCTGTTCAACACACGAAACTGAATACCACCTTTATCGGTAGCCATGGCCATCGCGCCACCAAGGGCATCGATTTCCTTGACCAGATGGCTCTTGCCGATCCCGCCAATCGCGGGATTGCAGCTCATTGCTCCGAGGGTTTCCACGTTATGCGTAAGCAGCAGGGTTTTTACCCCCATGCGTGCTGACGCAAGTGCAGCCTCGGTACCGGCATGACCGCCGCCGATGACGATCACTTCAAAACGGGAAGGGAAATCCACCACGCACCTCGTGCCTGCTTCTATGGGTTATTCGGATAGACCGGCAAGTATAGGGACTTCGACCTTCTTAAAGAACCCTTTGCACAAAATTTAACCAGCTGTGGATGAATCACAGATAATAGAAATTAAAAGAGAGAGATTTATTAAATCTTTGTTTTTATGTTTATTTCTACTGAGCCTGTATTCTGTGGATAGATCTATACAGGCCTTTATTTTCAATGTGTACAGAGATTTATAAGTCTGTGGTTAGGTGGCAATGAGGCCCTTGGATAACCGGTTTAAGCCTGTGGGTAAAAGTGATGGTTGTCCACAGGCGGGGTTTTCCTCAGTTTTCTGGCCCTGTTATCAACTGAGCCTAAGGGCGGTTATTCACAGGGCTTAATCCACAGAAAAGCGCTGAATGGAACAAATTCCACCCACGGCGAAACCACCGAAGCGGTCGATGCCGCCTGCGGTTTAAATAATTTGGAGAAATGTGCAGAGGTGGGAGCCTGGCTTGCCAGCAAACGATGCGATGCGGTTTGTCAGATAGGCCGCTTCGCGAGCAAGCTTGGCTCCTGCAGAGGGAATGGTGAGGTTATTTGCCGATGCAGAAGCTGGAAAAGATACGGCCAAGCAGATCATCGGAACTGAATGCACCGGTAATCTCACCCAAAGCCTGCTGGGCCTGACGCAAATCTTCCGCCAGAAGCTCACCAGCACCAGCGAGGGTCAATTGCGCACGACCATGCTCGAGTGAGGTACTGGCATGGCGCAAAGCTTCCAGATGTCGCCTGCGAGCACTGAAGCTGCTTTCCGAGGTCTGCTCATAGCCCATGCAAGCTTTGAGGTGATCGCGAAGCAACTCCAGGCCTTCGCCGGCAGACCTGGCGCTCAGGCTGATAGTCACGTGGCCATCCTCACTGACTTCCAGCGCGATCGCTTCCCCCGTCAGGTCGGCCTTATTGCGAATCAAGGTTACTTTTGCCGGATCCGGTCGCTGCTCCAGGAACTCAGGCCACAGCGAAAACGGATCAAGAGCTTCGGGGGCGGTGGCATCGACCACCAACAAGATCCGATCAGCTTCACCAATAGCCTTTAGAGCTCGCTCGACGCCAATTTTTTCGACCTGGTCATCGGTGTCGCGTAACCCTGCAGTATCGACCACATGCAGCGGCATGCCATCAATGTGGATATGTTCGCGAAGGATATCCCGAGTGGTTCCGGCAATTTCCGTGACGATCGCCGCTTCACGCCCGGCCAGCGCATTGAGCAGACTGGATTTGCCGGCATTTGGCCGACCGGCGATCACTACGGTCATGCCATCACGCAGCAATGCCCCTTGCCCGGCTTCACGCAGTACTGTTGATAACTCGTCACGCACCGTATCGAGCATCTTCAACACATGGCCATCGGCAAGGAAGTCGATTTCCTCCTCCGGGAAATCAATCGCCGCTTCGACATAGATACGCAGGCTGATCAGCTGTTCCGTGAGGTTATGCACACGCTGCGAAAACGCGCCTTGCAACGAACGCAAAGCATTTCGTGCGGCCTGTGTAGAACTGGCTTCAATCAGGTCGGCGATGGCTTCAGCCTGAGCCAGGTCGAGTTTGTCGTTAAGAAACGCTCGTTCGCTGAATTCCCCCGGACGGGCCAGACGGCAGCCCAATTGCAGACAGCGCTGAAGCAGCATATCGAGCACGATCGGACCACCGTGGCCCTGGAGCTCGAGCACGTCTTCGCCGGTAAATGAATTCGGCCCCGGGAAATATAGGGCAATGCCTTCATCCAGAACTTCGTCCTGCTCGCTGAGGAACGGGCCGTAGTGCGCAAAACGCGGTTTCAGTTCACGGCCGCTGAAGGCTTTCGCGGCGATGCTTGCGAGCGGTCCGGAGATTCGGACGATGCCCACACCGCCACGACCTTGAGCGGTAGCGACGGCAGCGATGGTTTCACGAGGGACGCTCATAACCCAATATCCAGACAAAAGTGACAGATAGCAAAACGCCCCACTAGGGGGCGTTTTCAGTGGTTATCAACAGAGTAAGTTACGCAGCGGCTTTTTTGGTAGCAGCTTCGATCTTACGCGTGATGTACCACTGTTGTGTGATCGACAGACAGTTGTTGACCACCCAGTACAGCACCAGACCAGCCGGGAACCACAGGAAGAAGAAGGTGAAGATGATAGGCATCAGCTTCATCACCTTGGCCTGCATCGGATCCGGAGGAGTCGGGTTCAACTGCTGCTGGATGAACATGGTGGCACCCATGATGATCGGCAGAATGAAGAACGGATCCTTGATCGACAGGTCAGTAATCCACAGCATGAAGGGTGCCTGGCGCATTTCCACGCTTTCCAGGAGAACCCAGTACAGCGAGAGGAAAACCGGCATTTGCACAAGAATCGGCAAGCATCCACCCAGCGGGTTGATCTTCTCTTTCTTGTACAACTCCATCATCGACTGCGACAGTTTCTGCCGGTCATCACCATGTTGCTCTTTCAGAGCCGCCAATTTCGGCGCTACTGCACGCATGCGTGCCATGGATTTGTAACTGGCTGCCGACAGCGGGAAGAAGAGCCCTTTGATCAGCATGGTCAGGAAGATGATCGACCAGCCCCAGTTACCGACCAGCGCGTGGATATGTTGCAGCAACCAGAAGATCGGCTGGGCAATGAACCACAGAATGCCGTAGTCGACAGTCAATTCCAGGCCTGGGGACAACTCTTTGAGTACGGCCTGGCTTTTCGGACCGGCATAAAGCGTAGCGGTCGTTTCAGCCTTGGCGCCTGGCGCAACGGTCAACGCCGGGCCAGTGTAACCAATGATGTAGTTACCTTTGCTGTCTTTACGGGTCTGGACGATGTTGCTTTCGCCTTTCGCCGGAATCCACGCAGTCACGAAGTAGTGCTGCAACCAGGCAACCCAACCACCTTGAACGGTTTCTTTCAGCGAGCCTTTGTCCATGTCCTTCATCGACACTTTCTTGTACGGCTCGGAACTTGTCCACAGGGCAGCGCCCAGGTAAGTAGCGGTGCCGGTAGCAGTGCTGGAAGAAGGATCGGCGCTGTTGTCACGCTTCAATTGCGCGAACATTGCACCGGACCAAGGCTGAGCGCTTTGGTTGTCGATCAGGTAGGAAACGCCTACATCGTACAGACCACGCTTCAAGGTGAAGCGTTTGATGTAATTGACGCCGCCGGCGCTGTATTTCAGGTCGACGATCAGTTGGTCCTGACCGTCAGCCAGTTGATAAGTCTTCTTCTCGGACGAGAATACCGGGCGACCCGATGAACTGGCATCCGGACCGTTGGTCCCGATCAGACCGCTTTGCGCCAGATAGGTCCGCTCACCGCCGTTATCGAACAGCTGGAATGGAATTTCCGGGTGATCCTGACGACGTGGATACAGCGGCAGCTTCAGCTGGGCGATATCACCACCTTGTGGATCGATAGCCAGGTCGAGCACATCCGTTTTGATCTGGATGAGGTCTTTGCTTGCAGCCACTGGAGCTTCGGCTGGTGCACTGGTATCGCTTGCCGCGCGTGGAATGTCGTCACTAACGGAGGCGTTATTGCCAGTCGCCGTTTCCGGCAGGCCCGGTGCGGTAGTACTGGCGGCAACATTCTGAGTCGGCAGGGCAGCCTGACCATAGTCCTGGTTCCATTTAAGAACCATAACGTAGGACACGATTGCCAGGGCGACGATCAGGATCGTGCGTTTAATATCCATGATTACTCGGCCATCGAAGAAGAACGGGAGGTAGGGATAGATGGAACCGGGTCATAACCACCGGGATTCCACGGATGACAGCGACCTAAACGACGAAAGGCCAGCCAGCCACCGCGCAGAAGGCCATGATTTTCTATGGCTTCGTACGCGTAGCAGGAACAACTGGGGTAGAAACGACAGTGACTGGCCATCAGAGGACTAATGGCATAGCGGTAAAACTGGATCGGAACGAGTGCCAGTTTACGCATCGGGACTGTCTACCCCTACAGTTTCGGTTTTGACTGCTGGTACCGGCTTGCTGCGTGCCAGACGTTTCCAGAGTTTGCCGAAATGCTGAATCAATTCGGGGTTTTCTACGTCACCCAAACCTTTGCGCGCGACGATAACGATGTCCCAACCGACCAGAGAATCCTGGTGGAGGCGAAACGATTCGCGCATCAGACGTTTGAGGCGATTGCGCTCAACGGAGAGCTTTACGCTCTTCTTGCCGATCACTAACCCCAGACGGGGGTGATCCAGATCGTTGTTACGCGCAAGGAGCAGGAGATTTTTCCCCGGAACCTTGCCGGTGGGGGAGTCAAAGACTGCCTTGAAATGCCGGGGTGTAAGCAGACGCTTTTCCCGACTGAAGTCCTGACTCACCACCAGTACCGGATTATCAAACTGCCAGACGCGCACGACCTTTGGCGCGGCGACGCGACAGGACTGCACGGCCGTTTTTGGTAGCCATGCGAGCACGGAAGCCGTGAGTACGGGCGCGTTTGATGGTGCTTGGTTGGAAAGTACGTTTCATGTCGTGTTACCTGGTTCGTCCACAACGGGCCGGAATGGCCCCCGTTTTAAGAGACCGGCGATTCTAGAGAAAGCAAGCCTCTAGGTCAATTTCCAACCAGCTTTTCCTTAAATTAGATGTCTGTGGGTTTTTGCCGTCTGACAGAGGGTGGCCAGATATAGAAATAAAGAAGGGAATTATTTAAAGCTTTTCTGTAAAGCTTATAAAAGCTAGGGCCGCCGGCATCTGTGGATAAGTACCTTAAAGCCTTATATCACTTGATGTACAGAGAATGACAACCATGGTGAGAAACGGTGTTCTGCCTGTGCTGCGCTATCGGATAAGCTGTGTGTGGAATGCCATGTTATCCACAGGCAGGTTATCCACCGGGTTTGCCCCCCACTTGTACAACGAGCTCAGGCGGGCTTATCCACAGAGCTTATACACATACCATTGGTCGTGTTTTTTATGGATAAGGCGTTGATTCTTCATGACCTGTCAGCAACCTACATGTGGATAAGTGTGCGTCTGGTCGCTACAATGGCGGCTGTTTTTGCCTCACCGGCTTTCAACTTAGGGGATATCCGTGTCAGTGGAACTTTGGCAGCAGTGCGTGGAGCTTCTGCGCGATGAGCTGCCTGCCCAGCAATTCAACACCTGGATCCGTCCACTACAGGTCGAAGCCGAGGGCGACGAGTTGCGTGTCTACGCACCGAATCGTTTTGTTCTCGATTGGGTCAACGAAAAGTACCTGGGCCGCGTGCTCGAGCTACTTGATGAGCATGGCAATGGCCTGGCGCCTGCGCTTTCCTTATTAATAGGTAGCAAACGCAGCTCGGCACCTCGTGCTGCGCCTAATGCACCTTTGGCAGCGGCGGCGTCTCAAGCCCAGGCTGCGGCGACACCTGTGGTCAATGCCCCGGTGCCGACTGCGCCAGCCAAACGCTCTACGCAAAAGGTTGCCCAGGTCAGTGAAGAGCCTTCTCGCGACAGCTTCGACCCAATGGCCGGCGCCAGCTCGCAACAAGCCCCGGTACGCTCCGAGCAGCGCACCGTGCAGGTTGAAGGCGCGCTAAAGCACACCAGTTACCTGAACCGCACCTTCACCTTCGAGAATTTCGTCGAAGGTAAGTCCAACCAATTGGCCCGGGCTGCTGCCTGGCAGGTCGCGGACAATCCCAAGCATGGGTATAACCCGCTCTTCCTTTATGGTGGGGTTGGTCTGGGTAAAACCCACTTGATGCATGCTGTGGGTAACCATCTATTAAAGAAGAACCCGAATGCCAAGGTTGTGTACCTGCATTCCGAGCGCTTCGTCGCGGACATGGTCAAAGCGTTGCAGCTCAACGCAATCAATGAGTTCAAGCGCTTCTACCGTTCGGTCGATGCGCTGCTGATCGATGACATCCAGTTCTTCGCCCGCAAGGAACGTTCCCAGGAAGAGTTCTTCCACACGTTCAACGCACTGCTCGAAGGTGGCCAGCAGGTCATTCTTACCAGTGACCGTTACCCTAAAGAGATTGAAGGGCTTGAAGAGCGCTTGAAGTCGCGCTTCGGTTGGGGGTTGACGGTTGCCGTGGAGCCGCCGGAACTGGAAACCCGCGTTGCGATTCTGATGAAGAAAGCCGATCAGGCCAAAGTCGATCTGCCCCATGACGCTGCGTTCTTTATTGCCCAGCGTATTCGCTCCAACGTACGTGAGCTGGAGGGTGCACTTAAACGTGTTATCGCCCACTCGCACTTCATGGGCCGCGACATCACCATCGAGTTGATTCGTGAATCCCTGAAAGACCTGCTGGCACTGCAAGATAAGCTTGTATCTGTGGATAATATTCAGCGCACTGTCGCTGAGTACTACAAGATCAAGATTTCCGATCTGCTGTCCAAGCGTCGTTCGCGCTCGGTCGCACGTCCACGCCAGGTAGCGATGGCATTGTCCAAAGAGCTGACCAACCACAGTCTGCCGGAAATCGGCGATGTGTTCGGTGGCCGAGATCACACCACGGTCTTGCACGCATGCCGCAAGATCAACGAGCTCAAGGAATCCGACGCGGACATCCGCGAGGACTACAAGAACCTGCTGCGTACACTGACCACTTGATGAAGACCAGCGCAGCTTATTAAGGCAAGGGACTAGACCATGCATTTCACCATTCAACGCGAAGCCCTGTTGAAACCCCTGCAACTGGTCGCAGGCGTCGTTGAGCGCCGACAGACCTTGCCGGTGCTTTCCAACGTGCTGTTGGTTGTCGAAGGCCAGCAACTGTCGCTGACCGGTACTGACCTGGAAGTCGAGCTGGTCGGTCGCGTGCAACTCGAAGAGCCTGCCGAGTCAGGAGAAATTACCGTTCCTGCACGCAAGCTGATGGATATCTGCAAGAGCCTGCCAAACGACGCCTTGATCGATATCAAGGTCGACGAGCAGAAGCTTGTGGTGAAAGCCGGCCGTAGCCGTTTCACCTTGTCCACGTTGCCAGCCAATGATTTCCCGACTGTCGAAGAAGGCCCGGGTTCGCTGACCTGCACACTTGCGCAAAGCAAACTGCGTCGTTTGATCGAACGCACCAGCTTCGCCATGGCTCAGCAGGACGTTCGCTACTACCTCAACGGTATGTTGCTCGAAGTGTCCGCCGGCATCATCCGCGCGGTGGCTACCGACGGTCACCGTCTGGCGATGTGCTCGATGCAAGCCGATATTGGCCAGACCGATCGCCACCAGGTGATTGTGCCGCGCAAAGGTATTCTGGAGCTGGCTCGCTTGCTGACAGAGCCTGAGGGGCTGGTAAGCATCGTACTGGGTCAGCATCACATCCGTGCGACCACCGGTGAATTCACCTTCACTTCCAAACTGGTCGATGGCAAGTTCCCTGACTACGAGCGCGTTCTGCCTAAAGGCGGTGACAAACTCGTTCTGGGCGATCGTCAGGCGTTGCGTGAAGCGTTCAGCCGTACTGCGATCCTCTCCAACGAGAAGTACCGTGGTATTCGTCTGCAATTGGCCAACGGCCAGTTGAAGATCCAGGCGAATAACCCTGAGCAGGAAGAAGCCGAAGAAGAAGTCGGTGTGGAGTACAACGGCGGCTCGCTGGAAATCGGCTTCAACGTGAGCTACCTGCTAGATGTGTTGGGCGTGATGACTACTGAACAAGTACGTTTGATTCTGTCCGACTCCAACAGCAGTGCGTTGGTACAAGAGTCCGATAACGACGACTCGGCTTACGTTGTTATGCCGATGCGCCTGTAATCATGTTCAGCAGAAGCTAGATGTCCCTCAGTCGCGTCTCGGTCACCGCGGTGCGCAATTTGCACCCGGTGACCTTCTCCCCTTCCCCTCGCATCAACATTCTTTACGGCGCCAACGGCAGCGGCAAAACCAGCGTTCTGGAAGCCATCCATCTGCTAGGGCTCGCTCGTTCGTTCCGCAGTGCCCGTCTGTTGCCGGTTATTCAATATGAGCAATTGGCGTGCACCGTGTTTGGTCAGGTTGAATTGGCTGAGGGTGGGCACAGCGCCTTGGGGATTTCCCGTGATCGCCAAGGCGAGTTTCAAATCCGCATCGACGGGCAGAACGCTCGCAGTGCGGCGCAGCTGGCTGAAATACTGCCATTGCAATTGATCAATCCGGACAGCTTCCGATTGTTGGAAGGCGCTCCAAAAATCCGCCGACAGTTTCTGGACTGGGGTGTGTTCCACGTGGAACCACGTTTCATGTCCACTTGGCAGCGGCTGCAGAAGGCCCTTCGGCAGCGAAACTCATGGCTGCGGCATGGTACACTTGACGCCGTTTCGCAAGCGGTTTGGGACAGGGAACTGTGCCAGGCCAGCGCTGAAATTGATGAATACCGCCGCGCTTATATCAAAGCCTTGAAACCAGTCTTTGAACAGACCTTAAGCGAACTGGTTGAGCTCGAGGGCTTAACGCTTAGCTATTACCGAGGCTGGGATAAGGAGCGAGAGCTGAGTGCAGTGCTCGCCACATCCCTTCATCGGGATCAGCAAATGGGACATACCCAGGCCGGACCACAACGTGCTGATTTGCGCCTTAGATTGGGCGCACATAACGCCGCGGATATCTTGTCCCGCGGTCAGCAGAAGTTGGTGGTCTGTGCGTTGCGGATTGCCCAAGGGCATTTGGTCAGCCAAGCCCGGCGTGGCCAATGTATTTATCTAGTGGATGACTTGCCGTCCGAACTGGACGAGCAGCACCGCCGCGCACTTTGCCGCTTGTTGGAAGACTTACGCTGCCAGGTGTTTATCACCTGTGTAGACCACGAATTATTGAGGGAAGGCTGGCAGACGGAAACGCCAGTCGCTCTGTTCCACGTGGAACAGGGCCGTATCACCCAGACCCACGACCATCGGGAGTGAAGGCATGAGCGAAGAAAATACGTACGACTCAACCAGCATCAAAGTGCTGAAAGGCCTGGATGCCGTACGCAAACGTCCCGGTATGTACATTGGTGACACCGACGATGGCAGCGGTCTGCACCACATGGTGTTCGAGGTGGTCGATAACTCGATCGACGAAGCTTTGGCCGGCCATTGCGACGACATCAGCATTATTATCCACCCGGACGAGTCCATCACCGTACGCGACAACGGTCGCGGCATTCCGGTAGACGTGCATAAAGAAGAAGGCGTTTCGGCAGCCGAGGTCATCATGACCGTACTGCACGCCGGCGGTAAGTTCGATGACAACTCCTACAAAGTCTCCGGCGGTTTGCACGGTGTAGGTGTCTCGGTAGTGAACGCTCTTTCCGAGTTGCTGGTGCTGACGGTTCGTCGCAGCGGCAAGATCTGGGAACAAACCTACGTTCACGGTGTTCCTCAAGAGCCGATGAAAATCGTCGGTGAGACCGAATCCACCGGTACCCAGATTCACTTCAAACCCTCTGATCTGACCTTCAAGAACATCCACTTCAGCTGGGACATCCTGGCCAAGCGGATTCGTGAACTGTCTTTCCTGAACTCCGGTGTCGGTATCGTCCTCAAGGATGAACGCAGCGGCAAGGAAGAACTGTTCAAGTACGAAGGCGGTCTGCGTGCGTTCGTTGAATACCTGAATACCAACCGGACTGCGGTCAATCAGGTGTTCCACTTCAACGTCCAGCGTGAAGATGGCATCGGTGTAGAAATTGCCCTGCAGTGGAACGACAGCTTCAACGAGAACCTGTTGTGCTTCACCAACAACATCCCGCAGCGCGATGGCGGTACTCACCTGGTGGGGTTCCGTTCGGCGCTGACCCGTAACCTGAATACCTACATCGAAGCGGAAGGTCTGGCGAAGAAACATAAAGTCGCGACCACCGGTGACGATGCCCGTGAAGGTTTGACGGCGATTATTTCGGTCAAGGTGCCAGATCCGAAGTTCAGCTCCCAGACCAAAGACAAGCTGGTTTCTTCCGAAGTGAAGACCGCTGTCGAACAGGAAATGGGCAAGTACTTCTCCGACTTCCTGTTGGAAAACCCTAACGAAGCCAAGCTGGTTGTCGGCAAAATGATCGACGCCGCACGTGCTCGTGAAGCGGCGCGTAAAGCCCGTGAGATGACCCGTCGTAAAGGTGCGCTGGATATCGCCGGCCTGCCGGGCAAACTGGCTGACTGCCAGGAGAAAGACCCTGCCCTTTCCGAGCTGTACCTGGTGGAAGGTGACTCTGCTGGCGGTTCCGCCAAGCAGGGACGTAACCGCAAGACTCAAGCGATTCTGCCTCTGAAAGGTAAAATCCTTAACGTTGAAAAAGCCCGCTTCGACAAGATGATTTCCTCGCAAGAGGTTGGCACTTTGATCACTGCGCTGGGCTGCGGCATCGGTCGCGACGAGTACAACATCGAAAAGTTGCGTTACCACAACATCATCATCATGACCGATGCCGACGTCGACGGTTCGCACATCCGCACATTGCTGCTGACCTTCTTCTTCCGTCAGTTGCCTGAGCTGATCGAGCGTGGCTACATCTATATCGCTCAGCCACCGTTGTACAAAGTGAAGAAAGGCAAGCAAGAGCAATACATCAAAGACGACGACGCCATGGAAGAGTACATGACGCAGTCGGCGCTTGAAGACGCGAGCCTGCACCTGAACGAAGAAGCTCCGGGTATTTCCGGTGAAGCGCTTGAGCGTCTGGTGAATGACTTCCGCATGGTGATGAAGACTCTCAAGCGTTTGTCGCGCCTGTATCCACAGGAACTGACCGAGCACTTCATCTACCTGCCAGCGGTGAGCATGGATCAACTGTCCGATCACGCAGCAATGCAGGATTGGCTGGCCCAGTACGAAGTCCGTCTGCGCACTGTGGAGAAATCCGGCCTGGTCTACAAAGCCAGCCTGCGTGAAGACCGTGAGCGTAACGTCTGGCTGCCAGAGGTCGAACTGATCTCCCACGGCCTGTCGAACTACATCACCTTCAACCGCGACTTCTTCGGCAGCAATGACTACAAGACTGTCGTCACCCTTGGCGCTCAATTGAGCACCTTGCTGGACGAAGGCGCATATATTCAACGCGGCGAGCGCAAGAAAGCCGTCACCGAGTTCAAGGAAGCTTTGGACTGGTTGATGGCTGAAAGCACCAAGCGTCACACCATCCAGCGCTACAAAGGTCTCGGTGAGATGAACCCGGACCAGCTTTGGGAAACCACCATGGACCCAAGCGTGCGTCGTATGCTGAAAGTGACGATCGAAGATGCCATCGGTGCCGACCAGATCTTCAACACCCTGATGGGTGATGCGGTTGAGCCACGTCGTGACTTCATCGAAACCAACGCCTTGGCGGTGTCCAACCTGGACTTCTGATCAGGTGTGATCTGCTGAAATAAAAAAAGCCAACGCTCAGCGTTGGCTTTTTTTATGCGTTGAGTTGATGTCACTGAAAAAGCTTGCGCCCTACTCGCTCGCGGGATGGACGCTTTCAAGTCGATAGCCGTAACCGTAAATGGTCAGCAGCTGCCAGCCTCGATCAGCGGTCAGGCCTAGCTTGTTTCGCAATCGATAGATATGCGTATCCAGAGGACGAGAAGACACCATCTCTTCATGGGTCCAGAAACGCTCGTAGAGATATTCCCGGGATAACGGGCGGCCCAGGTTGGCAAACAGGCAGCGTGCCAGGCGGTATTCGCGCTCGGTAAAACTGATGGGCTTACCGGCACGGGTGACGGTCAATTCAGCATCGTCGAATTCGAGATCATTGAAGCTCTGCACTTCGTTAGCCGTTGAACGTTGCAGGCCATGCCGGCGCAATACAGCCGACACCCGCGCCTTGAGCTCGTTGGGTCGGAACGGCTTGCTGACGTAATCGTCGGCTCCCGCATTCAGTGCCTGAACGATGTCGCTCTCCGCGTCGCGGCTAGTGAGCATGATCGCAGCTGGTGGCGCTTCCATGTGTTCGCGAGTCCAGCGCAGCAGTGACAAACCACTGAGGTCGGGCAGTTGCCAGTCGAGGATCAACAGATCGAATGTTTCTCGTCGTAACTGACGCAGCAAATCTTCGCCTCGTTCAAAGCTGTGCAACGTCCAGGGTTGTTCTCTCGTGGCCGGGATCTGTCGCAGTGTCTGTTCCACCCGCCGTAGCTCGGCGGGCTCGTCATCCAATATTGCGACACGCATGCAGGGTAGTTCCTTCATCTCGGAGAGTGCGATTGCTTTTTGAAACGTCCTACGGCGCTGAGTTTAGGCTGATAGTTCGAATCTGAACAATTATGGGAATTTGCTCGAGCATCCTTACGGCTCGGTACGCTGATGTCAATTGGCCGGTAGCTGACAGGAGCACTGTTATTGCCAGTGTTTTTTCCGCAGAACGATACCGAAACCCTCAAGGAAAAGGACATGGGGAACAACATGCTTCGTATAGGTCGAAAACAGATCGCGAAGGTTGTAAATGGCAGGGATTTAACCAGGCTGACATCGCTGGTTCTCGCTGCATACCTGGGACTCGGGTTGGGAGCCAAGCAGTCCACGACCGTATCTCACGTCAATGAAGTAATAACTGAATGGTATTTCAGCCCCGATGAATTACGAGGATTCGCTCCCGTGAATTATCCACAGGCTGAGTTTAGCCAGACCACACAGCCGATTCTGCGTGAAGAACAACAGCGTTGGGTGTTCTGAACCCGGATTCAGAATTCTGAACAAATATTGCAAACCGACTTTATGCGCTTTGTCAGTAGGTAAATTCCTTATCGCTGAGTGGCACACTGGGGCATAGGAAATGCTCCGACACAGGGAGTGTTTCCGTCGATCTGGCGGGCACCGGATCGCGAGCTTGCTTGGGATCTGCGGTAGGGGGGAAAAATGGAGTGCTTGCTCACGCTGGAAAGCCGGGTCGAACCTTAGATCTGACTGCGACACAGGGATGTGTCATCCCTCGCTCAATCAGCGAGGCTGACACATCTCCCTTATCTCGACTTCTGCAGCCTCACGTGAAGGGCTAGCCTGATTATGGCTATCTGCCACTGAGCCCGGTCAGGTATGGTGTGTAAGGCTGATGAAACAGTTTTCCTGGCCCGACTTCCAGAAGAGCGTGAAAGCAAATCCAATGAAACAAATTACCTCTTTGCAATTTCGACGCCTGGGCTCCTGCCTGTTGCTTCTTGGCGGGTTCATGAGTCTGTTCGTACAGCCCGCGTCGGCAGCCTTTTTCGCCGTCAAACGTTTGCCTTATATCGATGAAAACCAACAGTGTCGTGGTCAGCCACTGCCGGCCACCGTTGAGCACCTGACCGGCGAGGCCTGGAAACTCGATACCAAAGGGAATCAGGTGCCTCTGGAAGAAGGCATGAACATTGACGAACAGGAAGGCGTGAAGACTTCCCCTTCGGCTTTCGTCAGCTTGTCTCTGGGCGATGGATCTCGCGTGGTTCTGCCCTCAAGTTCTCAGGTTACGTTGCACCTGAATGAAGAACGCTCCATTCCACAGGTCATTCTTGAGCAAGGTCAGGTCGAGTCCTATGTGATCAAGCGTGCGAGCGACTACGACCGCTTCCAGATAGTGACCCCGGTCGGCGTGCTAGGGGTGCGAGGCACGCATTTCCGTGTGCGCAATGACGATGGGCTGTCACTGATTGAAGTGCTCAATGGTCAGGTCGCAGTCAATCGGGATGGCAGCGCTATAGATGCTGTAAAAAGAAGCTCGACCAAGCCTCCCACCAAAAAAACGGTAGCACCTGTCGCTGACGAAGCTCAGGTCATGGCACGGCAAGGTTTGCGAATTCAGAAAGAAGGCAAGCTGACCCCGGTCGACTTGTTACCTGCCCCCCAGCTGATGGGGCAGGCCGGCCAACAGGGTGATACGCCAGTCTGGAAGTTGATCATGAAACCTCTGGAGGGGGCTAAGCGCTATCGAGCCCAGGTCGCGACCGACACCGACTTCTTGAACATTAAGCAGGAACAGTTTTCCAGCACACCCGAAGTTAACTTCAGTGGCCTGAAGGCATTTTTCTACCATGTCCGTCTCTCTGCGTTCGACGAGCACGGGCTGGAAGGAGATACTGGGGTGTATGACATTTTCTATTACCCCCGTACGACTCGTGCCCAATAACGCCTCGGCATTCTTCCGATGAAGGGCTGGCAAGGGGCCGATAGCCGTGAATCGACTCAGGCCCAGCATCTGTTTCGCGGCCTGGTGCGTGAATGGTTGTGGGTCAGTTTGATCCTGCTGCCCTTGACGGCCGTCTTGTCCCTGAGCCACGGTCTGACGCTGAACAATCTTTTGTATGACAGCCTGCGTCGCTTGAGCCCGTTGCCCGTCGACCCGAAAATTCTCATCGTTACCATCGACGACTACAGCCTGCAGCAGCTTGGCCAGTGGCCATGGCCCCGCGACCTGCACGCACAGTTACTGGATCGGCTCAGTGCGGCGAATGCCAAGGGTGTCTTGTTCGACGTCATCTTCAGCGAGCCGGCCAGCGTTCCGGAAAACGACCAACGCCTGGCCCAGGCGCTCTGCCGAGCCGGGAATGTCTTCGTGCCGTTGCTTCGGGAAGGTGTCGCCCGTTACGGGCAATCTCTTGGCGAAATCGAACCGGTACCACCGCTACGCAGCTGCGCCAAGGGTATCGGGCATATCAACGCCGAGGCGGATGCCGATGGCATCGTGCGCAGTGTGTATTTGCGCGAAGGACCTGCGCACAATCCAAGGGCCCAACTGGCCTGGCTTCTCTATGAGTTGACCCAGCCTATCGATAAGCAGATGCCGGGCTCGCCCTCCTCGTTGACGGCTCAGGGTTGGGAGCGAGCCTATAGGATTCTTGTTCCTTTCATCAGTGCCAACGCCGGTTTCCCCAGCGTCCCTTACGTCAGCGTGTTGCGGGGCGAAGTCCCCCCCGAGTTGCTGCGTGATCGCTTGATCCTGATTGGCTCCACCGCCCCGGGTCTGGGAGACCGTTATGTCACGCCGCAGTCGGCGAGTCTCGGAACGACACCCGGCATCGAGATACAGGCCAATATTCTTAATGGCTTGTTGCAAAAGCGCTGCATCGTCCCCTTGGGCGATGGCTTGGCGATTGCGCTGTCGTTGTCCGTCGTTGCGTTTCTGCTTGGCTTGCTGTTGTTACGTCCACGGCATGCGCTTTGGCTGACTCTGGGTTGCATGGGAGGTGCTCTGCTGGCGTCCTGCCTGTTGTTGCGACTGGGCTGGTGGTGGTCACCGGCCGCCAGCCTGCTGGGGTTATTACTGGGTTATCTGATCTGGAACTGGCGTCGCTTGAGCGTTGTGCTGGCCTACTTCGGCTGGGAACTGGCGCGCCTCGACAGTGAGCCCAAGGTGCTCCCGGAACGCCGCCGTACTCAGGCCCCGGCTGGAGATCGGCTGCAGGAGCAGATTGTCGCGCTGGAACAGGCCATGACCCGCACCCGTGACACGCGTCGCTTTATCGCCGACGGGCTGGAGTATCTTCCGGTCGCCACGCTGATCAGCGATCCGCATGGGCAGATCCTGCTGGCAAACCGCAATGCCCGCGCATTGTTCTCCAATAGCCTGGTTGGCGAAAACCTGCTCGATCAACTGGCCAGTCTCGGCTACCCAAGCTTGATCGATGGCGCACGGCCGCCGTTGTCGGCGCTGGAGATTGTCGAGTTCCGCGACACGCAGGAGCGTAGCTTGCGCCTGGACCTGGCTGCGCTGTTACCGGTGGGAGGCGAGATGGCGATTGGCTGGTTGCTCAGCCTCACTGACTTGAGCGTCGAGCGCGATGCCGAGCAGCAACGGGCGGTGCTGTTGCGCTTTCTTTCCCATGACTTGCGTGCACCGCATTCGGCAATCCTGGCCTTACTCGATATACAACGCCACCAAGCGCCTGGCGATTCACAGATGTTCAACCAGATCGAGCTGCAAGTGCGCAGAGCCTTGAGCCTTACCGAGGCGTTTGTGCAGTTGGCGAAAGCCGAGTCGGAGGCCTATCAATTCGAGCCAAGCATATTCGCGATGCTGATACTGGATGCATTCGATCAGGCCATAACCATCGCCCAGCTAAAGAATGTTCAGCTTGTTCACGATCTGGATGAAGAGGCGGAAGGGATGGTCTCGGCTGACCAATCCCTGCTGACCCGTGCACTGTTCAATCTGCTGGAAAACGCCATCAAATACAGCCCGGCAGGTTCGCGTATCACGGTGCATATGAGTTGCATTGAAGGCTGGTTGAGCTGCGAGATCGCGGATCAGGGCAAAGGTATCGCCGCCGATGAGCTGCCTCGGCTGTTCAGCCAGTACCAACGATTTGCTTCGGCCCAAGGCAGTGATGGTCTGGGGCTGGGGCTTTCAATGGTCAAAGCAGTCGTCGATCGGCATGGCGGAAGGATTTTCTGTGAAAGCATGGTGGGGCAAGGCACCACCTTCAGTCTTCAGCTTCCCCTGCTGGAGGAGTGATATTCAACAGGCAAAGAAAACCGGTCTCAAGGACTAATGCCGGTCAGTTAAGGAATTTTAAGTTCAGCACTGTCCCCCGTAGCAGCTGCCGAAGGCTGCGTCCGGCGGCGAAGCCGTCGCAAATCCTGCTTCCACGATTTGTCTGGAATACCGCAGTGACTGTTTTACGACTGCTGCGCAGCCGGACGCAGGCTTCGCCAGCTGCTACGGTTCGCGTAATGCCTTAACTGACTGGCATTGGTCTCAAGGACCGGTTTTTTTATTGCCATAAAAACTTATGCACGTTTTTTGTCGTTTTATTAGCTTAAGAAATATCTATATAAATCATATAGTTATTTGATGAAACAGGCGGTTTTCAACAAAACGGTACACAGGTTATCCACAAAATCTCAGACAGCCATTTTTTCCGGTTCAGCGGTGATGGGCGGCAGGGAGCCCATGTCTCGTTGAGCCTGCTCGTTCCAGGCTGCAACCCGGTCATTGAGTTCGGCAATCGCACGCGGCCCGGCGCCTTCGGCATACATCGGTGCGCCGATGACCACTGTGATAGTGCCAGCCTTTTTAGCCCAGCCGGTCTTCGGCCAGAACTTGCCGGCGTTGTGCGCAATCGGCAGAACCGGTAGTGCAGCGTTGACCGCTAACGCCGTACCGCCCCGGGAAAACTTGCCGAGTGTGCCGAATGGAACACGCGTGCCTTCCGGGAAGATCAGCACCCAGACACCATCCTTGAGCAGCTCGTCGCCCTTCTTGGCCACATGCTTGAGCGCTGCCTTGGGGTTGTCACGGTCGATGGCAATCGGACGCAACATGGCCATGGCCCAGCCGAAAAACGGCACATAGAGCAACTCGCGCTTGAGCACCTGGCTCAAGGGCTGAAAGTAGGCCGAGAGGAAGAACGTCTCCCAGGTACTTTGATGGTTAGACAGAATCACGCATGGCTGTTCGGGCACGTTCTCGGCGCCCTTCACTTCAAAGCGGATATCGAGAAATACCTTGCTCAACCACAGCGCACAACGGCACCAGTACACGTTGATAAAACGATAACGTGCCTTGAACGGTAAAAAAGGCGCGATAAAAAAGCTGAGGCTGCACCAGAGCAACGAGGTGGTGCCCAGCAGCAGGTAAAAGAAGAAAGTTCTGATTGCCTGCAGGATCGACATAGCGGCATTTGCCTATTAAAAGCGCACTCCGGAACTGTCCTTGGTCAGGATGTCAGAAGCGCTCTATTTGTGGATAAGTTCAGTTGCGCACAAGTTCTGCGGCAACCGCCGCCAGATCGTCAAAAATCAAGGTGCCCACCGGTAGGTTTTTGCCCAGTGTCTCTTCGCCTTTCCCGGTTTTAACCAAAACTGGCTGAGAGTCGACGGCTTTTGCAGCTTCCAGGTCACCGAGACTGTCGCCGACAAACCATAGGCTGGTCAGCGCCACGTCGTAATGAGCGGCGATGGTTTTGAGCATGCCGGGTTTCGGCTTGCGGCAATCGCAGCCTTCATCGGGTCCGTGAGGACAATAGACGACGAGCCCGAGTTCGCCACCCTGCTCCGCCACCAGCGAGCGCAAGCGCTCGTGCATGGCGTCCAGGGTCGCGACATCGTAGTAGCCGCGAGCGATACCGGACTGGTTGGTAGCAACCGCTACCGTCCAGCCGGCTTTGCTCAACTGCGCGATGGCTTCGATCGAGCCAGGGAGCGGAATCCACTCCTCCACTGACTTGATATAAGCGTCGGAGTCGTAATTGATCACCCCGTCCCGATCGAGAATCAGCAGTTTCAAGCCCCGCTCCTTAAACCATTAGCCCAGCAGCGAAATATCGGCAACACCGAGGAACAACCCACGCAAACGTGCCAGCAACGCATAACGGTTGGCACGCACCTTGGCGTCTTCAGCATTAACCATCACGGCTTCGAAGAACGCATCGACCGGCTCGCGCAACGCTGCCAGACGCGCCAGCGATTCACTGTACTGACGCGCCGCAGCCATTGGCTGGACCGCCTGATCAGCCTGCTGGATCGCCGAGTACAGCGAGAATTCATTGGCGTTGTCGAAGTACTTGGCTTCGACGGTGCTCGGGATCGAGCCTTCGGCCTTGCTCAGCAGGTTCGATACGCGCTTGTTCACGGCAGCCAATGCAGCCGCTTCCGGCAATTTGCGGAACGCTTGCACCGCTTGCACGCGCTGATCGAAGTCCAGAGCCGAACCCGGTTTCAGGGCACGTACCGAGAGGTAGGTGGCGACATCCACGCCTTCGTCTTCGTAACGGGCACGCAGACGGTCGAAGATGAACTCCAGCACCGAATCAGCCAGGCCGGCAGCCTTGACCTTGGCGCCGAACGCGGCGACGGCGAAGGCCACGGCGTCGGTCAGGTCCAGCTCGAGCTTCTTGTCGATCAGGATCCGCAACACGCCGAGCGCGGCACGACGCAGGGCATACGGGTCTTTGCTACCGGTTGGCAGCATGCCGACACCGAAGATGCCGACCAGGGTGTCGAGCTTGTCGGCGATCGCCACGGCCGCACCGGTCAGGGTGGTCGGCAGTTCAGCGCCGGCACCGCGCGGCATGTATTGCTCGTTCAGCGCCAGTGCGACGTCTTGCGGCTCTCCATCGTTGAGGGCGTAGTAGTAACCGGCGACACCTTGCATCTCCGGGAACTCACCGACCATCTCGGTTGCCAGATCACACTTGGACAACAGGCCGGCCCGCGCCGCCCATTGAGCGTTGCCGCCAATGTGTGGCGCGATGAACGCGGCAAGTTTGGAAACGCGCTCGGCCTTGTCATAGACGCTGCCGAGTTTTTCCTGGAACACCACGTTCTGCAGGCGCAGGTTGAAGTCTTCGAGTTTCTGCTTCTTGTCTTGCTTGAAGAAGAATTCGGCGTCGGTCAGGCGTGGGCGAACCACTTTCTCGTTACCGTCGATGATCTGCTGCGGGTCTTTGCTCTCGATGTTGGCCACGGTAATGAAACGTGGCAGCAACTTGCCGTCGGCATCCAGCAGGCAGAAGTACTTCTGGTTGTCCTGCATGGTAGTGATCAGGGCTTCTTGCGGCACATCGAGGAAACGCTCCTCGAACGAGCACACCAGCGGCACTGGCCATTCCACCAGCGCGGTCACTTCGTCGAGCAGGCTCGGCGGCACGATCGCAGTGCCTTCCTGCATCGTTGCCAGCTCGGTGGTGCGCTTGCTGATCAGCTCGCGGCGCTCATTGGCATCGGCCAATACGTAAGCGGCGCGCAGGTCGTTCAGGTAGTTGGCAGGCGAAGTGATGCGCACGCTTTGCGGGTGATGGAAGCGGTGACCACGGGAGTCGCGACCGGCCTTCTGAGCAAGGATGGTGCAGTCGATGACCTGGTCACCGAGCAGCATCACCAGCCACTGCGTCGGGCGAACGAATTCTTCCTTGCGAGCGCCCCAGCGCATGCGCTTCGGAATCGGCAGGTCGTTCAGGGAGTCCTCGACGATAGTCGGTAGCAGACTGGCGGTCGGCTTGCCTTCGATACGTTGGCTGTAGCGCAGTTTCGCACCGCTCTGATCGACTTCGCTCAGGTCAACGCCGCACTTCTTGGCGAAGCCCAGGGCGGCCTGGGTCGGGTTGCCTTCGGCATCGAAGGCGGCCTGACGTGGCGGGCCGTCGAGGTTGATGCTGCGATCCGGCTGTTGGGTGGCCAGTTTGGTGATCAGCACGGCCAGACGACGCGGTGCGGCGTAGACCTGCTTGGCTTCAAAGCCCAGGCCAGCGGCCAGCAGGCCCTTCTCGATACCGGCGAGGAACGCATCGGCCAAGGTGTTCAGGGCCTTGGGTGGCAGCTCTTCGGTGCCCAGTTCAACCAGGAAATCTTGAGCACTCATTGTGCAGCCTCCAGCTTAGCCAACACTTCATCACGCAAATCCGGGGTCGCCATCGGGAAGCCCAGCTTGGCACGAGCCAGCAAGTAGGCTTGCGCAACGGAACGCGCCAGGGTGCGTACACGCAGAATGTATTGCTGACGCGCCGTCACCGAGATCGCCCGGCGTGCATCCAGCAGGTTGAAGGTGTGCGAGGCCTTCAGCACCATTTCATAGCTTGGCAGTGGCAGCGGTTGATCGAGCTCGATCAGGCGCTTGGCTTCGCTTTCATAGAAGTCGAACAGTTCGAACAGCTTCTCGACGTTGGCGTGTTCGAAGTTGTAGGTCGACTGCTCCACTTCGTTCTGGTGGAACACATCGCCGTAGGTCACTTTGCCGAACGGACCGTCAGCCCAGACCAGATCGTAGACCGAATCCACGCCTTGCAGGTACATGGCCAGACGCTCGAGACCGTAGGTGATCTCGCCGGTCACTGGGTAGCACTCGATGCCGCCCGCTGCCTGGAAGTAGGTGAACTGGGTCACTTCCATGCCGTTGAGCCAGACTTCCCAGCCCAGACCCCAGGCGCCGAGGGTCGGCGATTCCCAGTTGTCTTCGACGAAACGGATGTCGTGCACCAATGGGTCAAGGCCCACGTGCTTGAGCGAGCCCAGGTACAGTTCCTGGAAATTGTCCGGGTTCGGCTTCAGGACTACCTGGAACTGGTAGTAGTGCTGCAGACGGTTCGGGTTTTCGCCGTAGCGGCCGTCAGTCGGGCGACGACTGGGCTGCACATAAGCGGCGTTCCAGGTTTCCGGGCCGATGGCGCGCAGAAACGTGGCGGTATGGAAAGTGCCGGCGCCTACTTCCATATCGTAGGGCTGAAGTACCACACAACCTTGCTCGGCCCAGTATTGCTGGAGGGCGAGGATCAAGTCTTGGAAGGTACGCACGGCTGGCGTAGGCTGGCTCACGAAATTCACCTGTTTCTTGGGCTGCGATTTAAAGAGCGGGAGTATACCCGATTCGTTCGTCCGCACGCCCCCTGGAGCCTTATGCCACGCTGCTTTTGGTGTTCCGAAGATCCGCTGTACATGGCTTATCACGATCAAGAGTGGGGCGTACCGCTACGCGATGCGCAGCGCTTGTTCGAGTTGCTTTTGCTCGAAGGGTTCCAGGCCGGTCTGTCATGGATCACCGTGCTGAGGAAACGCGAACGCTACCGTGAGGCGCTGTTCGGCTTCGACGTGCAGCGCGTGGCGCAGATGAGCGACGCCGAAATCGACGATTTGATGCTCGATCCGGGGATCATTCGCAACCGTCTCAAACTCAATGCCGCCCGGCGCAATGCCCAGGCCTGGATGGCGCTGGAAGACCCGGTGGCGCTGCTCTGGTCGTTTGTCGGCGGCGTTCCGAAGATCAATCATTTCAAGGATCGCAGCGAAGTGCCGGCCGTGACGCCCGAGGCCGAAGCGATGAGCAAAGGTTTGAAGAAAGCCGGCTTCACGTTTGTCGGCCCGACCATTTGCTATGCCCTGATGCAGGCCTCGGGCATGGTCATGGATCACACCACCGATTGTGATCGCTACGCCATCTTGCGCAGTGGGCGGTTAGAATAGCCGGCTCGCGATACGGATCATTACGTCGGTTCAGAAGATCAGGAGTGACCTGTGGATAAGTTTAAAGGCGCCTTGCTGGTAGGCGCTCTGCGGTTGTTTGCCCTGCTCCCGTGGCGGGCGGTGCAAGCGGTAGGCGCGGCAATTGGCTGGGTCATGTGGAAAACCCCCAGCCGTTCCCGCGACGTGGTGCGCATCAACCTCGCCAAATGTTTCCCGGAGATGGACGCCGCCGAGCGTGAGCGTCTGGTCGGGCAAAGCCTGATGGATATTGGCAAGTCGCTGACCGAAAGCGCCTGTGCCTGGATCTGGCCTGCCCAACGCTCTATCGACCTGGTGCGTGAAGTCGAAGGTCTGGATGTACTGAAAGAAGCGTTGGCCTCAGGCAAGGGCGTGGTCGGTATCACCAGCCACCTCGGCAACTGGGAAGTGTTGAATCACTTCTATTGCAGTCAGTGCAAACCGATCATTTTCTATCGGCCACCCAAACTCAAGGCTGTGGATGAGTTGCTGCGCAAGCAGCGGGTGCAATTGGGCAACCGCGTCGCGGCGTCCACCAAGGAAGGCATCCTCAGCGTTATCAAGGAAGTGCGCAAAGGTGGTGCGGTGGGCATCCCGGCTGACCCGGAACCGGCCGAATCCGCCGGGATTTTCGTGCCGTTCTTCGCGACCAAGGCGCTGACCAGCAAATTCGTGCCGAACATGCTCGCGGGCGGCAAAGCGGTCGGTGTGTTCCTGCATGCCCTGCGCCTGCCCGACGGTTCTGGCTACAAAGTGATCCTCGAAGCCGCGCCAGAAGCCATGTACAGCACCGATACCGAGACTTCCTGCGCGGCGATGAGCCAGGTCGTCGAGAAATACGTGCGGGCTTATCCGAGCCAATACATGTGGAGCATGAAGCGCTTCAAGAAACGTCCGGCGGGCGAGGCGCGCTGGTACTGAGTCTTATCCCGGGCAGGCCTCGCGCCTACAGCTAACTGGCATGATCTGTGGATAGTTTTGGATTCAATGTTATCCACAGCAGTTTGAACAAGGGCGCAGCAGATGTCCGATCACCGCAAATCCTTTCGCATTAAAATCCAGCACGAAAGCTTTGGCGAGTGCCTGGGCCAGACACGCAATCTCTCGGCCAGCAGCGTATACGTGAAACATCCGGCACTCTCGGCGTTGACCAAGGGCGCGGTGGTCTATGGGCAGGTGCAAGACTTGCCGGTGGCTGCGCCGTGGGTGAGTATGGAAGTGGTACAGGTCGACGCCGAAGGCATAGGACTGCGTTATCTCTGAACTGACTGTTTTTTGATCACTTAGCCTGGCGATCAAGCTTCTTCAAAAACACCGTCATTTCCTTTTCCGCCTGTTTGTCGCCATGAGCGCGCGCGGCTTCGAGCCCCTGTTCCCAAGCCTTACGGGCGGCCGGATAGTCCGCCAACGCCAAATGCGCCTTGCCCAGCAGCTTCCAGGCAGCGGAATACTTCGGATCGAAACACACACAGCGTTGCAGATGCTCGGCCGCTTTGGCGTTCTCGCCCAAATCCAGATAGCCCTTGCCCAGACCGAAGCGCAGCAGCGAGTTATCCACACCCTTGGCGAGCATTTTTTCCAGGGATTCGATCATGGGGCAGTGTCCTTCAGTTGATGATCGTTCCCACGCTGCGCATGGGGATGCATCCCGTGACGCTGCGCGTCACATCCGGAGCGGACGCAGAGCGTCCATGGCGGCATTTCCACGCAGAGCGTGGGAACGATCTATTTGTGTGGGTCAAAAAAAGCTCAGCCCAACGTGGAACAGCTTCTCCACATCGCGGATATGTTTTTTATCCACAAGGAACAGAATCACATGGTCGCCGGTCTCGATCACCGTGTCATCGTGGGCGATGATGACTTCTTCGTCGCGAATAATCGCGCCAATGGTGGTTCCCGGAGGCAAACCGATGTTTTCGATGGCGCGGCCGATCACTTTGCTCGACTTGGCATCGCCATGGGCAATCGCTTCAATGGCTTCCGCTGCACCACGGCGCAACGAGTGAACGCTGACGATATCGCCGCGACGCACGTGGGCCAGCAAGGTGCCGATGGTTGCCAACTGCGGGCTGATGGCGATATCGATGTCGCCACCCTGGATCAGGTCGACATAGGCCGGGTTGTTGATGATGGTCATCACCTTTTTCGCGCCCAGGCGTTTGGCCAGCAGCGACGACATGATGTTGGCTTCGTCATCGTTAGTCAGCGCCAGAAAGATATCGGCGTCAGCGATGTTCTCTTCCAGCAGCAAGTCGCGGTCTGATGCGCTGCCCTGCAACACCACGGTGCTGTCGAGGGTATCGGAGAGGTGGCGGCAACGCGCCGGGTTCATCTCGATGATCTTCACCTGATAACGGCTTTCGATGGCTTCGGCCAAGCGCTCGCCAATCTGCCCGCCACCAGCAATCACGATGCGTTTGTAGCTTTCATCGAGGCGGCGCATTTCACTCATTACTGCACGAATATTCGCTTTTGCGGCGATGAAAAATACTTCATCGTCGACCTCAATTATCGTATCGCCCTGGGGCAGGATCGGTCGGTCACGGCGGAAGATGGCTGCAACACGGGTTTCGACATTGGGCATGTGCTCGCGCAACTGCCGCAGTTGCTGACCCACCAGCGGTCCGCCGTAGTAAGCCTTGACCGCCACCAGTTGCGCCTTGCCTTCAGCGAAGTCGATCACTTGCAAGGCACCGGGATGTTCGATCAGGCGCTTGATGTAATTAGTGACGACCTGTTCCGGACTGATCAACACGTCGACCGGAATGGCGTCGTTGTCGAACAGGCCGGCGCGAGTCAAGTAGGCGGCTTCGCGCACGCGAGCGATTTTGGTCGGGGTGTGGAACAGGGTGTGGGCGACCTGACAGGCGATCATGTTGGTTTCGTCGCTGCTGGTCACCGCCACCAGCATGTCGGCATCGTCGGCGCCAGCCTGACGCAGCACTGTCGGGAACGAGCCGCGGCCTTGCACGGTGCGGATATCGAGCCGATCACCGAGATCGCGCAAGCGTTCGCCGTCCGTGTCGACCACGGTGATGTCGTTGGCTTCGCTGGCCAGGTGTTCCGCCAGCGTACCGCCGACCTGCCCTGCGCCGAGGATGATGATTTTCATCCACTCACTCCCTTGAAACCGGTTAACCGCGTGCAGCGGCGATCTTGATCAGCTTGGCGTAGTAAAAACCGTCATGGCCGCCCTCTTGTGCCAGCAACTGCCGGCCGTGGGGTTGTTTCAGACCTGCTGCAGGCTGCCCGAGCTGGCCGGCGATGTCCAACTCACGAGCGCCCGGGGTACGGGTGAGGAAGGCTTCGATGACTTCGGTGTTCTCGGTCGGCAAGGTCGAGCAGGTGGCATACAGCAGGATGCCGCCGACGTCGAGGGTCGGCCACAGGGCGTCGAGCAGTTCGCCTTGCAGCACGGCCAACGCGGCGATGTCGTCAGGTTGACGGGTCAGTTTGATGTCCGGGTGACGGCGGATCACCCCGGTGGCCGAGCATGGCGCGTCCAGCAGAATCCGCTGGAACGGCTTGCCGTCCCACCAGGCAGCGGTGTCGCGACCATCGGCGGCAATCAGCTCAGCGCTGAGGCCAAGACGCTCAAGGTTCTCTTGCACTCGCACCAGGCGCTTGGCTTCCAGATCCACCGCCACCACACCGGCCAGTTTCGGTTCGATTTCCATGATGTGGCAGGTCTTGCCGCCCGGGGCGCAGCAGGCGTCGAGCACTCGTTGGCCCGGCGCCAGGTCCAGCAGGTCGGCGGCCAGTTGCGCGGCTTCGTCCTGCACGCTGATCCAGCCTTCGGCGAAGCCCGGCAGGTTGCGTACATCACCCGGCTCGTCGAGGACAATGCCGTCCTGGCTGTAGAGGCAAGGTTTGCCGACAACACCGGCGTCGCTCAGCAGCTTGAGATAAGCATCGCGAGAATGGTGGCGGCGATTGACCCGCAGAATCATCGGCGGATGGGCGTTGTTCGCCGCGCAGATGGCTTCCCACTGTTCAGGCCAGAAGGCCTTGAGGGATTTTTGCAGCCAGCGCGGATGGGCGGTGCGCACCACCGGGTCGTGTTCCAGCTCGCTCAGCAGCGCTTCGCTTTCGCGCTGAGCACGGCGCAGCACTGCGTTGAGCAGGGCCTTGGCCCAGGGTTTTTTCAACTTTTCAGCGCAACCGACGGTTTCGCCGATGGCGGCGTGGGCCGGCACGCGGGTGTAGAGCAATTGGTAGAGACCGACCAACAGCAACGCCTCGACATCGGCGTCTGCAGCCTTGAACGGCTTTTGCAGCAGCTTGGCCGCCAACGCCGATAAGCGCGGTTGCCAGCGGGCGGTGCCGAAGGCCAGATCCTGGGTGAAACCACGATCACGTATTTCCACCTTGTCCAGTTGCGTCGGCAAGGAGCTGTTGAGTGAGGCTTTACCGTTGAGTACAGCCGTCAGGGCTTTGGCGGCGGCCAGACGCGGGTTCATTGGGCATCCACCGCTTGACCCAGCACGGTACCGACGGCGAATTTCTCGCGGCGGCTATTGAACAAGTCGCTGAAGTTCAGCGCCTTGCCGCCGGGCAATTGCAGACGGGTCAGGCACAAGGCCTGCTCGCCGCAAGCGACGATCAGGCCGTCCTTGCTGGCGCTGAGAACCTCACCCGGCGCGCCTTGGCCATCGGCGAGGTTCGCAGAGAGGACTTTCAGGGCTTCGCCATTGAGGGTGCTGTGGCAGATCGGCCAAGGATTGAACGCGCGAACCAGGCGTTCCAGCTCGACGGCCGGACGGTTCCAGTCGATGCGCGCTTCGTCCTTGTTCAGCTTGTGAGCGTAGGTGGCGAGGCTGTCGTCTTGCACTTCGCCTTCCAGAGTGCCTGCGGCCAGACCGGCGATGGCCTGAACCACGGCCGGCGGGCCCATCTCGGCGAGACGGTCATGCAGGCTGCCGCCGGTGTCGTCGGCGCTGATCGGGGTGGTGACCTTGAGCAGCATCGGCCCAGTGTCCAGGCCTGCTTCCATACGCATCACCGTCACACCGCTTTGGGTATCACCGGCTTCGACGGCGCGCTGAATCGGCGCCGCACCGCGCCAGCGTGGCAGCAACGAAGCGTGGCTGTTGATGCAGCCCAGGCGTGGGATATCCAGCACCACTTGCGGCAGGATCAGGCCGTACGCCACCACCACCAGCAAGTCCGGCTTCAGAGCCGCAAGTTCAGCCTGGGCCGCTGCGTCGCGCAGGGTCGGTGGCTGCAAAACGGCAATGTTGTGCTGCTCGGCGAGTTGCTTGACCGGGCTTGGCATCAGCTTTTGCCCACGGCCCGCCGGACGGTCCGGCTGGGTGTAGACCGCAACGATCTCATAAGGGCTGTCGAGCAGGGCCTTGAGGTGTTCAGCGGCAAATTCGGGGGTGCCGGCAAAGACGATGCGCAGTGGCTCAGTCATGTGAGAAGTCTCGCAAAAGAAAAAGGCTTGCCGCAGCAAGCCTTTGGAAGAAGGGAATCAAGCGTGCTGGCGATGTAGTTTTTCCAGCTTCTTCTTGATCCGGTCGCGTTTGAGCGTGGACAGGTAGTCGACGAACAACTTGCCATTGAGGTGATCGCATTCGTGCTGAATGCACACCGCCAGCAGGCCGTCGGCGATGAGCTCATAAGGCTGGCCGTCACGGTCCAGTGCGTGGATCTTCACGCGCTGCGGGCGATCGACGTTTTCGTAGAAGCCCGGTACCGAGAGGCAGCCTTCCTGATACTGGCCCATCTCGTCAGTCAGGACTTCAAACTCGGGGTTGATGAACACCCGTGGCTCGCTGCGGTCTTCGGAGAGGTCCATGACCACCACGCGTTTGTGCACGTTGACCTGGGTCGCAGCCAGGCCGATGCCGGGTGCTTCATACATTGTTTCAAACATGTCATCGACCAACTGACGCACTTCGTCGTCCACTACAGCCACAGGTTTGGCGATAGTGCGCAGGCGCGAGTCAGGGAATTCGAGGATGTCTAAAATGGCCATAGGCGTAATTGCTGCACGTGTGAGTAAAGTCAAAGTCGGTGCCTGGTGGGTCCGTAGACTCAGGCTGCCGTTGTAAAACGTTCTCCTGGAAGGGAGCAAGCCTCGGGGGGCTCTGGCGTTTCACGCGAACGTACATAATAAAGGGATTCACTGCATGAGGAAATCACTACTCGCCCTGCTGCTGTTGGCCTTGGCCGGTATCGCGCAGGCGCAAGTGCAACTCAAGGACGGTTTTCCACAGCATTACACCGTAGTGGCTGGTGACACACTCTGGGATATTTCCGGGAAATTTCTCCGGGAACTCTGGAAGTGGCCGCAGATCTGGCAGGTCAATCCGCACATTGAAAACCCCAATCTCCTCTACCCCGGCGACTCGCTGTCACTGGTCTACGTCAACGGCCAGCCACGCTTGACCCTCAATCGTGGGGCTTCACGGGGCACCATCACACTATCACCGCAAATCCGCCGCACGCCGGTGGCCGATGCCGTTGCGAGCGTTCCTCTGCAGACGATCAACAGCTTCTTGCTGAATAACCGTATCGTCGACACGGTCGAGGTGTTCGACAAGGCGCCATACATCGTCGCCGGCGATGCCGAGCGGGTGCTCAGCGGTACGGGCGACCGAATCTATGCCCGCGGCAAGTTCGGCCCGGCGCAATCGGTCTATGGCATCTTCCGTCAGGGTAAGGTCTACATAGACCCACAGAGTAAAGAGTTCCTCGGGATCAACGCCGACGATATCGGCGCCGGTGAAATCCTTGCCACTGAAGGTGATGTCGCCACGCTGGCCCTGCAACGCACGACCCAGGAGGTTCGCCTCGGCGACCGATTGTTCAGTGGCGAGGAACGGGCGATCAATTCGAATTTTATGCCCAGCTCGCCACAAAACGAGATCAACGGCGTGATTATCGATGTGCCACGCGGTGTGACGCAGATTGGCGTGCTCGACGTGGTGACCCTGAACAAGGGCTATCGTGATGGCTTGGTCGAAGGCAACGTGCTGGCGGTGATGAAAACCGGGGAAACCGTTCGTGATCGCGTGACGGGCAGCGAGGTGAAAATCCCCGATGAGCGCGCCGGATTGCTGATGGTGTTCCGCACTTATGAAAAGCTCAGCTATGGCCTGGTATTGAATGCATCGCGCTCTTTGGCGGTGATGGACAAGGTCAAAAATCCTTAAAAAAACGGAAACTCTCAACAAGTTACCAACAGACTTATCCACAGCTTGTTCCTGTCTGAGCAGGACTTATAACGATCAAGGATGATCCTATGTCGCTGTCTGCTATATCCCCGGTTTCCCCTGCGGAGCTGGAAGCCCGTTTGCGTTTGCACCGTCTGCCGGAACTCGGCCCCCGACGTTTTCATAAGCTGCTCGACGCCTTTGGTTCGGCCTGCGCAGCCATCAGCGCACCCGCTGGTGCCTGGCGCTCATTGGGCCTGCCTGCTGCGTGCGCCGAGGCCCGACGCAGTGCCAATGTCCGTGACGGTGCCAGCCATGCATTGGCCTGGCTGGAACGTGCGGACCAGCATTTACTGATGTGGGACCAGCCGGGCTACCCTGCTCTGCTGGCCGAGCTGTGCGACGCCCCGCCGCTGTTATTCGTTGCCGGCGATCCGGACATTCTTGAAAAACCACAGCTGGCGATGGTCGGCAGTCGTCGTGCTTCGCAGCCTGGAATGGATACTGCCGCGGCGTTTTCCCGCAGCCTTGCCGGTGCCGGTTTTGTCATCACCAGCGGCTTGGCGCTGGGCATCGACGGCGCCGCGCATCAGGCCGCTCTGGACGTGGGCGGGCTGACCGTCGGCGTGCTGGGCACAGGGCTGGAAAGTTTTTATCCACAGCGCAACCGTCAACTCGCCGAAGCGATGATTGCCCAAGGCAGCGCGGTGGTTTCCGAGTTCCCGCTGGACGCCGGGCCGCACGCCAGCAACTTCCCTCGGCGCAATCGGATCATCAGCGGTTTGTCCCTGGGCGTGCTGGTGATTGAGGCCAGTGTTGCCAGCGGTTCGTTGATTACCGCGCGGCTGGCAGCCGAACAGGGCCGCGAGGTGTATGCGATTCCTGGGTCGATCCATCATCCCGGTGCCCGCGGTTGTCATCAGCTAATCCGCGATGGCGCGGTACTGGTGGAAACCATCGAACATGTTCTCGAAGCCCTGCGTGGCTGGCAAAACCTGGCACCATCCGAGGTGGTGCCAGTGAAGGCCGATCACCCATTGTTGCGCTTGCTACATGCAGCGCCGCACACCAGCGAAGCCTTGGCTGGCGCCAGTGGTTGGGCTTTACCGAAGGTATTGGCGGCATTAACCGAGCTGGAGATGGACGGCCGGGCAGTTTGCGAAAGCGGACGCTGGTTTGCGCGCGTAAGCTAGGTTTTGTAACGAAGATCGGTAAACTGCGCTCAGCCTTATTCCGGAGAGTCAGCAATGGTCAGCAGTTGGCGTGTGCAACAAGCCGCACGAGAAATTCGCGCAGGGGCGGTGATTGCCTATCCAACCGAAGCCGTCTGGGGCCTGGGTTGCGACCCGTGGAACGAAGAGGCGGTGGATCGCCTGTTGGCGATCAAGTCGCGATCTGTGGATAAAGGTCTGATCCTGATCGCTGACAACATCCGTCAGTTCGATTTTCTCTTCGAAGACTTCCCGCAAGCCTGGATGGATCGCATGGCCAGCACCTGGCCGGGGCCCAATACCTGGCTGGTGCCGCATCAGGGCATGCTGCCGGAATGGATCACCGGGGTTCACGACACGGTGGCCTTGCGGGTCAGTGATCACCCACAAGTCCGGGATTTGTGCGCGCTGGTCGGACCGCTGGTGTCGACCTCGGCCAACCCCCAGGGCCGGCCGGCGGCGCGCACACGGATCCGCGTCGAGCAATACTTCCGCGGGCAAATCGACATGGTGCTGGGCGGTAATCTCGGCGGGCGGAAGAATCCGAGCCTGATTCGTGATCTGGCGACCGGCAAGATCGTTCGCCCGGGTTGAAGTCGCAGTAGAACCCCTGTTAATTGATCGTTCCTACGCTCCGCGTGGGAATGTCTCAATGGACGCTCTGCGTCCGCTCTAGATGTGACGCGGAGCGTCACGGGATGCATTCCCACGCGGGAGCGTGGGAACGATCAACGATCAGGCGGTCAGCTTACGGCAACAGAATCGTCGACCCGGTCGTACGCCGTGCCGACAACTCGGTCTGGGCCTTGGCCGCTTCTGCCAGTGGATAACGCTGGCTGATATCAACCTTGATTTTGCCGCTGATGATCATCCCGAACAGCTCATCGGCCATGGCTTGCAGGTTCTCGGCGTTGTTGGCGTAAGTCGCCAGCGTCGGCCGGGTCACGTACAACGAGCCCTTTGCCGCCAGAATCCCCAGATTCACGCCATCCACCGCGCCCGAGGCGTTGCCGAAGCTCACCACCAGGCCTCGTGGCGCTACGCTGTCCAGCGAGGTGAGCCAGGTGTCTTTGCCGACGCCGTCGTAGACCACCGGGCATTTTTTGCCGTCAGTCAATTCCAGCACACGCTGTGCGACGTCTTCCTTGCTGTAGTCGATGGTCTCCCAGGCGCCGAGGGATTTGGCGAGGGCGGCTTTTTCAGGCGAGCTGACCGTACCGATCAGCTTCACGCCCAGCGCCTTGGCCCATTGGCAGGCGAGCGAGCCGACACCGCCAGCGGCGGCGTGGAACAAGATGGTTTCGCCACCTTTCAGGTCATAGGTTTGACGCAGCAGGTATTGCACGGTCAGGCCTTTGAGCATCACGCCCGCAGCTTGTTCGAAGCTGATGGCATCCGGCAAATGCACCAGATTGCTCGCCGGCAGTACATGCACATCGCTGTAAGCGCCCAGTGGACCGCTACCATAGGCCACGCGGTCGCCGACTTTGAATTGAGTGACTTCGCTGCCGACCGCCTCGACCACGCCGGCGCCTTCGGCACCCAGGCCCGAGGGCAAGGATGGCGGTGCATACAGGCCGCTGCGAAAGTAGGTGTCGATGAAATTCAGGCCGATGGCCTTGTTGCTGACGCGAACTTGTTGCGGACCCGGTGCTGGCGGTTGGTAGTCTACATACTCGAGTACTTCGGGGCCGCCATGGGCACGGAACTGGATACGTTTGGCCATCTGCAATCTCCTTGGGGCTTTTCGCGAAAGGTCCCTATCGGACTCCTAAGCTTGACCTTCGTCAACTGCGGTGGGGCAAGTTGCGGTGTTATGCTACGCGCCCATTTGCGTCGGCTTCACGTTCCGTTCGAAGCGCCGCGTAGCTTTGCCCGATTCAAGGTGATGCCATGAATACTCGCACCGAGGCCGTAAAAGCTTACCTGCTTGACCTGCAAGACCGTATTTGCGCTGCTCTGGAAGCCGAAGACGCTGGCACTCGCTTCGTCGAAGACGCCTGGACCCGGCCTGCCGGTGGTGGTGGTCGCACCCGGGTGATCGAGAACGGTCAGGTCATCGAAAAAGGCGGTGTCAATTTTTCCCATGTGTTCGGCAGCGGGCTACCGCCATCTGCCAGTGCCCATCGGCCAGAACTGGCCGGGCGCGGTTTTGAAGCCCTTGGTATATCGCTGGTGATTCACCCGCACAACCCTCATGTGCCAACTTCCCACGCCAATGTGCGATTTTTCATCGCCGAGAAAGAGGGCGAAGAGCCGGTCTGGTGGTTCGGCGGCGGCTTCGACCTGACTCCGTATTACGGCAACGAAGAAGACTGCGTGCACTGGCACCGGGTCGCCGAGCAGGCTTGCGCGCCATTCGGGCCGGACGTTTATTCGCGTTACAAGGCTTGGTGCGACAGCTATTTTTACATCAAGCATCGCCACGAGCCGCGGGGCATTGGCGGCCTGTTTTTCGATGACCTGAACGAGTGGGACTTCGACACCAGCTTCGCCTTCATGCGCGCTATTGGTGACGCCTACATCGAGGCGTACCTGCCGATCGTCCAGCGCCGCAAGGCCGAGGCGTACACCGAGAAACAGCGGGAATTCCAGGAGTATCGCCGGGGTCGCTATGTCGAGTTCAACCTGGTGTATGACCGTGGCACGCTGTTCGGCCTGCAATCGGGCGGGCGTACCGAGTCGATCCTGATGTCGCTGCCACCGCAAGTGCGCTGGGGTTACGATTGGAAAGCCGAGCCTGGCAGCGAAGAAGCGCGTCTGACCGAATACTTTCTGCAGGACCGTGATTGGCTGGCCAAGGGCTGACAGTTTTACACCGTCAGGACCAACGCCAAGATCGCAGCCTCCGGCAGCTCCTACAAATGAGGAATGTGCTTGATGGACCGTTACGTCGTATTCGGTAACCCGATTGGCCACAGCAAATCGCCGCTGATCCACCGCCTGTTTGCCGAGCAGACCGCTCAGCGGCTGGACTACAGCACCTTGCTGGCGCCGCTCGACGACTTTTCCGGCTGCGCTCAGGCGTTTTTCCTTGAGGGCCTGGGCGCCAACGTCACAGTGCCATTCAAGGAAGACGCCTATCGCCTGGCCAACAGCCTGACGCCACGGGCGCAGCGGGCCGGCGCGGTCAACACCTTGAGCAAACTCGCCGACGGCAGCCTGCTGGGGGATAACACTGACGGTGCCGGGCTGGTGCGGGATCTGACGGTCAATGCCGGATTCAGCCTGCGGGGCAAACGCATTTTGCTGCTGGGTGCTGGCGGCGCGGTGCGCGGTGCGCTGGAGCCGTTACTGGCCGAGCAGCCATCGTCGGTGATCATCGCCAACCGTACGGTGGAAAAAGCCGAATTGCTGGCTGAGTTGTTCGCCGATCTCGGTCCGGTGTCCGCTAGCGGTTTCGACTGGCTGCAAGAGCCGGTGGACCTGATCATCAACGCTACATCTGCCAGTCTGTCAGGCGATGTACCACCGATTGCCAGCAGCCTGATCGAACCGGGCAAGACCTTTTGCTACGACATGATGTACAGCAAGGAACCGACCTCGTTCTGCCATTGGGCCAGTGAGCATGGCGCGGCGGTAGCAATGGATGGCTTGGGGATGTTGGCGGAACAAGCAGCCGAAGCGTTCTATCTATGGCGTGGCGTGCGCCCGGATACTGCGCCGGTGCTGGCGGAATTGCGCAGGCAGTTGGCGTTGTAACTGGCGGCGCGGGCTTTTGTGTTCAGTCTTCAAACCGAATCGGGCATTTCTCCGCCCCTTCCAGCTTCCTCAGCTCTTCCACCACCTGCGGCCGTGCTCGCCGCAGGGTCAGGCTACGGTCCTGCCGCAGCAACCGCCGTGCTTCCTGATGGAGCATTTTCACCCCGGAATAGTCGATGAAGTTGATCTGCTGCGCATCGATCACCACCCGTGAGCCGTGGAGACTTTGCAGGCGTACTTGCAGGTAGTGGCTGGCGCCGAAGAAGATCGAGCCGCCGACCCGCAGAATGTCTTCGTCGCCGTCGCGCCACTGCTGCACTCGCGGTTGCGAAGTGCGTTTGAGGTAGAAGAACAGCGACACCAGTACCCCGGCGTAGATCGCGGTCTGTAACTCCAGCAACAGGGTCGCGACGCAGGTCAGCGCCATGACCGCGAACTCAGAGCGGCTGACCCGGAACAACGACCGAATACCGCGATGATCCACCAACCCCCAACTGATCAGCAAAATGCTCCCGGCCATGCTCGGGATTGGGATATGCGCGATCAACGACGCGCCGGTCACGGCGAACAACGCCACCCATAACGCGGAAAATACCCCGGCCAACGGCGAGCAAGCGCCGGCTTCGTAGCTCAGACCCGAGCGGGTGAAAGAGCCGGCCGACAGAGAACCCGAGAAGAACCCACCCACGATATTGGACAGGCCCTGAGCGCGAACTTCCTGATTGGCGTCGAGAAGTTGCTGCGAACGGGCGGACAACGAGCGGGCGATCGACAGGCTGGTGACCAGGCCGAGCATCCCCACCGCTACGGCGCTGGGCAGCAGGCGCAGCACCAGATCAAGATCCAGCGGCAGCGGGCTGAAGGGCGGTAGTTTGCCGACGAACGAGCTCACTAGCTTCACATGACCAAACATCGCCGGCCACAGCCAGACCACCAGGGCGCTCAAGGCCAACGTGATCAGCAATGTCGGCCAGCGCGGCAGCAGGAGTTTGAGAACAATGCCCAACACCAAGGTGCTAATGCCCAGAGCCAATGACGGTCGGTCCAGAGCGCCAATATGGCTGATCAGCGACATCAGACCGTTCAGAGCAGTGGCCTGATTCGCAAGATCGAGCCCCAGCAGGTTGGGTAATTGCCCAAGGGCGATGACCACCGCGGCGCCAAGGGTGAAGCCCAGTACCACCGAGTGGGAGACGAAATTTACCAGCGCGCCGAAGCGCAGCATGCCCAGCAGCCACTGGAAAGCCCCGGCAAGGAGCGTCAGCAACAGGATCAGGGTGATGTAGTCCTGCGAACCGGGTACGGCCAATGGACTGACGCTGGCATACAGCACAATGGAAATCGCCGCCGTCGGGCCGCAGATCAGATGCCAGGACGAGCCCCACAGGCAGGCGATCAGCACCGGAATGATTGCCGCGTACAAGCCATACTCGGGCGGCAGGCCGGCGATCAGCGCATAGGCGATGGATTGCGGTAGCGCCAGAATCGCTCCGCTCAGGCCGACAATCACGTCGCGGCCGACGCTGGCGCGGGTTTGCCGTGGCATCCAGCTCAGGAAGGGGAAGAGTTTATGGCGGTTGAGCCAGGCCATGGGTCCTCTCGGTCGGGATATGCAAAAAGCGTAAGGGTGAAGTTTCAAAGGGCTGGATGCAAGGTTGGGTTTGATCGTTCCCACGCGCAGCAGAAGGAATGCCGCTAAGGACGCTCCGCGTCCGCTCTGGATGTGACGCGCAGCATCACGGGATGCATTCCCACGCAGAGCGTGGGAACGATCACCTCGCCATCACTCAAAGCTTCGCCTTCACCGCCACCAACGCATCCTTCCCATCGACGGTCTTCACCCCATCCAGCCACTTGTCCAGCACTGCGGGGTTGGCCTTGATCCAGGCTTTGGCGGCGTCGGCGTTGCTGACTTTCTTGTTCACCACCTCGGCCATGATGCTGTTCTCCATTTCCTGGGTGAAACTCAGATTGGTCAGCAGTTTGCCGACGTTCGGGCAGGCCTGTGCATAACCTTTGCGGGTCAGGGTGTAGACGCTGCCGGTGTCGCCGAAGTACTTCTCACCGCCTTTCAGATAGTGCATTTTCAATTGCACGTTCATCGGGTGTGGGGTCCAGCCGAGGAAGGTCACGAATTTCTGTTTCTTAACTGCGCGGGACACTTCGGCCAGCATTGCTTGCTCGCTGGATTCGATCAGCTTCCACTGACCCAGCTCGAAGTCGTTTTTCTTGATGATGTCCTGCAACGAGATGTTCGCTGGCGCGCCGGAGCCGATGCCGTAGATCTTCTTGTCGACTTTTTCAGGGAATTGGTCGGCATATTTATTCAGGTCGGCAAAATTATGCACACCCGCGTCCCAGACGTAATCCGGCACTGCCAGCGTGAATTCGGTGCCGTCCAGGTTCTTCGCCAGTTGGGTGACGTCACCATTGGCCACGAACTTGTCGTAGAAGCCCTGCTGCGCCGGCATCCAGTTACCCATGAAGACATCTACCTGGCCGTCCTTGAGCCCGCCAAAGGTAATCGGCACCGCCAGCGTGTCGACCTTGGCCTTGTAGCCCATGCCATCTAACAGAAAACCGGTGATGGCGTTGGTCGCGGCGATGTCGCTCCAGCCCGGGTCGGCCATTTTCACCGTGTCGCAGCTCTGCTCGGCGTAGGCCGAAACACTGCTCAGGGCCAATAGCCCCGCGCTCAGTACTGTGGATAACCGTTGCATGCTCTTCCCCTTACGTTATTGGTTTTGGCAGGGTTGTGGATAACGAGCCTTGCGCTCCAGATCGTCGAGGTCGATGTGGTTGCGCATGTATTGCTGACTGGCGTCGACCAGCGGCTGGTGATCCCAGCTCTTCAGCTTCCCGGTGGTCAGCGCCTGGGCGACAAAGCGCCGGCGTCGCTGGCTGGCGAGCACCTGTTGGTGAATCGCCGGGATATCCCATTTCGCCCGCGCTTCGGCGAGAAAGTCGTCGAACAGTTGCCGATATTGCGGTGAATGGCTGAGTTCTTCCTGTTCACGCGGGTCGTTGTGTACGTCGAAGAGAAGGCAGGGGTCGTCTTCGCTGTAGATGAATTTCCAGGCACCGCGGCGAATCATCATCAGCGGGCTGATGGTGCCTTCGGCCATGTACTCGCCAAAGACTTCGTCGTGGCCGGCCTGGCCCAACAAGTGCGGGACCAGTGAGCGGCCGTCCAGTGGCAGACCGGGTTCCAGCTCACCACCGGCCAGCTCCACCAGGGTCGGGAGCAAATCGGCGGTGGACACCGCAGCGCGGACCCGTCCTGCGCCGAATTGCCCCGGAGCACTGACCAGCAGCGGCACGCGGGCAGCCATTTCGAACCAGTGCATTTTGTACCAGAGCCCGCGCTCGCCGAGCATGTCGCCGTGGTCGCCGGAGAACACAATGATGGTGTCGTCGATTAGCCCGGTTTCCTCAAGCGTTTGCAGGAGTTTGCCGACGTTGCTGTCGATATAGCTGCATGCGCCAAAATAGGCACGGCGCGCGTCGCGGATTTTATCCACAGGCAGCGGCTTGTCCCACAGGTCGTAGACCTTGAGTAGACGCTGGGAATGCGGATCGAGACGGGTCTGCTCCGGCGTCTGCGGCAGTGGAATGTCTTCGTCGCGGTACAGGTCCCAAAACGCTTTGGGAATGGTGTACGGGTCGTGGGGGTGAGTCATCGAAACGGTCAGGCAGAACGGCTGATCGCCATCCTCGCGGATATGGTCGAACAGGTACTGCTGAGCCTTGAACACCACCTCTTCATCGAAATCCAGCTGATTGGTGCGCACACATGGCCCGGCTTGCAGCACCGAGGACATGTTGTGATACCAGCTCGGGCGTACATCCGGCTCGTCCCAGTTCACCGACCAGCCGTAGTCGGCCGGGTAGATGTCGCTGGTCAGGCGTTCTTCGTAACCGTGCAGTTGATCCGGGCCGCAAAAGTGCATCTTGCCCGACAGCGCCGTGCGGTAACCGAGGCGACGCAGGTAGTGGGCATAAGTCGGCACATCGGCGGGGAAATCGGCCGCGTTGTCGTAGGCGCCGATCTTGCTCGGTAACTGTCCGCTGACCAGGGTAAAGCGCGAAGGCGCACAGAGCGGGCTGTTGCAGTAGGCGGCGTCGAACACCACGCCTTGCGCGGCGAGGCGGCTCAAATTGGGCAATTTGATGGGCGATGGGCCGTAGAATGGCAACATTGGCGCGGCCATTTGATCGGCCATGATGAAAAGAATGTTCTTGCGCTTCATGTGATCGCGGCATTCCATAGTGAATATTTATGCGAAAGTGCTGTGATCGAGAATGGAGCCCACGCACTTGGCGGTAAAGCCCATGCACGGCAATGACTAGGATAAGTACAGCTTATGTATGACGCTCTTGGCGATTTGTCCCTGGACCTGTTTCGCGCCTTCGAAGCCGCGGCCCGCCACCGCAGCTTTACCGCAGCGGCGGTGGAGCTCGGCACGACCCAGCCGGCCGTGAGCCAGCAGATCAAGCGGCTCGAGGAGCAACTGGGCACGCGCTTGTTCGACCGGATCTATCGCGGCATTGAACTGACCGAGGCCGGAACGATTCTGTTCGAACAGGTGCAGGCCGGATTGCAAAGCATTGACGCCGGTTTGAGTGCGATCAGTGCCCAGCATCAGCATGAGGTGTTGCAGGTTGCGACCGACTTCGCCTTCGCCGCCTACTGGCTGATGCCGCGCCTGCAGCGCTTCCATGAAGCCAACCCGCAGGTCGACGTCAGCCTGGTCACCAGCGAGCGCAGTCATAACATGCTGCGCACGGATATCGATGTCGCCGTTTTGTTTGGCGATGGGCGATTCAAACAGGGTGAAAGCCATTGGCTGTTCAGCGAAGAAGTGTTTCCGGTGTGCAGCCCGCAGTTGCTCGAGGATCGCTCGATGCCCTTGCCTGCTCATTCGCTACTGGAGTTTCCACTGCTGCATCTGCGCGGTGAAAACAGCAGCCATTGGTTCGACTGGAGTGGCGTGTTTCGCGAGTTGGGCATTGCTTCAGCGCCTGCCCCGGGACCATTGCGCTTCGACAACTACACACTGTTGATCCAGGCGGCGATTGCCGGCCAAGGCGTGGCCATCGGTTGGCGCCACCTTGTGGATAACTTGTTGGAGCAGGGCTGGCTCTGTCGGCCGATAGCCGAAACGGCGATCTCACGTTTCGGCTATTACGTGGTTTTGCCCCAGCGCAAACGCCGCGGGCCGCTGATCCAGACGTTCGTCGATTGGTTGATGGCCGAGCAGGCCAGCAGTGCCGAATCGCTGACGGGTGTGGCCCTGCCGTCTATTGCGGTTTAGCGTCTGTCGCTACGAAACACACGTGCTCGCGGATGTGCAGATTCAGGCGCAGCTCATCGGCAATCCCGACTGCGACGCGGTTGAGCCGCTCAAGCACTGGGGCCAGCCCCGGCTCAAGGTGGCTGCTGACCCGGCTGAAATGTTCGATGGTCAGTCCGGCCACACCTCGCGGCGCGTTCACCAGCGTCCAGTGCAAGGTGCTGGCCTGCAGGGCTTCGAGGATTTCTTCGGCGGCGTGGCGTTGTAGGGGATCCCCCTCTTCCGGGTCATCCAGCACTGCAAAGCCCCCCACTAGAAACAGCCGATGGATGCCCATTGCCTGCATTCCGACGATCAACGCATCGACGGCGCGGACCTGCTCTACCGGGTCGGGCGTCGTGGTTTTTTCGACGTGTTCATGACTCATCGGCAGTCCCGGTGCATCCAGCAGGCAGATCACTGCCGAACAGCCGGCGACGCTTTGCTTGACCCGTTCGGCATCGAACAGATTTCCGGTTTTGGTGCGCAAACCCGGGCGCGGTGCCAGAGCCGTCAGGTCATCGAGAATGGCGATGACTTCATGTTGGCGCCGCAGCATCTCAGCCATCAGCGCACTGCCGAGGCTACTCATGGCACCATAGAGCACCAGTTTGACCACCGGGGTTTCGGCGTTTTTCATGGCTGAACTTCCTTCTTTCCCACAAGTATAGGTGCTGACCTGTGGGCAACCGGAAGGGTTCGACATTGTCGCGAGGGTTTCAGATGCAACGAATCAAGGGCTACCACGCCCATGTCTATTTCGACGCCAACACTATCGATCAGGCCCGAGCCCTGTGTGAGCAGGCTGCGCAGTTATTTCCGCTGAAGATGGGGCGTGTGCATGAACGGCCAGTCGGCCCGCACCCGGACTGGAGCTGCCAGTTGGCCTTCGCCCCTGAGTATTTCGGCGACGTCCTGCCGTGGCTGGCGCTTAATCGCAAAGGCCTGGTGGTGTTTGTGCACCCCGATACCGGGGATAACCTGGCGGACCATGCCGAGCATGCCATTTGGATGGGGGCGGTAAGGCCGCTGGATTTGTCTATTTTTTGAGCAGTGCGATCGTTCCCACGCTCTGCGTGGGAATGCTTCAACGGACGCTCCGCGTCCGCTTCGACTGTGACGCGGAGCGTCACGGGCTGCATTCCCACGCGGAGCGTGGGAACGATCATTGGGGCGGGGGCGTCGGAGATTTCCTTCAACTTCTATCGCCATGCATGAACTTGTGGAGCCTTGGATCGGGCACTAATCTGCGTCCGTCACCGCAAAATCGGTGACACGGACGTGCAAGTCCGGCTCGGTTCACAATCGGTTATGGCTATTCATCGAGCATTTTTTTATGCTCGCGAATCGTTATGGCGGCTGTGTGTGGGAGGCCTTTGGGTCTGCCGGGTTCCGAGACCGGTCTTGCACACCTATACACAGCCGCCACCTCTTTCGAAGCAAGCGAAACGGTGTCGGCTCCTTAATCTCGGAATCACATCATGTTCAAACCAACACCGAATCCCCCCGAAACCCTAAGCACCTCCCCCTACGAATCCCTCGATTCGACCAAACTCAACGACGCCGCCGAGCGCGCTCTTGATCATCACTTGGGCTCTAAACCTGACACCCAGCGCTTCGTCGGCACCCGCCCCGGCACACTGTTTATGGTGTCACCCGAAGCCAACACCGAAACCCTGTTGACCAACGCTTACGAGACACTCGCCTCGGTCAACGCCATGGCCTGCGATCTGGCCTTTGACCTCGAAGGCTCGCGTCGACATGTGGCGTTGGCCATCCAGCAGATGGTCGAGTTGGGCCAACTGCTGGTGAACCGGGCGCTGGACCTCGAAAACCCGGTGCACTGACGCGCGGGTCTTTGTGATCGTGTGATCGTTCCCACGCTCTGCGTGGGAATGCAGCCCGTGACGCTCTGCGTCACATTCGAGAGCGGACGCAGAGCGTCCAGTGAGGCCTCCCCACGCGGGAGCGTGGGTACGATCCTTGAGTCAATACAACACCCCTTCCAGAATTTCATAAACGATCCCGGTACCCACGGCGATCAGCACCACATCGGCCCCCATGCGCCGCCATTCATAACCGGGGTAATACGGCAGGTGGGACAGCGCGCGATCGTCCAGGCGTTCGCCGTAGTAGCCGTGAGGCAACGGCCGGCCCCGGACCAGATAGATGCCGTGTGGCGGTGGTGCGCCGCGGACAAACCACCCGTGGTTTTCACGAATGACCTGGCGGACCGGGCCGAAGTCCCGAGGTGGACCTGCGCGATGATCGTCGTCACGGTTGTAGCCGCGATGATCATAGTCTCGGTGTTCGTGTTGCCAGCCGCCGTGGTCATGATCGTCGCGCTCGTCGGCCATCACATGCACAAGCGGGCTGGCGCTCAGCATCAGCACGCCCAGGCTGGCAATCAGACGTTTCGGCATTTTCATCAGGTCTTCCTCACAGCACGAACAGCAAAAAGGGGTTCAGAACCCGGTTCTGAACCCCTCGGTCTTGCTATTTAGTCTGTGGCTTAAGGCTTTGATTCCTCTGTATCAGGAACTTTACCTTCAGCTGACGCGGGCTTTACGCACGCCTTCGGACAGTGCTGAACACAGGCTGAGGACACCGCTGACGGCCTGCTCGGAAGTTGTGGCATTGGCGATCTGGTCGATCAGCGCCGAACCCACCACAACACCGTCAGCCAAGCGAGCGATGGCTGCAGCCTGTTCTGGCGTGCGGATGCCGAAACCGATGCTGATCGGCAGATCGGTATGACGGCGCAACCGCGCAACGGCTTCTTCGACGTGCTCCAGAGTCGCGGAACCTGCACCGGTCACACCAGCCACCGAAACGTAGTAAACGAAGCCGGAACTGCCGTTGAGAACAGTCGGCAGACGCGCATCGTCGGTGGTCGGCGTGGTCAGGCGGATAAAGTCCAGACCGGCGGCCTGGGCCGGGTCGCAGAGTTCGCCGTTATGCTCCGGTGGCAGGTCGACGACGATCAAACCATCGACACCCGCCTCTTTCGCCTCAGCGATAAAGCGCGGCACGCCGTAGTGGTGGATCGGGTTGAAGTAACCCATCAGCACCAGCGGAGTGTCGCTGTTGCCGGCGCGGAACTCGCGGACCATTTGCAGGGTTTTGGCCAGGTTCTGATGGGCCCCCAGCGCACGGATGTTGGCCAGTTGAATCGCCGGGCCATCGGCCATTGGATCGGTGAAGGGCATGCCCAGCTCGATCACGTCGGCGCCGGCGCCCGGCAAGCCTTTGAGGATCGCCAGAGACGTGTCATAGCCCGGATCGCCGGCGGTGACGAAGGTCACCAGGGCGGCGCGGTTCTGTTCTTTGAGTTCGGCAAAGCGTGTTTGCAGGCGGCTCATTAGTGTTTCTCCTGCTGGGACTGTTCCATGTGGTGCATCACGGTTTGCATGTCTTTGTCGCCACGGCCGGAGAGGTTGACCACCATCAGGTGATCTTTGGGCAGGGTTGGCGCGCGTTTGAACACTTCAGCCAGGGCGTGGGCGCTTTCCAGCGCCGGGATGATGCCTTCCAGACGGCAGCATTTGTGGAATGCGTCGAGAGCTTCGTGATCGGTGATCGAGGTGTATTCGACGCGGCCGATGTCATGCAACCAGGCGTGTTCAGGGCCGATACCAGGGTAGTCCAGGCCGGCGGAAATCGAGTGGGCGTCGATGATCTGGCCGTCGTCGTCCTGCAGCAGGAAGGTCCGGTTGCCGTGCAGCACGCCCGGCAGACCGCCGTTCAGGCTGGCGGCGTGTTTGCCGGTTTCGATGCCGTGACCGGCAGCTTCGACACCGATGATTTTCACACTGGTATCATCGAGGAACGGGTGGAACAGGCCCATGGCGTTGGAACCGCCGCCGATGCAGGCCACCAGGCTATCGGGCAGACGGCCTTCTTGTGCCTGGAGCTGGTCGCGGGTTTCCTTGCCTATGACGGCCTGGAAGTCGCGAACCATCGCTGGGTATGGGTGCGGACCGGCCACAGTACCGATCAGGTAGAACGTACTGTCGACGTTTGTCACCCAGTCACGCAGAGCTTCGTTCATCGCGTCTTTGAGGGTACCGGTGCCGGCGACCACCGGGATCACTTCGGCACCCAGCAATTTCATGCGGAACACGTTGGCTTGCTGGCGTTCGATGTCGGTGGTGCCCATGTAGATCACGCAATCGAGGCCGAAGCGTGCGGCCACGGTGGCAGTGGCCACGCCGTGCATGCCGGCGCCGGTTTCGGCGATGATGCGTTTCTTGCCCATGCGCCGGGCCAGGAGGATCTGGCCGATGCAGTTGTTGATCTTGTGCGCGCCGGTGTGGTTGAGCTCTTCACGCTTGAGGTAGATCTTGGCGCCGCCGCAGAATTCGGTCAGGCGCTCGGCGTAATACAGTGGGCTTGGACGGCCGACGTAATCGCGCTGGAAGTAGGCCAGTTCTTCGATAAATGCTGGATCTTCCTTGGCTGCTTCGTATTCGCGGGCCAGGTCGAGGATCAACGGCATCAGGGTTTCGGCCACGTAGCGGCCGCCGAACGCGCCAAACAGGCCGTTGGCATCGGGGCCGCTGCGCAGATTGGATGGGGTCGTAGTCTGGGTCATGGGGCGCTCCATCGAATGGGTGGAAGAACAATGGCGTTCACTCTACCCCTGACGATCCGGGCTGAAAACCGATAAGATCGCCGAAACCTGTCAGGAAAACTCACAGATCACATGAGCCATGACCTTCCCCCGTTGAACGCCCTGCGCGCCTTCGAAGCGACTGCCCGATTGAACAGCGTTAGTCAGGCTGCCGACCAGCTGCACGTTACCCACGGCGCCGTTAGCCGGCAATTGAAGGTGCTCGAAGAGCATCTCGGGGTGAGCCTTTTTATCAAGGATGGGCGCGGCCTTAAACTCACAGATGCCGGTATGCGATTGCGTGACGCCAGCAGCGACGCCTTCGAGCGCCTGCGCACGGTTTGTGCCGAGTTGACTCAAGGCGGTGCTGACGCGCCGTTCGTACTTGGTTGTTCGGGTAGTTTGCTGGCGCGCTGGTTCATTCCGCGTCTGGGGCGATTGAATGCCGATTTGCCGGACCTGCGTTTGCATCTGTCGGCCGGTGAAGGCGATCTCGATCCACGACGGCCGGGGCTGGACGCCTTGCTGGTGTTCGCCGAGCCGCCGTGGCCGGTGGATATGCAGGTGTATACGCTTGCGAGCGAACGCATCGGCCCAGTAATGAGCCCGCTTTTCGCCGGTTATGAGCAGTTACGTCAAGCACCGGCCGAAGCGTTGCAGCGTGAGGCGTTACTGCACACCACTTCCCGCCCGCAAGCCTGGCCCAATTGGGCACGACAAAGCGGCATCGACGTAAAAACGTTGAAGTTCGGTCAGGGGTTCGAGCATTTGTATTATTTGCTGGAAGCCGCGGTGGCAGGCCTTGGGGTGGCGATTGCCCCTGAGCCGTTAGTGGCCGAGGACGTACGAGCCGGTCGCCTGGTTGCGCCGTGGGGCTTTTGTGAAACCCAGGCACAACTGGCGTTGTGGTTACCCAAGCGCGCCGCGGACGGGCGCGCTCGGCAGTTGGCGCAATGGCTCAAGCATGAGCTGCGCCAACCGACTTGAGCAGGCTCTCGATCTCGGCTTCGATGCTGTGCAATGAGGTTTTACGTAATAAGGTGGTGGTCATGATGACGCTCCTGCATTGATGATCAGTGGCGTGTGTTGTTTGGGACTTCAGGGGGGGAAAGAGCAGTAAATCTGAACGTTCTCGTGGGAACGGCCTGCAGAAGAAATAAGAAAAATCACTGCTAGGCTGTATTTCACACCCTAAGGAGAACGCCATGAGTGACCATCACACCTACAAGAAAGTCGAACTGGTTGGCTCTTCCCTCAACAGCATTGAAGACGCCATCAACAACGCTCTGGCTCAGGCCAGTAAAAGCATCAAATTCATGGAATGGTTCGAAGTGATCGAAACCCGTGGGCATATCAAGGACGGCAAGGCAGCACACTTCCAGGTCACTATCAAAGTCGGATTCCGGATTGCCAGTAGCTGAGATTGAGCTAGGCTTCTGAGCCTGTGCGCTGGCCGATTGCCATAGTGAATGGCAAAGCGCCACAGACGTGAGCGCGTCAGCGTCGAACGTTGACGCCTCTTTTTGATCCGACCAGGGAATGTGACCGATGAAGAAATTTATTTTGGCGATAGGTCTGCTGAGCATTGCGGGGACAGCCCTTGCTGCAGGCAAATCGTGCGAAACACTGAAAGGCGAGATTGCGGCGAAACTCGATGCCAGGCACGTTTCTGGCTATTCGCTGGACATCGTTGATAAAGGCGCTGCGGCTGGTGGGAAAGTGGTCGGTAAGTGCGAAAGCGGCAGCAAGGTCATCGTCTACAAGAAGTAGGATTGTTCCCCCCCTTGTAGATGGAAAAGCCGACGCGGTTGCGTCGGCTTTTTTTATTGATTCGCCCCGAATCCTGTTCTCGGCGCTCCATTTGATCCGGTTCAGCCTTTCATGACCTGCGCCAACAATTCGTAGGAATGCAGTCGATCGGCATGCTCGTACAAATCACAGGTGAAAATCAGCTCATCGGCACCTGTCTGTTCGATCAGCACTTCCAGTTTCGCGCGGATTTTCTCCGGGCTACCGACCATCGCCAGACCAAGGAAGCTCGCCACCGCTTCTTTCTCATGGGGCAACCACAGGCCGTCCATGGTTTTCACGGGGGCGCGCTGCACCAGACTTTGGCCGCGCATCAGGGCCAGAATCCGTTGATAGACCGAGGTCGCCAGGTAATCGGCCTGCTCGTCGGTATCCGCGGCCACCAGCGGCACGCCGAGCATCACGTAAGGCTTGTCGAGCACTGCCGAAGGCTTGAAGTGATTACGGTAGACGCGAATGGCTTCGTGCATATAGCGCGGTGCGAAATGCGAGGCGAAGGCGTAGGGCAAACCGCGCTCCCCGGCCAGTTGTGCACTGAACAGACTTGAACCCAGCAGCCAGACCGGCACGTGGGTGCCGGTGCCCGGAACGGCGATCACTTTTTGATCAGGTGTGCGCGGGCCGAGGTATCTCATCAGTTCGGCCACATCTTCGGGGAAGTCGTCGGCGCTGCCGGAGCGTTCACGGCGCAGGGCACGGGCGGTCATCTGGTCGGAACCGGGTGCGCGGCCCAAGCCGAGGTCGATCCGGCCCGGATACAGGCTTTCCAGGGTTCCGAACTGCTCGGCGATGACCAATGGGGCGTGGTTGGGCAGCATCACACCGCCGGAGCCCACGCGAATGGTCGAGGTACCGCCGGCCAGATAACCGAGCAGCACGGAAGTCGCGGAGCTGGCGATACCGTCCATATTGTGGTGTTCGGCGACCCAGAAACGGTTGTAGCCGAATTTCTCGACGTGTTGCGCCAGGTCCAGCGAGTTGCGCAGCGATTGCGCCGGGCTGCCATCCGCGCGGACCGGAACCAGGTCGAGGGTCGAGAACTTGATGTCAGACAGTCGTTTCATAAGCCTGCTTCTCCGTTGGGTGTGCAGGCTTTTGTCACGAGCCAAAACCTGCCGATTTCTATAAGCGTGTTCTATGCAATGTGGGCATATACCCGAGATTCAATAGCAGAGCTGATTTTGCCTGCCAGATAAGCGGTTTGATCCGACAAGGTGAACTCTGCCAGACCTTCTATTCTCAGAACCCTAGTAACGGAAAACCATGAAGGCGCGATCCTTCGCGCTGGATCTTGAGGAGGCACAGATGAGTATCAAAAAGAAAGCATCGGCTCATTGGGTCGGTGATCTGAAGACTGGGCTTGGCTCCATCTCGACCGAAACCGGGGCTCTGAGAAATGCACCTTATGGCTTCAAGGCACGCTTCGAAGGCGGCCCGGGCACCAACCCGGAAGAGCTGATCGGTGCAGCTCATGCGGGTTGTTTCTCCATGGCCTTTTCGATGATTCTCGGCGAGGCCAGCCTCAAAGCCACCAGCATTGATACCAATGCCGAGGTGACGCTGGATCAGGTGGACGGTGGCTTTGCAATTACCGCCGTGCATCTGACGCTCAAGGCGAAAATTCCAGGCGCCAGTCAGCAGCAATTCGACGAGCTGAGCAAAAAAGCCAAAGAAGGTTGCCCGGTGTCGAAGGTGTTGAATGCCAGGATCACGCTCGATGGGACGTTGTTAGACTGATCCAGAAGTCTGGTGTGACGTAAAAGATCGCAGCCTCTGGGCAGCTCCTGTAGGTGCTGCCCAGAGGCTGCGATCTTTTTTGGGTGTCCCCCCGGATTTGAGCCAAATCAGAACTCGGTTTGCGAAACTGTGGTCGAATGGGTGAATGCGGCTTCTGCGTATGACAGTGCGCGCTGCATCAAGGGAGTTGTAACCATGAAACGTTTTGCTTTGGCGATTATCTGTTGCGCGCTGACCACCTCGGCCCTGGCGGCAACGAAGTCTTGTGAAGAGCTCAAGGCCGAGATCGAAGCAAAGATTCAGGCCAACAACGTGGCGTCCTACACGTTGGAGATCGTGAATAATGACGAGGTGCATGATCAGAATATGGTGGTCGGCACCTGCGAAAACGGCACCAGGAAAATCATCTATCAGAAGAACGACCGTTAAGCCCTGTTACGGTACGCAATTGACCATCCGATCTTCTGCCACGATCTCGCCTTTGGCGTTATACAGCCGGGCGCTGGCGTCGAAGGACAGCGAGCGGGCTTCCAGTCGGTAACGCTGGCCCGCCTCGAAGTGGTCGTAGCGCACTGTCAGGTAACAGAGGCGCACCCGCGGTTGTATCATCATGCCTAATTTACCTGCAAATGTTTCGAAATCGAAGCGCACTACCAGTTCATGGCTGCCGGGTGTGACCTGAAAAAAACGCCCGTCGCTCAACCGCTGGTGATCCAGACGCTCGGCCAATATCACCCTGGCGCCGGGGGGCGGGGTGGCGAGGTCGATCCAGGCTTGTTGCGGATCGACACTCGGTAAAGGGCTGGTGCAGGCACTGAGAGTGGTCAGGGCGAGTAAAAGCAAAGACTGGCGCATGATGTCGGCGATTGAGATCAAGATACATTTAGCATAGCTCCGATCAGCTTCGTTGACAGCCTCTGGGGTGTCCTTGACCTACTACCCTCATCTGCTGGTCATAGAGCTTGGCCCATGGCCGGAAGCCGATGTTCCCGGCGTGCAGTTGATAACGTTGACCGGCGTTGAAGTCATTGAATTTCACACTCAACTGACAGTCGCGCCTAAGCCGTTCGGTGTCCGGACCGATATTGGTCGGCTCTACCGAGAATTGGTAACGAACAGTCAACTCATGGCTACCGGGCTGAACTTCGAAATAGCGCTTGTCGGTTGAGGTTTTTCCGTCGACTTTCAGCGCTTGCAGCGTCGTGTCCTGATGAGCTTTGAGATCGATCCAGGCTTGCGCCGGATCAGGGGTGGGCAGTCCAGCACAGCCAGCTAACATCAGCAGGCCACCCGTCAGCATTAACACGCGCATAGCGAAGCTCCAGGAAGGCGAGATAGTCTTGCAGCAGACATTCACGGGATGGTTCGATTTGGATAGGCAGCAGCGTATGAGCCATGGGGTACTCGACCGTCTTTTATGGCTTTTGTTTCCAGGGTTGTTGCTTTTGCTGCTGAACGGTTGTTCCAGCGTCAGTTATTACAGTCAATTGGCCAGCGGTCAGTGGCAGCTACTGCAGGCCCGCGAGCCTGTGGCCAAGGTGATTGCCGACCCTGCTCGTGACCCGAAGCTGCGCGAGCGTCTGGCCCAATCGCAGAAAGCCCGCGACTTCGCCAGTGAGCACTTGCATCTGCCCAATAATAAAAGCTATCGCCTGTACGCCGATATCGGCCGGCCTTATGTGGTGTGGAACGTGTTCGCCACGGCCGAGTTTTCCCTGACGCCGCAACATCATTGTTTCCCGATTGCCGGTTGTGTCGCCTATCGCGGTTATTACAGCCAGGGCGCGGCGCGAGGTGAGGCGGCGTTGCAACGCCAGCAAGGCATGGATGTGTCGATCAGCGGCGTCGAGGCCTATTCGACCCTGGGCTGGTTCAACGATCCGATTATCAATTCGATGATGGGTTGGGGTGATGAGCGATTGGCGACGCTGATCTTCCATGAGTTGGCGCACCAGCGTTTTTATGTGAAGGACGACACGGAGTTCAACGAGTCTTTCGCCAACTTCGTCGAGCAGGAAGGCACTCGCCAGTGGCGTGCGGCCCGCGGGTTGCCGCCAGCCAGCGAGGCTGATGTGCAGCAGCGGGATCAGTTTATCCAGCTGCTTCTGGACACCCGCACACGGCTTGAGCGGCTATATGCATCACCGCTGCCGACCGCGCAGATGCGCCAGCGCAAAGCTGAGGAGTTCGAGCGGTTGCGCCGCGACTATCGACAACTGCGTGACAGCCAATGGGCCGGTGCGAATCGCTACGACGCCTGGATCAACGCGCCAATGAATAACGCTCGGTTGCTGCCCTTCGGACTCTACGATCAGTGGGTGCCGGCGTTTGCGGCGTTGTTAAGGCAGTCGGGTGGGGATTGGGTGAAGTTTTATGGCGAAGTGGAGAAATTGGGCGCTTTGCCGGTTGAGCAGCGCAGGGCGGCGCTGAAATCGTTGGCCGGCTCCAAAATGCCACTGGCAGTACAAAAGCCATCGCGGGCAAGTCGGATCGCCGCACCGCTCGCTCCTACGGGGGCAATCGGCGGCGGTTAGACATCCTGTAGGAGCGAGCTTGCTCGCGATTCGATTTGATTAGCGCTGCAAAAACGCCTGATGCAACTCAGCCAGCGTCTCGAAGTGATAAGCCGGCTGCTCAGCGCTTAATTCTTCACGGCTACCAAAGCCGTAGCCCACAGCTGCCGCATCCAGCCCGTTGCGCCTGGCGCCGATGAGGTCGTGTTTGCGGTCGCCGATCATCAGTGTGTCGCTTGGGTCGAGACCTTCTTCGGCCAGCAGATGGCAGATCAGCTCGACTTTATCGGTACGGGTGCCGTCCAGTTCGCTGCCGTAGATCACTTTGAAGTGCCTGGCGAAATCAAAGTGTCGGGCAATTTCCCGCGCAAACACCCAAGGTTTCGAGGTCGCGATATACAGCTGCCGCCCTTGCCCGCTCAGGGTTTCAAGCAGTGGCGTGACACCGTCAAACACGCGGTTTTCATACAGCCCGGTGACCTTGAAGCGCTCACGATAGAAATTCACCGCCTCCCAGGCCCTGGCCTCGTCGAAGTTATAGAACTGCATGAAAGCCTGCAGCAGCGGCGGGCCGATAAAGTGTTCAAGCCTGGTCAGGTCCGGCTCATCAATGCCCAGTTTGCTCAGCGCGAACTGGATTGAACGTGTAATGCCTTCGCGAGGGTCGGTCAGGGTGCCATCGAGGTCGAACAAAACAGTTTGGTAATGCATGGTGATTCCTGAGTAATAGCGCTAGCCACACAGGCCACTAGGGTCAAGCCTGGTCGTAGCCTTCGGCCAGATGGAGATCCTTGAGCTTCACGTAATTGGCCGCGCTGTAGGTGAAAAAGGCGCGCTCTTTGTCAGTCAGCGGCCGGACCTGTTTGACCGGGCTGCCCACATAGAGAAAACCGCTCTCCAGGCACTTGCCTGGTGGTACCAGACTGCCAGCACCGATGATTACGTCGTCTTCCACCACCGCGCCGTCCATGACAATGCTGCCCATGCCAATCAGGATTCGGCTGCCAACAGTGCAGCCGTGGAGCATCACTTTGTGGGCGATGGTCACGTCATCACCGATCAGCAGAGGGAAACCGTCCGGATTGAAGGGACCTGCGTGAGTGATGTGCAACACGCAGCCGTCCTGCACGCTGGTGCGCTCCCCGATGCGGATGCGGTGCATGTCGCCGCGGATCACCGTCAACGGCCAGATCGAGCTGTCAGCACCGATTTCAACGTCGCCGATGACCACCGCCGAGCAGTCGACAAAAGCCCGCTCGCCCAGTGTAGGCGTGTGGTTCTGGTAGGTGCGAATGGCCAAGTTGCATTCCCTCTGTGACATTTATTAATGGGGTTGATAGCTGCGGTGAGCGTCGATTGTAATTAAGATGGCCCAATGTTTCTTCCAGCCAAGGTGCCAAACCGTGAGCGTGAACAACCCTCTTCTGCAGCCCTACGACCTGCCGCCGTTCTCGGCGATCCGCGCCGAGCATGTGCAACCGGCCATTGAACAGATCCTCGCTGACAACCGCGCCGCTATCGCTGGCATCCTCGTAAATCAGGGCAAACAGCCTACCTGGGCCGGTCTGGTGCTGGCCATGGATGAACTCAACGATCGCCTGGGCTCTGCCTGGAGTCCGGTCAGCCATCTGAATGCCGTATGCAATAGTGCTGAACTGCGCGAGGCTTACGAGTCCTGCCTGCCAGCACTGAGCGCCTACGCCACCGAATTGGGCCAGAACCGCGAATTGTTCGAGGCCTATGAAGCGCTGGTCAACAGCCCGGAAGCGGCCGGTTTCGAGGTCGCGCAAAAAACCATTCTTGAACACGCGCTGCGTGACTTCCGTCTGTCGGGTATCGATTTGCCTGCGCCTGAGCAAAAGCGTTACGCCGAGGTCCAGAGCAAACTGTCCGAGCTGGCCAGCCGTTTCTCTAACCAATTGCTCGATGCCACCCAAGCCTGGACCAAACACATCACTGACGAAGCAGCCCTTGCCGGCCTGACCGATTCGGCCAAGGCGCAAATGGCCGCCGCCGCCCAGGCCAAAGACCTGGAAGGCTGGCTGATCAGCCTGGAATTCCCAAGCTACTTCGCGGTGATGACCTACGCGCATGACCGCGCATTGCGCGAAGAAGTCTACGCCGCTTACTGCACCCGTGCGTCGGACCAAGGCCCGAACGCCGGTCAGAACGATAACAGCCCGGTAATGGAAGAGATCCTCGACCTGCGTCAGGAGCTTGCAAAACTATTGGGTTTCACCAGTTTCTCGGAGCTGAGCCTGGCGACCAAAATGGCCGAGTCCAGCGATCAGGTGCTGAGCTTCCTGCGCGATCTGGCCACGCGCAGCAAACCGTTCGCCGCGCGGGATCTGGAGCAACTGAAGGCTTACGCCGCTGAACAGGGCTGCCCGGATCTACAAAGCTGGGACAGCGGTTTCTACGGCGAAAAACTCCGTGAACAACGTTACAGCGTCGCCCAGGAAGCCCTGCGTGCGTACTTCCCGATCGATAAAGTACTGAGCGGCCTGTTTGCCATCGTCCAGCGTCTGTATGGCATCGAAATCGCCGAGTTGAAAGAATTCGACACGTGGCACCCGGACGTTCGCCTGTTCGAAATCAAGGAAAACGGTGAGCACGTCGGGCGCTTCTTCTTCGATCTGTATGCCCGCGCCAACAAGCGTGGCGGTGCCTGGATGGACGGCGCTCGCGACCGTCGCCGCACTGCTGAAGGCGTGCTGCAAAACCCGGTGGCGAATCTGGTCTGCAACTTCACCCCGGCGGTCGGCGGCAAGCCTGCGCTGCTGACCCACGATGAAGTCACCACTCTGTTCCACGAATTCGGTCACGGTCTGCATCACCTGCTGACCCGCGTCGAATACTCCGGTGTGTCCGGTATCAACGGCGTGGCGTGGGATGCGGTCGAGTTGCCAAGTCAGTTCATGGAAAACTGGTGCTGGGAGCCGGAAGGCCTGGCGCTGATTTCCGGTCATTACGAAACCGGCGAGCCGCTGCCGCAGGACTTGCTGCAAAAAATGCTCGCAGCGAAAAACTTCCAGTCCGGGCTGATGATGGTTCGTCAGTTGGAATTCTCGATGTTCGACTTCGAACTCCACTCCACTCATGGCGACGGCCGCAGCGTGCTGCAAGTGCTCGAACGCGTGCGCGACGAAGTTTCGGTCATGCGTCCGCCGGCCTATAACCGCTTCCCTAACAGCTTTGCGCACATCTTCGCTGGCGGTTACGCGGCGGGTTACTACAGCTACAAATGGGCTGAAGTGCTATCGGCTGATGCATTCTCGAGGTTCGAGGAAGAAGGTGTGTTCAACGCCGACACCGGTCGCGCGTTCCGCGAAGCGATTCTGGCGCGCGGCGGTTCTCAGGAGCCGATGGTGCTGTTCGTCGATTTCCGCGGACGTGCGCCGTCAATTGACGCACTCTTGCGCCACAGCGGTCTGAGTGAGGACGCGGCAGCATGAGTGACAGGCCTGTGAGTAAAACCAAAAAACGCTTCATCGCCGGGGCAGTCTGCCCGGCGTGCAGCGAGCCGGACAAATTGATGATGTGGAGCGAAGACGACGTGCCGCACCGCGAATGCGTGGCCTGCGGTTATAGCGACACGCTCAACGAGCAAGGTCTGTCGGTACCCAAGGAGTTGGGTACGCGGGTCAATACTTCAGCGTTGAAAGTGCCGGATGCCAAGGTGCAGACCGTGCAGTTTTTCCCCAATCCGAAGTTGAAAAAAGACTGACGATCCCCTCAACCTGCCAGTCTCCCACGGGGCTTGGCAGGTTTTCTCGCAGAGTGCTTATTGCGTGTCGGCGGCTTTGAACCAGCTTTTGACCGAGCAGGTGGCGAACACACTGGTACTGCACGCACCGCTGACCAGCGCAGCGCGCAGCTTTTCGATGTCGGCCTTCATCATGTAGCGAATCCCGTCCTTGAAGTGGGTGCTGTCGCCAAAGCCGCCTTGGGTCATTTCGTTCAAGGCGTCCTCCTTGCTCCAGCCCTGCACCACCACCCGGTACATCGCGGCCATCAGACCGGTGCGGTCCGAGCCATGTTTGCAGTGAATCAGTACCGGACCTTTGCTTTCAGCGGACTTGATTGCCCGCAAGGCCCTCAGTACCTCGGCGTCATCGACATGGTTGGTTTTATACGACAGGTGCACCTGGGTGATGCCCGGTGCCGACAACCAGTTGGAGTCGGACTCCGGCAGAAAGTTGATGACCGTCCCGACCTTGAGTTTTTCCAGCGACGGCACCGCTGCGCGATCGGGTAGCGTGCTGCGGTAGAGCGTCGGGGACATCTGGTAGAGGTTGTACTGCGCGTCGACCGGTTGAGCCCATTCGGCGGGGCGGGTCGACTGGGTTTCGTCAGCCTGAACCTGAGCTATCGCAAAGAGCGCCATGAAAGAAAAGCACAGTGCGGGTAAGACGCGGGTTTTCGACATGCGTGAGGGGGCCGTGAATGAGAAATGGGCGAGTGGAATCTAGCGTGGGGCCGAATGGGTCAAAGGCCCGTGAGTGGCTTGTCAAAGAATCGTGAAGTCTGTTGGGACGGCGGGATTATCGAAAACTCTGCAATTTTAAGCTGAATCGATTCATCTTTATGCTTAGCCTGCTACCATTTGTAACTAAAATTTGCTGATGTGCTCTTTTCCTTCGGGTTGAGCTCGACCCACATCGCTGCCCAAAAAAGACAAGCTGCTCTTTAGATGCGGCTGATAAATCCGTGAATGCCTGATGAGGTGCACCCATGTCCGATCAAGATCGAGACAACCCGCGGCGTGAGTTTTTACGCAAATCCCTGACCTTGATCCCTGTGGTCACCGTTGCCAGCACTGCGCTGGGCAGCTCCGTGCTGCTGGCGGCACCTGAGGCGGCTCCTGCCAACCCGGGCAAGACGCCTGTCAGCAGCGCTGCCTATGAGCCGGTTTTTTTTACCGCCCAAGAGTGGGCGTTTATCCAGGCTGCGGTCGCGCGTCTGATTCCCGCCGACGAACAAGGTCCGGGAGCCCTCCAGGCGGGTGTGCCTGAATACATCGACCGGCAAATGAACACGCCTTACGCCGCTGGAGCCTTGTGGTACATGCAAGGGCCATTCAATGCCGACGCGGCACCGGAAATGGGCTGGCAGAGCAAGTTGGTGCCCAAAGAGATCTATCGCCTGGGTATTGCTGCGACGGATGCGTGGTCAAAAACGCTCAACGGTAAGCTATTTGCTGCGCAAGACAGCGCTACCCAGGACGATTTGCTCAAGCAACTTGAGGCCGGCCAAGCGCAATTCGACAGCGTACCGTCGAAGATTTTCTTCAACATCCTGCTGCAAAACACCAAGGAAGGGTTCTTCTGCGACCCGATCCACGGTGGCAATAAAGGCATGGTCGGCTGGACCATGATCGGTTTCCCCGGCGCTCGCGCCGATTTCATGGATTGGGTGGAACGCAACGAGCAATACCCCTTCCCGGCAGTGTCGATTCGCGGCGAGAGGGCTTGAGCATGGCAACTGTAATGAAGAAGGTCGACGCAGTGATCGTTGGTTTCGGCTGGACCGGCGCAATCATGGCCAAGGAGCTGACGGAAGCAGGCCTCAATGTGCTGGCGCTGGAGCGCGGGCCGATGCAGGACACCTACCCCGACGGCAACTATCCACAGGTCATCGACGAACTCACCTACAGCGTGCGTAAAAAACTCTTTCAGGACATATCGAAAGAGACCGTCACCATTCGCCATAGCGTGAATGACGTCGCCCTGCCGAATCGCCAACTCGGCGCCTTTCTGCCGGGTAATGGCGTCGGTGGCGCTGGTTTGCACTGGTCCGGCGTGCACTTTCGGGTCGACCCGATCGAGTTGCGCATGCGCAGTCATTACGAAGAGCGCTATGGCAAAAGCTTCATCCCCAAGGACATGACCATCCAGGACTTCGGTGTCAGCTACGAAGAACTGGAGCCGTTTTTCGACTATGCCGAAAAAGTCTTTGGCACTTCGGGCCAGGCCTGGACCGTGAATGGTCAGGTGGTGGGCGAAGGCAAAGGCGGCAACCCTTACGCGCCAGATCGTTCGAATCATTTCCCACTGCAATCGCAGAAGAACACCTACTCCGCGCAGTTGTTCCAGAAAGCCGCCAATGCCGTGGGTTACAAACCCTACAACTTGCCATCCGCCAATACCTCGGGGCCATACACCAACCCTTACGGTGCGCAGATGGGCCCCTGCAACTTCTGTGGTTTTTGCAGCGGCTACGTCTGCTACATGTATTCCAAAGCCTCGCCGAACGTGAACATCCTGCCAGCGCTCAAGCCGCTGCCGAACTTCGAGTTGCGGCCTAACTCCCACGTGCTCAAGGTCAATCTCGACAGCACCAGGACCAAGGCTACCGGCGTCACCTATATCGACGCCCAGGGCCGGGAGATTGAGCAGCCAGCGGATCTGGTAATCCTGGGTGCGTTCCAGCTCCACAACGTACGGTTGATGCTGCTTTCCGGCATTGGCAAGCCTTATGACCCGATCAGCGGCGAAGGCGTGGTGGGCAAGAATTTCGCGTATCAGAACCTGGCCACCATCAAGGCCTACTTCGACAAGGATGTGCACACCAACAACTTCATTGGCGCTGGCGGCAATGGTGTGGCGGTGGATGATTTCAATGCCGACAATTTCGACCATGGCCCCCACGGTTTCGTCGGCGGTTCGCCGATGTGGGTCAACCAGGCCGGTAGTCGGCCGATTGCCGGGACCTCCAACCCACCGGGCACTCCGGCCTGGGGCAGTGCCTGGAAACGAGCGACAGCCGATTACTACACCCATCAGGTGTCGATGGATGCCCACGGTGCGCATCAGTCCTACCGTGGCAACTACCTCGATCTCGATCCGGTGTACCGCGATGCCTACGGCCTACCGCTGCTGCGGATGACCTTCGACTGGCAAGAAAACGACATCAAGATGAACCGCTTCATGGTCGGGAAGATGAGCAAGATCGCCGAAGCGATGAATCCCAAGGCCATCGCCCTGCTTGGCAAGAAAGTCGGCGAACACTTCAACACCGCGGCCTACCAGACCACTCATCTCAATGGTGGCGCGATTATGGGCACCGATCCGAAAACCAGTGCGCTCAATCGCTACCTCCAGAGCTGGGACGTGCATAACGTCTTTGTTCCCGGCGCATCGGCTTTCCCGCAAGGTTTGGGTTACAACCCCACCGGTCTGGTGGCTGCGTTGACTTACTGGTCGGCCCGAGCGATCCGTGAGCAATACCTGAAGAACCCCGGCCCGCTGGTTCAGGCTTAAGGAGCGATGACCATGAAAGCACTCGTTATCGCGACCTTTACGCTGTTGAGCAGCCTGTCGGCATTGGCTGCTGAAGTTGATCAACAAGCGCTGATCAGTCAGGGCCAATACCTGGCTCGCGCCGGAGACTGTGTGGCCTGCCACACCGCCAAGGGTGGCAAACCCTTTGCGGGCGGGCTGGCGATGGAAACGCCGATCGGCACCATTTACTCCACTAACATCACGCCGGACAAAACCGGCATTGGCGAATACAGCTTCGAAGACTTCGACAAGGCCGTGCGCCACGGCGTCGCGAAAAGCGGTAGTACGCTTTACCCGGCCATGCCATACCCGTCCTATGCGCGCGTCAGCGAAGCGGATATGCAGGCGCTATATGCCTACTTCATGAAGGGCGTTGCACCAGTGGTTCGGGACAATAAAGACAGCGACATCCCCTGGCCGTTGAGCATGCGTTGGCCATTGGCGATGTGGCGCGGGATGTTCGCGCCGAGCGTCAAGGACTATCAGGCCGTCGCAGGTGAAGACCCTGTGGTCAGCCGTGGTGCGTACCTGGTGGACGGTCTCGGCCATTGCGGTGCCTGCCATACGCCGCGAGCCCTGACCATGCAGGAAAAAGCCTTGAGCGCCAATGAAGGCCGTGAGTTTCTCTCGGGCAGCGCGCCACTGGAAGGCTGGATTGCGAAGAGCCTGAGGGGTGACCACAAGGACGGTCTCGGCAGTTGGAGCGAAGAGCAGCTGGTGCAGTTTCTCAAGACCGGCCGCAGTGATCGCAGTGCAGTGTTCGGTGGCATGAGCGATGTGGTGCTCCACAGCATGCAGTACATGACGAATGATGACCTCACCGCGATCGCTCGTTACCTCAAGTCACTGCCATCCAATGACCCCAACGACCAGCCGCACCCCTACGACAAGCAGGTCGCCCAGGCATTGTGGAAAGGTGACGACAGCAAACCCGGGGCGTCGGTCTACATCGATAACTGCGCTGCCTGCCACCGTACTGACGGTCACGGTTACACGCGAGTATTCCCGGCGTTGGCGGGCAATCCGGTGTTGCAATCAGATGACCCAACCTCGTTGATTCATATTGTTCTGAAGGGCGGCACCTTGCCCGCTACCCACACGGCGCCTTCGACCTTCACCATGCCCGCGTTTGCCTGGCGGTTGTCCGATCAGGAGGTGGCCGATGTGGTCAACTTTATTCGCAGTAGTTGGGGCAACAAAGGGGCCGAAGTTAAGCCCGGTGAAGTAGCCGCCTTGCGCAAAGATGAGATGAAAACCATGTCGGGGGACAATGTAGGGCAAATAACAAAAAATAATTAATGTTTGTTTGATGGCTGTCACTTGAACCTGTGCGGCGACGCGCCGCACAGGTTTACTCTGAAACACCGCTGAAGTGCCGAATGGTACTGGCCAGAACTCTGACGCTCTAATACTGTATGTGTATACAGCTTAGAGGCCCGTTCGATGTTCACTCCCCTGCCTCCTCGCGGACGCGGCACCGCGACCAATCCGCACAACCGCTTCGCGCCGAACCGCTCGGTCGCCGAGGACGACGGCTGGTATCAGGAAGCGCCGATGACGCAAGGCACCGAGGTGCGCATCGAGACGGCGAAAACCATCATCACTCGCAACAACTCGCCAGACTTGCCCTTCGATCGTTCGATCAATCCCTATCGTGGCTGCGAGCACGGCTGTATTTACTGCTATGCACGGCCCAGTCATGCCTATTGGGACTTGTCGCCAGGGCTGGATTTCGAGACCAAGCTGATTGCCAAGACCAACGCCGCCGCTGTGCTGGAGCAGCAGCTTTCCAAGCGCGGTTATAAGTGCGCGCCCATCAATCTTGGGTCCAATACTGATCCTTATCAGCCAATCGAGCGCGAGCACAAAATCACTCGGCGAACCCTGGAAGTGCTGCTGCGATACCGCCATCCGGTGACTATCATCACCAAAGGCTCATTGATTCTTCGTGATCTGGACCTGCTCGTCGAGCTGGCGCAACAACGGTTGGTGGCGGTGATGATCAGCCTGACCACGCTCGATGATGAGCTCAAACGCATCCTCGAACCGCGAGCTGCTGCACCAAAGGCCAGGTTGCGGGCGATCAAGGTCATGCGTGAAGCGGGTATTACGGTAGGCGTGCTGTGCTCACCGATGATTCCGATGATCAACGACAGCGAACTGGAAAGTCTGCTTGGCGAAGCCCACGCCGCTGGCGCACAAAGCGCGGCCTACATGATGCTGCGCCTGCCGCTGGAGGTCGCGCCGCTGTTCGAGGAGTGGCTGGCCGCCCACTACCCGCAGCGTGCAGCCCATGTGCTGAGCCTGATTCGCCAGAGCCGAGGCGGTGAGCTGTACGACAGCCGTTATGGAGCGCGAATGCGCGGCGAAGGACCGTTTGCCGATCTTCTGGCGCAACGGTTTGCCAAAGCCATCAAGCGTCTGGGGCTCAATCGAGGGGAGGGATTCAATCTCGATTGCGAGGCTTTTTGTCCGCCGGGCGGCCAGATGTCATTGCTTTGAGAGGAATTGGCCTGTCGTTGAATAGTGCCAATAATAGTGAGGCAGCTGGTACTCTGGTCACGTTTTTCCATGAGCGAAAGTGGCGGACTAGAGCGTTTGATTCAGTTCGAGTCAAGTTTTGGCGGTTACCGTATTCATATAGTGACTGATTGGTCACGATCATTGAGCTGAGTGGTTTTTAGCCAGGCACTGACCCTGTGCTGCTGAAAAATTCCCTTAGTCCGTCAAAGAGGATGAATCATGCGTGACAAGGATAAACAGCCGTTGGCTGCGTCGGCTTCAGCCCTTGCGGAGCCTGAAAGCGCCGATGCAGCGCTGCAGCATATCGTTGACGGCTTTCTGCACTTCCATCACGAGATCTTCCCGCAACAGGAAGAACTCTTCAAAAAACTCGCCACGGCCCAACGGCCAAGGGCGATGTTCATCGCGTGTGCCGATTCGCGCATCGTCCCGGAATTGATTACCCAAAGCGCTCCGGGCGACCTGTTCGTGACCCGCAACGTGGGCAACGTGGTGCCGCCTTATGGCCAAATGAATGGGGGTGTCTCCACGGCCATCGAATATGCGGTACTGGCGCTCGGCGTGCAGCACATCATCATTTGCGGACACTCGGATTGCGGCGCGATGCGCGCGGTGCTCAACCCGCAAAGCCTGGAAAAAATGCCCACCGTCAAAGCCTGGCTGCTCCATGCGGAGGTGGCCAAGACAATGGTTCAGGACAACTGCGATTGTGCAGACGAAAACGAAAGCATGCAGGTGCTGACCCAGGAAAACGTCATCGCCCAATTGCAGCATTTGCGCACTCACCCTTCGGTGGCGTCGCGCATGGCTAGCGGTCACCTGTTTATCCATGGTTGGGTTTACAGCATCGAAACCAGTGAAATCAAAGCCTACGACGCGGACCAGGGCTGTTTCCTGCCTCTGGATGGCAGCCATCCGATTCCCGTTGCGACGCCCAAAGCGCGCTTCTAATCTGCTACCCCTGTGTGGTTTGGCTGCGGACGACAGTTGGCATGGGTTCAGCCGGAGTTTGAACCCAAGGCTGTTGCCCAGGGCAAGATCGCAGCCGAGGCAACTCACCGACCGCGAGGCGGGCACAAAACCCTTAGCAGTTGCCGAAGGCTACGTTCGGCTGCGAAGCAGCCGTAAATCCAGCGCTTTCATTCTTTCTGTATGAAGGCGGTTGCTGTATTGCGACCGCTTCGCGGTCGAACGTAGCCTGACGGCAACTGCTACGAGAGCAGGATGTGCCTGAAATTGCTTAATTGACCAGCTCCTGCTCAAACAGCCGGCGTATCCAGCTCCAGCTCTACGCCCAGTTGGCGCGACAGGCACGGCCAGCGTTTCCACGCAGCTCCGGTATCCGGGCTGTTGAGTTTTTCGCGGTAAGCCTCGACGGATTCCAGCGCGAAGCTCTCTTCATTGAGCATTTCGTCTACGGCGTGGTGCACGGCCTCATCCAGTTGATTGGCGAATGTTTCGCCGATCAGCTGGTGGGCAATCAGGTTGGCGACAGTCATATCCAGTGGGATCAATGGCTGACCGAAATGCTTGATGTAGAGATCGTTGACCTCTTCGACCAGTCGATGAGCCAGATAGGCTTCGTCCAGCAGGCTATCAAGGCCTTCATGGCCGGCCATGATTGCCGGTGGCTGGATGAAGAACTGCTCGGCGATTTTCAGAACCGGTTTGATCTGGTCTTCGATACCCGCTTCACGCGCCACTTCGTTGGCCGCGTCGAGCAGGTCCGGGACTTGTTCTATATAAGCTGTGACAAAACGGGTCAAAACGCCCTTGGCGTCGGCATCGGACAGTTGGATGGCCGGATGAAGGTGCGGCAATTGAGTTTCCAGCTGACGCGTCAAATGGCCGGTCTGGGCCTCATGTTGATGGGCACGTTGGATCTGCTCGCGCAATGCGGCGGTGTTCATGAAAACTCCAGGGAACAAGGCAATGAAATAGGGAAGACATAAGTTAGCTTGCGTGCAAAAACTGCTAAGACGCATTTGTCATAATTATTTCATGGTTATGCGCTAGCGCTATATCGATTTGCCACCATTCGTCAGGTATCCCTCTCCATCCGTGGTCTCTGGCACAAGGCCGGCGTGTCTCAGTTGATTTACGCCATCGCGTTGCGAGGTCGAAGTCGCTGTCTATACTCGGGTCTGTATGAAGTTAGCTGATAACGCCCGGCTGCAGGTGCAGCCAAGGCGTGGCGGTTTAAGTTCGTAGTCTAGGCAGCCACTCCCTTGGCCGCAGGTGAAAGCCGGCGGGATAAAAAGAACGATAAGGGGAACCCGCGATGATGCGACATCCACAAGTCTGGATGGGCCTTGTGTTGTGGTCGATATTCAGCCAGGCGCAAGCCGCCTGGACCGTGAATATGGCGCCAGGGGCTACTGAGGTGAGTCACGCGGTATTCGACCTGCACATGACCATTTTCTGGATCTGTGTGGTGATTGGCATCATCGTCTTCGGTGCCATGTTCTGGTCGATGATCGTCCACCGTCGCTCCACCGGCCAGGTAGCTGCCAAATTTCATGAAAGTACGACGGTCGAGATCCTCTGGACTGTGGTTCCGTTCGTGATTCTGGTGGCAATGGCCGTTCCCGCGACAATAACCATGATCAAAATGTACGACACCAGTGAGCCGGATGTGGACATCCAGGTCACCGGCTACCAGTGGAAATGGCATTACAAATACCTCGGGCAGGACGTTGAGTTCTTCAGCAACCTGGCCACCCCCGCCGAACAGATTCATAACCTGGCCACCAAAGGCGAACACTATCTGCTGGAAGTCGATCAGCCGCTGGTGTTGCCGGTTGGCGCCAAGGTGCGGTTTCTGGTGACCGCTGCCGACGTCATCCACTCCTGGTGGGTGCCGGCGTTCGCGGTCAAGCGCGATGCGATTCCGGGGTTCGTCAACGAAGCCTGGACCCGGGTCGACAAGCCCGGTATCTACCGTGGCCAGTGTTCGGAGTTGTGCGGCAAGGACCACGGCTTCATGCCGGTTGTGGTCGAGGTCAAGAGCAAGGCGGATTACGACACCTGGCTGGCTGACCGCAAAGCCGAGAGCTCCAGGCTTAAAGAGCTGACCAGCAAAGAGTGGACGCTCGACGAACTGGTGACTCGCGGCGACAAGGTCTATCACACCACTTGCGTCGCTTGTCACCAGGCTGAAGGCCAGGGCCTGCCGCCAATGTTTCCGGCGCTCAAGGACTCGCCGATTGCTACCGGACCAAAAGAAGATCACCTGCACCGCGTCTACTTCGGCAAGCCCGGCACCGCTATGGCGGCGTTCGGCAAACAGCTTTCGGAAGTCGATATCGCTGCTGTCGTGACCTACGAGCGCAACGCCTGGGGCAACAAGAAAGGCGACATGGTGACACCTAAGGATGTTCTGGCTCTGAAACAGGCGCAAAGCCAATGACCCAGTCTATTGCGTGCTTCAGGAACCGCTTGGGGCTTGTCGCCCCGGATCGTCCAGCCCACCCGTTTGCAGGAGACAGGACATGAATGCTGTGAGCGATGACCACGGTCATGCAATCGTTGATGCCCACGCCCACGGTCCCGCCAAGGGCCTGATGCGCTGGGTGCTGACCACCAACCACAAAGACATCGGGACGCTGTACCTGTGGTTCAGCTTCAGCATGTTCCTGCTCGGCGGCTCGTTCGCCATGGTGATCCGTGCCGAGTTGTTCCAGCCGGGGCTGCAAATCGTCCAGCCAGAGTTCTTCAACCAGATGACCACCATGCATGGTCTGGTCATGGTCTTCGGTGCGGTGATGCCAGCGTTCGTCGGCCTCGCCAACTGGATGATCCCGTTGATGATCGGCGCGCCGGACATGGCCCTGCCACGGATGAACAACTTCAGTTTCTGGCTGTTGCCGGCTGCTTTCCTGTTGTTGGTGTCGACCCTGTTCATGCCCGGTGGCGGGCCGAACTTCGGCTGGACCTTCTACGCACCTTTGTCCACGACCTACGCGCCGGAAAGCGTGACTTTCTTCATCTTCGCCATTCACCTGATGGGCATCAGCTCGATCATGGGCGCTATCAACGTGATCGCCACCATCCTCAACCTGCGTGCTCCGGGCATGACGTTGATGAAAATGCCGCTGTTCGTCTGGACCTGGCTGATCACCGCGTTCCTGTTGATCGCGGTGATGCCGGTGCTGGCCGGTTGCGTGACCATGATGTTGATGGACATCCACTTTGGCACCAGTTTCTTCAGTGCCGCCGGTGGTGGTGATCCGGTGCTGTTCCAGCACGTATTCTGGTTCTTCGGTCACCCCGAGGTGTACATCATGATTTTGCCGGCCTTCGGTGCCGTCAGTTCGATCATTCCGGCCTTTTCGCGCAAGCCGCTGTTTGGCTACACCTCGATGGTCTACGCCACGGCGAGTATCGCTTTTCTGTCGTTCATCGTCTGGGCGCACCATATGTTCGTGGTGGGCATTCCGTTGGTGGGCGAGCTGTTCTTCATGTACGCCACGCTGCTGATCGCGGTGCCGACCGGGGTCAAGGTGTTCAACTGGGTCAGCACCATGTGGCAGGGTTCGCTGACCTTCGAGACGCCAATGCTGTTCGCGGTGGCTTTTGTGATCCTGTTCACCATCGGCGGTTTCTCCGGGCTGATGCTGGCCATCGCTCCGGCGGACTTCCAGTATCAGGACACCTACTTCGTGGTCGCGCACTTCCACTACGTGCTGGTGCCGGGGGCTATCTTCGGGATCTTCGCCTCGGCCTATTACTGGCTGCCGAAATGGACCGGGCACATGTACGACGAAACCCTGGGCAAGCTGCATTTCTGGCTGTCCTTCATCGGCATGAACATGGCGTTCTTCCCGATGCACTTCGTGGGACTTGCAGGGATGCCGCGGCGGATTCCGGATTACAACCTGCAATTCGCCGACTTCAACATGGTGTCCTCGATCGGAGCTTTTACGTTCGGTGCGACCCAGATCTTCTTCCTGTTCATCGTGATCAAGACCATTCGCGGCGGTGAGCCGGCACCGGCCAAGCCTTGGGAAGGTGCGCAGGGTCTGGAGTGGAGCATCCCGTCACCGGCGCCGTATCACACGTTTGTTACTCCGCCGGAAGTGAAATGAACGCGTTTACCTGTGAGGTCTGCGCTCATGGCTGACTCAATTTCGCTCAAACGACTGGTCACTCGACTGCTGATGGTGGTGGTAGCGATGTTTGCTTTCGGATTTGCCCTGGTGCCGATCTACGATGTGATGTGCAAGGCTTTCGGTATCAACGGCAAAACCGCCGGGCAATACGAGGGTGAGCAGGTGGTCGACACTTCGCGGCAGATCCGTGTGCAGTTTCTGTCGACCAACGCCGTGGACATGGTCTGGGGCTTTTATCCCAAGGCCGATGACATGGTGATCCATCCCGGCGCGGTGAACGAAATGCTGTTTGTCGCCTATAACCCGACTGATCACCCGATGAGTGCCCAGGCGATTCCGAGCATTTCTCCAGGCGATGTGGCGGTGTATTTCCACAAGACCGAATGCTTCTGCTTTACCCAGCAAGTGCTGCAGCCCGGTCAGCGGATCGAGATGCCGGTGCGTTTTATCGTTGACCGTGACATGCCCAGGGATGTGAAGCACCTGACGCTGGCTTACACGCTGTTTGATATCACGGCTCGTCATCCGCCGGTGGCTACCAATACCGGCGGATAAGAATCAGGGCGTGTTGACGCTCACCAACGAACGCGCCCGATAAGGAGAACAATAAATGGCAAATCATGAGCATTATTACGTTCCCGCCCAGAGCAAATGGCCGATCATTGCCACGTTTGGCATGTTGATCACCATGTTCGGTCTGGGCACCTGGTTCAACGACCTCAAGGCCGCCCGCCCGGAATCCCACGGCCCGCTGATCTTCTTCGTCGGCGGTTTGCTACTGGCCTACATGCTATTTGGCTGGTTCGGCACGGTGATCAAGGAAAGTCGCGCGGGGTTGTACAGCCCGCAGATGGATCGCACGTTTCGCTGGGGCATGAGCTGGTTCATCTTTTCTGAAGTGATGTTCTTCATTGCCTTCTTCGGCGCTCTTTTTTACGTGCGTAACCTGTCCGGCCCATGGCTGGGTGGTGAAGGCAGCAAAGGCGTGGCACACATGCTTTGGCCGAGCTTTCAGTTCAGTTGGCCATTACTGCATACCCCCGATCCGAAACTTTTCCCGCCACCCAAAGAGACTATCAGCCCTTGGGGCTTGCCGTTGCTCAACACCGTCTTGCTGGTCAGTTCCAGCGTCACCGTGACCATCGCCCACCATGCCTTGAGGAAAGGACATCGCGGCGCGTTGAAAATCTGGCTGGCGCTGACTTTGCTGCTGGGTTGGGCCTTCCTCAGTTTTCAAGCCAAGGAGTACATCCACGCCTACCACGAGCTGGGGCTGACGCTGGGATCGGGTGTCTACGGCGCGACCTTCTTCATGCTCACCGGTTTCCACGGCGCTCACGTGACCATCGGCACGATCATCCTGTTTGTGATGCTGATGCGGGTGATGCGCGGGCATTTCAATGCTGAACATCAATTCGGCTTTGAAGCCGCCTGCTGGTACTGGCACTTCGTCGATGTGGTGTGGATTGGTTTGTTTATCTTCGTGTACGTGCTCTGAGGGCCGTCAGGCAATAGCTACCAGGGAACCCTGGAGTCCAATTGGCCGCTGAAGAAACCCCAGGCAATCAAGCCGACGGTGATGGCGGCCAGGCTGACCCGAACAGTCAGGGCAATGACCAGCCGGTTCGAGCTGCTTTCGTCCTTGACCAGAAAGAACAGACCGCTGAACAGGCTGATTATTGTGGCTATCAGCATCAGGACGATTGCCGCTTTAAGCATGGTGGGACTCCGGGGGGAACGCGATGCGAATCAGTATAGCCAGTCGATCTCTTAACTTTGCGGCGATGCCATGAAGCGTTTTCACCCCGGCATTGCACCGACGTTGGTGGTGCTTGTGTTGCTGCCTGTGCTGGTCGCTCTCGGCTTCTGGCAACTGGGCCGCGGCGAGCAAAAGCGCGTATTGCTTGCCAACTACGCCGAGCGCCGGGTGGCGGAGCCAATGCTCTTCGATCAATTGCAACGCTACGAGGATCCGGCGTTCCGTCGGGTCCGTCTGCGCGGGCAGTTCGATGCCGGGCACAGCGTTTTGCTGGATAACCGCATGCGCAATGGCAAGGTCGGGGTCGAGTTGCTGCAGCCGTTTCTCGATCAGGCCAGCGGCCTCTGGGTGTTGCTCAATCGCGGCTGGCTGCCGTGGCCGGATCGGCGTACGCCGCCGGTGTTTACTACGCCTGCGCAACCGCTGAGCCTGGAAGCCTGGGTCTACGTGGCGCCCGGCGCGACCTTTCAGCTGCATGCCGACCCTGCGGGGGCGAACTGGCCACGGCTGGTCACCGCTGTCGACCCATCGAAGCTTTGGTCGGAGTTGGGGCGTAGTGGTTTTGCCGATGAGTTACGCGAAGAAGCGGGCCCGGCGTCCTACCAGACCGATTGGCCCGTAGTGGCCATGGGGCCGGAAAAACACCTTGGATATGCCGTGCAGTGGTTCGCCATGGCGGTGGCATTGTTCGGTCTTTATCTCTATCTCGGATGGCACAACGCAAGGGAGACGCACCATGGGAGCGGCCATGAATCCACCCAACATTTCTGAGAAGTCGACGTCACACAGTCGCCGACGCGGACGTTGGCAGCTGATCCTTATTCTTCTCGGGGTGATCGGTCCGATGATCCTCGCCACAGGGATGTACAAATTGCAGTTCTGGGTTCCGGAGAGTCGCAGTTATCACGGCGAATTAATCGGCGACGGGCAGAGCCGTGCCGACCTCGGCGTCGTCACGGATGAATCCCGTTGGCAGATGTTGGTCACCGCGCCGAAGGAATGTTCCGTGGACTGCCAGCAGCTTGTGTATCTGGCCCGGCAGATTCAGGTCGGCTTGGGTCGTGATGCCTCTCGCGCCAGTCATGCGCTGGCCACTGCCCAACCGCTGGACGCCGACTATGACGCCAGGCTGCAACGTGAATACCCGCAGTTGCAGCGCTACCTGCTGGACCTGTCTACATTTACTCGAGGGCCTGGGGAAAAAGCCGCACAAAGCATTGGCGCGGCGCAACTGTGGATCATTGATCCCCACGGCAACCTGGTGCTGCGTTACGACGCTCGGATAAAGGGTAAGGACCTGCTCAACGACCTGCGCCAACTGCTGAAACTGTCGAATATCGGATGAGGGCATCGTCATGGCCAAACCTGGATTTCGCCTCGCGCTGTTTGCCACCTTGCTGGCACTGATTGTGGTGTTGCTCGGCGCTTATACCCGGCTGACTCACGCAGGGCTTGGCTGCCCGGACTGGCCCGGCTGCTACGGCTTTATCAGCGTGCCGCAAAGCGAAGCCCAACTGGCCCATGCCGAACTGCATTTTCCCGAGGCGCCGGTTGTGGCCCATAAGGGCTGGAACGAGATGGTCCATCGGTACTTCGCCGGGACGCTGGGGTTGCTGATTGTATTGCTGGCCGCCCGTGCCTGGACCCATCGCCATCATCCCGGGCATCCGTTGAAGCTGCCGCTGTTTTTGCTGGCCGTGGTGTTTGCCCAAGCGGCGTTCGGCATGTGGACGGTCACCCTCAAGCTCTGGCCGCAAGTGGTCACGGTGCATTTGCTCGGCGGCCTCGCGACCTTGAGCCTGTTGTTTCTGCTGACGTTGCGCTTGTCTGGCGTGTTGCCAGCGCTGACGGTGCCGCGACGTTTGCAGTACTGGGCGACTGCCGGGTTATTACTGGTGATCGGGCAAATTGCCCTCGGCGGCTGGGTTAGTTCTAACTATGCAGCCGTGGCCTGTATCGACTTTCCCACCTGTCATGGGCAGTGGTTACCGGCCGCCGACTTCGCCAATGGTTTTCACTTGACGCAACACATTGGTCCGAATTATCTCGGTGGCCAGTTGGACAGTGATGCCCGCACCGCGATTCATCTCACACACCGCATCGGTGCGCTGCTGGTCACATTGGTGCTGCTGGGGCTTGCCTGGCAGCTGAGGTTGGTCGGCATGACCCGAATTGCCGGGCTGGTGCTGGTGGTGTTGGCCGCACAGATCACTCTGGGTGTAAGCAATGTGCTGTTTCATCTGCCGCTGCCGGTTGCCGTCGCCCATAACGCTGGCGCAGCGGTGCTGTTACTGACAATGGTACTGGTCAATTATCACGCGCGAACCAGCCTGGTTCGGGTCAAGCAGCATGTCCCTGTGCGTTGGCGGTTCAGCCCGCGTAAACACGCAGCCGGCCCCATAACAATAAAAGGAGAGCAGCCATGGCGATTTTGATTGGCGAGCGTCACAGTCAGGCGATCTGGCGTGACTATCTGGAGCTGACCAAACCCAAGGTGGTGGTGCTGATGCTCATCACCTCACTGGTCGGGATGTTCCTCGCCACGCGCGCCGGGGTGCCGTGGACGGTGTTGGTATTCGGCAACCTGGGGATCGCGATGTGCGCGGGGGGCGCGGCGGCGGTCAATCATGTGGTGGACCGGCGGATCGATGCGGTCATGGCCCGGACCCATAAAAGGCCCTTGGCCGAAGGACGGGTTTCACCGACCGCGGCGCTGACCTTCGCTTTTGCGTTGGCGCTGGCCGGCCAGGCGTTGCTGCTGACCTTCACCAACCCGTTGACCGCCTGGCTGACGCTGGCCTCGCTGCTGGGTTATGCGGTGATCTACACCGGTTTTCTCAAACGCGCGACACCGCAGAATATTGTCATCGGTGGGTTGGCTGGCGCGGCACCACCGTTGCTCGGCTGGGTCGCCACCACCGGGCATGTGAGCGCCGAACCGCTGTTGCTGGTGCTGATCATCTTCGCCTGGACGCCGCCACACTTCTGGGCACTGGCGATTCACCGCAAAGAGGAATACGCCAAGGCTGATATCCCGATGCTGCCGGTGACCCATGGCGAGCACTACACCAAAGTCCACATTGTGCTCTACACCTTCGTCCTGCTCGCGGTCAGCCTGCTGCCGTTTGTGATCCACATGAGCGGCATGCTCTACCTGATTTGTGCCCTGGGCCTCGGCGCGAGGTTTCTGCAATGGGCCTTCGTGCTGTACCGTGGCACTCGGCCGCACGCCGCGATCAACACCTTCAAGTACTCTATTTATTACTTGTTCCTGCTGTTTATCGCGCTGCTCGTAGACCACTACTTATTGTTGATCCTATGACTCGAACTCAGAAAACTGTCTTTATTCTCGTCGCCCTGGTGGCTTTGGTCCTTGGACTTACCATCAACAAAGTACTGACCGGCAAGGGCCAGGGTGACCCGACTGCACTGATCGATGCCGGGATCATTCTGCTGCCGCAAAGCCGTAATCTTCCAGAGGTGAAGATGATCGACCAGGACGGTCAGCCAGTGACGGTCAACGAGCTGAAAGACAAATGGAGCCTGCTGTTCTTCGGCTACACCTTTTGCCCGGACATCTGCCCGACCACCCTCGCCCAGTTGCGGCAGATCAAGAGTGAGTTGCCCAAGGAGGTGGTCGGCAAGCTGCAGATCATTCTGGTCAGCGTCGACCCGGCCCGTGACAACCCCAAGCAGCTCAAACAGTATCTGGGCTACTTCGACCCGGACTTCAAAGGCCTGACCGGCGCTTCGGTGGAAGACGTGCAGAAGCTCGCCAATGCGGTCAGCATCCCATTCATCCCGGCTGATATCAGCAAACCCAACTACACCGTCGACCACAGCGGCAACCTGGCCGTGATCGGGCCGGACGGTACGCAGCGTGGCTTCATTCGTGCACCGCTGAACAACACGAAACTGGTGGCTCAGTTACCGGTGATGCTCAAGCGTCAGTAATGACAGAAACCTGTAGGAGCACGGCTTGCCGGCGATGGCAATCTTGCGGACGCCATCGCCAGCAAGCTGTGCTCCTACAGTGGAAGGGGTCATAGGGGCCCGACGGGCAGGCAAAAAAAACGGGGGCGCAATCAATGCGCCCCCGTTTTATTGATCGTTCCCACGCTCTGCGTGGGAATTCCTCATTGGACGCTCTGCGTCCGCGTTGTGACGCGCAGCGTCACGGGCTGCATTCCCACGCGGGAGCGTGGGAACGATCTGCAGCCCATCAGAACGCTGGCAGTACGGCGCCTTTGTATTTTTCCAGAATGAATTGCTTCACTTCCGGACTGTGCAGGGCAGCAACCAGTTTCTTCATCGCATCGCTGTCCTTGTCGTCCGGACGGGCAACCAGGATGTTCACGTAAGGCGAGTCTTTGCCTTCGATGATCAGCGCATCCCTGGACGGATCGAGCTTGGCTTCCAGAGCGTAGTTGGTGTTGATCAGGGCCAGGTCGACCTGGGTCAGCACGCGCGGGATGGTGGCGGCTTCCAGTTCACGGAACTTCAGGTCTTTGGTGTTCTCGGTGATGTCTTTGATCGTCGAAAGAATGTTGTTCGAATCTTTCAGCTTGATCAGCCCGGCCTTGTTCAGCAGCAGCAAGGCGCGACCGCCGTTGGTGGCGTCGTTAGGAATTACCACGTTGGCGCCGCCTGGCAGATCCGCCAGCGCTTTGTATTTGCTGGAGTAAGCACCCAGTGGCTCCAGGTGTACGCCGGCAACGCTCACCAAGTGAGTGCCCTTGGTCTTGTTGAACTCATCCAGGTACGGCTGGTGCTGGAAGAAGTTGGCGTCCAGACGCTTCTCTGCGACTTGTACGTTCGGCTGGATGTAGTCGGTGAAGACTTTGACCTTGAGGTCGACGCCTTCTTTGGCCAGTGCCGGTTTAACGAATTCGAGAATTTCCGCGTGGGGAACCGGGGTCGCGGCCACGGTCAGGGTTTGTGCTGCCTGAGCGGAAAACGCGGCAACGGCAGCGAAAGCGACGAGTAGTTTTTTCATCCAGCAAACTCCTTGTTAGGCGCCTGTTTCAGGCGCCTGCCAGCCGTGGCCGGCAGTTGCATTTATTTTCGGGAAAAGTGCACCACCAGCTTGTCGCCGACGGTTTGCAGAACTTGTACCAGCACCAGCAGCAAAATCACCGTGACCACCATGACGTCGGTCTGGAAACGCTGATAGCCGAAACGGATCGCCAAATCACCAAGACCGCCCGCGCCGACCACACCGGCCATTGCGGTGTAGGACACCAGCGTGATCGCCGTCACGGTGATTGCAGCGTAAATACCCGGCCGCGCTTCCGGCAGCAAGGCATTGGTAATGATCTGCCGCGTGGTGGCGCCCATGGCTTGGGTCGCCTCGATGATCCCGCGATCCACTTCACGCAGTGCAGTTTCCACCAATCGTGCAAAAAATGGCGTCGCACCCACTACCAGCGGCGGAATAGCACCGGCCACACCCAGCGAGGTGCCGGTGATCAGTACAGTGAACGGGATCATCACGATCAACAGGATGATGAACGGCAACGACCGCAGGATGTTCACCACCAGCGACAGCAGCGCGTAGATGCTCTTTTGCTCAAGCAATTGGCGCGGGCTGCAGAGAAACAGCAGCACACCCAGCGGCAGGCCGAGCAACACGGTGAACAGGAGCGAACCGCCGAGCATCATCAGGGTATCGCCGGTGGCCAGCCAGATCTCGAACCAGTCGATGTTGGCGAAGAAACTCATCAGGGCTTCCATTAGCGCAGCACCTCCATATGGACGTCTGCCGCGGTGAAGTGGGCAAAGGCCGCTTCCATGTCACCGCCAGTGACGGCCAGGGTCAGTTGCCCGTAAGGGACGTCTTTGATGCGGTCGATACGCCCGGCCAGAATGCTGTAGTCCACACCGGTCTCGCGGGCGACGGTGCCCAGCAGCGGCGCGTAGGTCGCTTCACCCTGAAAGGTCAGACGCACGATACGGCCCGGGACATGGGCGAAGTCGTCGCGCTGTTCGTTTTCGTCGATCTGCTCGTCTTCCTGCACGAAGCGCTTGGTGGTCGGGTGCTTGGGATGCAGGAACACCTCGGCCACCGGACCCTGCTCGACGATCACGCCGGCATCCATCACGGCCACCCGGTCGCAGACGCGACGAATCACGTCCATTTCATGGGTGATCAGCACGATGGTCAGGTTCAGCTCGCGGTTGATCTGCGCCAGTAATTGCAGGACCGATGCAGTGGTTTGCGGGTCAAGGGCGCTGGTGGCTTCGTCGCAGAGCAGGATTTTTGGCTTGGTTGCCAGCGCACGGGCGATGCCGACACGCTGTTTCTGTCCGCCGGACAGTTGCGCCGGGTACTTCCTGGCGTGGTCGGCCAAGCCAACCCGTGCCAGCAACTCGGCCACACGTAGGTCGATTTCGCTGCGCGACAATTCGCCGGCGAGGGTCAGTGGCAGCGCAACGTTGTCGGCAACGGTCTTGGATGCCAGCAGATTGAAGTGCTGGAAAATCATCCCGACCTGCTGACGAAAACGCCGCAGACCATTGGCATCGAGCGCGGTGACTTCCTCGTCATCGACGATTATCTTGCCGCCGCTTGGGGTTTCCAGGCGGTTGATCAGGCGCAGCAGGGTACTTTTCCCCGCACCGGAATGGCCGATCAGGCCGAATACCTGACCATCCTCGACACGCAGACTGGTCGGATGCAGAGCGGGAATATCCTTACCGGCGACCCGGTAGGTTTTATGGACGTTTTGAAACTCGATCACGTAGCGAACCTTGTGGGGCGCGTTAGAAAAGGATCAGCGGTTAGCCGGGCGCGCATTTTAGCCTGTCTATATAGAGGTTCTTAGCATTTATTTCGCATTCAACCAGTCATTTGGCAATAACGCGATCAAAGGTCATAAAAAACCAACGGCTCAAATGCGCCGATAGCGCAGCTGCCTTCAGTAGCGTGCGAAGTGATATTTGAGTCGGGTGGTTAAAGGCGTTGAAGGCGTTTTTTGCGGAGATTGCTCAGCATCGCATGTGGGAGCCCGGGCCCAAGGCCAAGGCGATTGCGGTTTGAGGTTTTTTATTGATAGAGGGGATGCCATCGCGGGCAAGAACTGGGCGTCCCCCCTGCTCCATAGATCATAAAATTCCGTTGGAGCGAGGCTTGCCCGCGATGCTTTTAAGGCTTGCGCGGGCTCAGAACCATTTGCGCCGGGATATTGCTAATGATCTGCCGTTCCAGCTTGAGATCGAACTCTGAATCGAGTTTCTTCACCCGTTTGGTCAACAGCGTGGCCAACCATGGATAGTCGTCGGTGCGCGGCGCTTGAATGCTCACATCACACTGAAAATTCACTACGTCTGTGGCGATCGCATCCAGTTGCTTGCGCAGTTGCTTGATGTTGCTGAGGTTCAAGGCGACGGTGGTGCTTGCGGCCGTAGGGTCGATCACCTTGGCGACAGGTTTGGCTTCGGCGGCTTTCAACGCAGCTTCGGCTTTATCAAGCTCGGCCTTGCGGGCGTGGGTGATAGCGCTGTTGACGCCACCCGTCAGTGCCGGCGCTTTAGGCATCAGTGCGCGGGCCCGACTCAGTGCGGTGGCGGCGGCGTTGACATCACCTTTTTGCAAGACGATCTGGCTGCGTTGCAAATAGGCTTCGGCCAACTGGCGTTGATACTGCTCAAGCTGAGGGTCGTTGGGCGACTCGGCCTGTAACGCGCTCAACTGATCCTCGGCGGTGGCCAACTCGCTGCTGGCGAGGTTTTGCTCCAGCTGCGCGATGGCCACGGCCCGGGCATCCGGGGTCGCTGTGGCCGCGGGCGGCGTGCTTTGGCAGGCACCCAGCAGCAGGGAAAATGCGACAACGAGCAGATAACGGGATGCGAACGGCTTCATTCCTGCGACTCTCTAAATGCGCAAAAAACGAGCAAGTCTACACCCCTCTGCGGGGCAGGACAAAACTCAGCAGAAACAGCGCTGCAGCTGTGACCACAATCGACGGGCCGGCCGGGGTATCCTTGAGCCAGGACAAGGCCAGGCCGCCACACACCGCAAGCATTCCCAGCAGGCTCGCGCCAAGGGCCATCTGCTCCGGTGATCGAGCATGACGTTGAGCCGCGGCAGCGGGAATGATCAGCAACGAAGTAATCAGCAATACACCGACGATTTTCATCGCGACCGCGATCACCACGGCAATCAACAGCATCAAGGTCAGACGCAACGCCGCCACCGGCAGGCCTTCGACCGTGGCCAGTTCCTCATGCACAGTGATCGCCAGCAGTGGTCGCCACAACGTCACCAGCAACACCAACACCGCCGCGCTGCCGCCGAGAATCCAGGCCAGGTCAGTCGGGCTGATCGCCAGCAGGTCGCCGAACAGATAGGCCATCAGGTCGATCCGCACTTCATGCATGAAGCTTAGTACCACCAGGCCCAGAGACAGGGTGCTCGGTGCGAGAATCCCTAACAATGTGTCGGAAGCCAGAGGCTGACGCTGCTGCAAGGTCACCAGCAACACCGCCAGCGACAGGCAGCCCACGGTGACTGCCACCGTCGGGCTGACATCCAGCAGAAAGCCAAGGGCAACGCCGAGCAAGGCCGCATGGGAAAGGGTATCGCCGAAATAGGCCATGCGCCGCCAGACCACGAACGAGCCCAACGGACCCGCTACCAACGCCAGGGCCAAGCCTGCCAGCAGAGCGTAAAACAGAAAATCAGCCATGCTTGCAGCTATCTCCGTGAACATGGGCGTGGGCCGTGGGGGCCTCGCTGACCACAGCACCATGCAGGTCATGGGCGTGATCGTGATGGTGGTGATAGATCGCCAGGCTTTGCGCGTTCTTGCCAAATAGCTCGACGAACGCTGGATCGCCACTGACATGCTCGGGATGCCCGGAGCAGCAGACATGGCGATTCAGGCAGACCACCTGGTCGGTGGTGCTCATGACCAAATGCAAATCATGGGAAACCATCAGCACCCCGCAACCGTGGCGGTCGCGCAGGCGTGTGATCAGACTGTACAGCTCGGCCTGGCCGGCGACATCGACGCCTTGCACTGGCTCATCGAGCACCAGCAGTTGCGGTTCGCGCAACAATGCACGGGCCAGCAGCACGCGCTGCATCTCTCCGCCGGAGACGCTCTGCACCGGGCTGTCGATTACTTGTTCGGCACCGACTTCTTTGAGCGCGGCCAAGGCTCGCGAGCGATCCACGCCTGGCACCAGACGCAAAAAGCGCAGCACGGACAGCGGTAAAGTTGGGTCGACGTGCAGCTTTTGCGGCATATAACCGATTCGCAGTTTCGGCTTGCGCCAGACACTGCCGCTGTCCGGCTTGAGCAGACCCAGTACGGCACGCACCAGAGTAGTCTTGCCGGCGCCGTTGGGGCCGATCAGGGTGACGATCTGCCCTGGCTCGACGCTGAGCTGGATGTTGTCCAGCACGGTTTGCCCGGCAAAAGTCACCGCTACCTGCTCGAGGCGGATCAATGCAGTGCTCATCAAGCCCCCTGGCAACCGGAGCAGAGGCCGACCACTTCAACGGTTTGCGCTTCGACCATAAAACCGACATCGCGAGCGCTGGTGATGATCGCGTCGCTGATGGTTTTTTGTTCGAGTTCGATGGCAGCGTGGCATTCACGGCAAATCAGGAACTGGCCCTGGTGAGCGTGTTCCGGGTGATTGCAGCCAACGAAGGCGTTGAGGGACGAAATGCGATGCACCAGACCGTTTTCCAGCAAGAAATCCAGCGCCCGGTAAACGGTTGGCGGCGCGGCGCGGCGACCATCCTGTTCGCTGAGCACGGCGAGGATGTCGTAGGCGCCAAGGGGTTTGTGGCTCTGCCAGACCAGTTCCAGGACGCGCCGACGCAGTGCGGTCAGGCGCAAACCTTGACGGGCACACAGGGCATCGGCTTCCGACAGCGCACTGTGCACGCAGTGAGAATGGTCATGGGGACGGCTGGCCAGCGGTGTTTTAGGCATGAGCGGCGACGATAATTGTGAGAGACGTTATTATGTTACCCGTTCTCGCCTCTCCGAGTGGTCATCGTGTCCCGACTTTTTGCCATTTATGTCGCTTTTGCTGCCAGTTTGTTCGTGATCAGCCCTGCTCACGCCGAAGTGAAAGTACTTACCAGCATCAAACCCTTGCAGCTGATCGCCGCGGCAGTGCAGGACGGCGTCGGTGTGCCCGAGGTATTGCTGCCGCCGGGCGCCTCCCCGCATAACTTTGCCCTGCGCCCTTCCGACGTACGGCGGGTACAGACGGTGGAATTGCTCTACTGGATCGGCCCGGACATGGAAGGCTTCCTTCCGCGCGTGCTCAAGGGCCGCAGCCTGCCGTCTATCGCCGCTCAGGACTTGCCGGGCCTGAAGTTGCGCCGCTTTGCCGAGGATAGCCACTCCCATGCGGAAGAGGCCAATGAGCATGATCACGATCATCGACCCGGTAGTCTGGACGCGCACCTCTGGCTGTCGCCGGTCAATGCCCGGGTGATTGCGGCGAAAATGGCTGCGGATCTGAGTGCGGCCGACCCGGACAATGCCACTCGCTATCAGAGCAACCTCAAGGCTTTCAATGAGCGCCTCGATGCCTTGGACACACGTCTGAAAGCCCGATTGGCCGGCATTGAAGGCAAGCCTTACTTTGTCTTCCACGAAGCGTTCGATTACTTCGAAGATGCCTACGGTCTCAAGCATACCGGAGTGTTCAGCGTCGCGGCCGAAGTGCAGCCGGGTGCACAGCACGTGGCAGCGATGCGCAAGCGCTTGCAGGAAGTTGGCAAGACCTGCGTATTCAGTGAGCCTCCGCTGCGTCCACGGCTGGCGGAAACCCTGGTAGCCGGTTTACCGGTGAAACTGGCGGAACTGGATGCATTGGGCGGTTATACACCGGCCACTGCCCAGGGTTATGAGCAGGTGCTGGAAAAGCTGGGAAATGACTTGGCAGGCTGTCTGGAGCAGTTGTAAACAGGGATGTTGTGGTAACCCTTTTCGCAGGCAGGAGCCAGGTGCCTGGCTCTTGCCCGCGATGCGTTCAAATGGCGAACGGCAACGGCGTACTGACCTTCTGACGTTGCGCCAAGCGCTGCTGAAACTCCATCGGATCGTGAATCAACACGTCCTGTCCGGCAAACGACTCGGCGGCGATCAGTCGTGACAACCAGAAGCGCACGCAGGCCACCCGCAACATCGTTGGCCACAGCTCGGCTTCAGCCGCGGTGAACGGACGCAACGTCGCATAAGCACCCAGCAAGGCCCGCGCACGTGGTCCGTCGATCACCCCGGCTTTATCCGAACACCAGTCATTCAAGGCGATTGCCACGTCGTAGAGCATCGGTCCTGAACAGGCGTTGTAGAAGTCGATCAGCCCGGTCAGGTGCGTGCCTTCGAACATCGCGTTATCGCGGAACAAATCGGCGTGGATGTTGGCCCGTGGCAGCGCCAGGATTTTCGCCTTTTGCTGAGCGATCTCGTCCAGAGCACCTTGCAGCAGGCTGCTTTGCTCGGGGTTCAGGTTCGGCATCAACTGCGCACCTTCGGCCAGCATCCAGTCCAGGCCACGATCGGTCTTGCGCTCCAGTACTTTGCCTTGGGTGGCCAGGTGCAGATGAGCGAGCAGGTCTGCGACCTGCGCGCAGTGCTGCGCGTTGGCCTCTTTGACGTGTTTGCCAGCCAATCGCGGTTGCAGCAACGCCGGTTTACCGGCGAGTTCGCGCAATGCGATGCCGTCGGTAGTACGCAGGGCGTAAGGCACCGGCAGATCAGCGTCATGCAGCACGTCCAGCAGTTCGATGAAGAACGGCATTTCCTGGACCGGACCGCGCTCTACCAGGGTCAGGACAAACTCGCCCTGCTCCAGACTGATGAAGAAATTGGTGTTTTCGCTACCTGCGGCAATCCCCTGAAAATCAAGCAGGCGGCCGAGCCCATAAGGGGCGAGAAAGGTTTCCAGCTCGGGCCGAGCCAGGGGGGTAAACACAGACATGGTTAAAAACTGCTCAGTTCGGGCGCCGCGATTGAGCCAGCGCCGATTAAAGTTAAGAAACTACTTCCACGTAAAAATTTCCCACGACGGAATCAGCATATCCGGCTGATCCGATCGGATGAAGTTTGCTTCTGTTCCGTCCGCGCGCACCAGAAAGTACGGTTTGCCGCCCTTCGGTGTGACTTTAATCGCATACAGGAAGCCGTTCTGACGGTATTCCTGAATGGTTTTGTCACCTTCGGTGTGGATGGTGATTTGCGGTTCTGGAGTCGGTGCATCATCAGCTGCCATCACGGCCAGGGGAGTCATGGCAAAGAAGCCAGCCAGCAACAAGCGATTTAGTGTGCGCATGATAACCTTGTCCCTTTGTCGTCAACGGTCCCGCTATTCTAGCGCCGGACCCGCCGAAAAGGTTGATCCTGCTCATGAGCCAAGCCCCCCTCGTCCTGGTGGACGGTTCTTCTTACCTGTACCGCGCCTTTCATGCGCTGCCACCGCTGACCACATCCAAAGGCCTGCCGACCGGCGCGGTCAAGGGTGTACTGAACATGCTCAAGAGTCTGCGCAAGCAGTACCCTGACAGCCCGTTCGCGGTGGTTTTCGATGCCAAGGGCGGGACATTTCGCGATGACATGTACGCCGAGTACAAGGCCAACCGTCCGAGCATGCCCGATGACATGCGGGTACAGATCGAGCCGTTGCATGCGAGTGTGATCGCATTGGGCTTTCCGTTGCTGTGCGTAGAAGGCGTAGAGGCCGACGATGTGATCGGCACGCTGGCCCGTAGCAGCGCAGCAGCCGACCGCCCGGTGGTGATCTCCACGGGCGACAAGGACATGGCACAACTGGTCGACGGGCACATTACCTTGGTCAATACAATGACCGGTAGCGCGATGGATGTGGCTGGCGTGAAAGAGAAGTTTGGCGTCGCTCCCGAACAGATCATCGATTATCTGGCGCTGATGGGCGATTCGTCCGACAACATCCCCGGTGTTCCGGGCATTGGGCCAAAGACCGCTTCCGGTTTGTTGGTGGGCGTAAATGGCGGTCTGGTCGAGTTGTACGCGCAACTCGATATCGTGCCGACCCTGCCGATTCGCGGTGCCAAGACCCTGCCGGCCAAGCTTGAAGAGCACAAGGAGATGGCCTTCCTCTCCTATCAACTGGCGACCATCAAGGTCGACGTGCCGCTGGATATCGGGCTCGACGACCTGCATCTGGGTGAGCCTGATCGCGAAAAGCTCGCCGAGCTCTACACCTTGCTCGAATTCAAAAGCTGGTTCGAAGAATTGCAGCGCGAGGCCAAGCGCACGGAGCAGGAAATCGTCGAAGCTGTGGAGCAGGTCGCAGTCGACGCTGAGGTAAAGTACGAAACCATCCTCGACCAGGCGCGATTCGATGTCTGGCTGAAAAAGCTTAACAACGCCAGCTTGATTGCCTTTGATACCGAAACCACCGGCGTCGACGCGCAGCAAGCGCAACTGGTGGGCCTGTCTTTCGCCGTACAAGCCAATGAAGCGGCCTACATCCCGCTCACTCACTCTTATATGGGGGTGCCCGAGCAACTGGACCGCGACACCGTCCTGCGAGCCTTGAAACCGTTACTGGAAGACCTGAGCAAACTCAAGGTCGGCCAGCACGCCAAGTTCGACATGAACATTCTGGCCAACTGCGCCATCGGTGGTGATCAAGCCTGTGGCATTTCGGTGCAAGGCATTGCCTTCGATACCATGCTCGAATCCTATGTACTGGATTCGACGGCGACCCGCCACGACATGGACAGCCTGGCGCTCAAGTACCTGGACTACACCACCACCAGCTTCCAGGACATCGCTGGCAAAGGCGCCAAGCAACTGACCTTCGACCAGATTTCTCTGGAGCTGGCCGGACCCTATGCGGCCGAAGACGCGGACGTGACCTTGCGTTTGCATCAGGCCCTGCAGGAAAAACTCACGGCCATCCCGAGTCTTTGTAACGTGCTGAGCGAAATCGAGATGCCGCTGGTACCAGTCCTGGCGCGGATTGAACGTCAGGGGGCGTTGGTCGATGCCAATCTGCTAGGTATTCAGAGTGTCGAACTGGGCGACAAGCTGGTCGCTCTTGAACGCGAAGCCTTTGCCATTGCCGGTGAAGAATTCAACCTCGGTTCGCCCAAGCAATTGGGCGTGATTCTGTATGAGAAACTCGGCTTACCGATTCTCAGCAAAACTGCCAAAGGCCAGGCCTCGACGGCCGAAGCTGTGCTGGCGGAACTGGCCGAGCAGGACTTCCCGCTGCCCAAGGTGCTGATGCAGTACCGCTCCATGAGCAAGTTGAAAAGCACCTACACCGACCGCTTGCCTGAGCAGATCAACCCGCGTACCGGGCGGATTCACACCTCCTACCATCAAGCGGTGGCGGCGACCGGGCGTTTGTCTTCCAGCGATCCGAACCTGCAGAACATTCCGATCCGTACTGCTGAAGGTCGGCGGATTCGTCAGGCATTTGTCGCGCCTGAGGGCTACAAACTGCTAGCGGCCGACTATTCGCAAATCGAACTGCGGATCATGGCGCACCTGGCCAAGGATGAAGGTTTGTTGTACGCCTTCCGTCACAATCTGGACGTGCACAAGGCGACCGCTGCCGAGGTGTTCGGCGTTGAGCTGGCAGAGGTCACCACCGATCAGCGCCGCAGTGCCAAGGCCATCAACTTCGGTCTGATTTACGGCATGAGCGCGTTCGGCCTGGCCAAGCAGATCGGTGTCGACCGCAAGCAATCACAAGCCTATATCGACCGCTATTTTGCTCGTTACCCGGGCGTGCTTGAGTACATGGAGCGCACTCGCGCCCAGGCTGCAGAGCAAGGTTTCGTTGAAACCATCTTCGGTCGTCGCCTCTACCTGCCTGACATCAACGCAAAAAACCCGGCCTTGCGCAAAGGCGCCGAGCGTACGGCAATCAACGCGCCTATGCAGGGCACGGCGGCTGACATCATCAAGAAAGCCATGGTCGCGGTGGATAACTGGCTGACGTCTTCAGGTCTGGACGCCAAAGTCATCCTGCAGGTACACGACGAACTGGTGCTTGAAGTTCGCGAGGACCTGGTGGACCGGGTTCGCGATGAAATTCGCGTCCATATGAGTGGTGCTGCGTCGCTCGATGTGCCGCTTTTGGTCGAAGTAGGTGTCGGAAATAACTGGGACGAGGCTCATTAACCTGTCTTGAGGATGCCTTTTGCTGCGGCATCGTGCCGCGGCAAAGGCTGGCTAAGGGCTATTGGTTCGGAAAACCGGGCCGGTTATTACCAATAGTTTTTGAACCTGTCCGGAACTAAATCCGCGAACCGCCACTCAGATTTACTGAATGGCTGGTGAAGCCCTTCGATGCTCCTATGTTGTGTTAAGTGTTGGCAGATATCTGGACCCCGCCCTAGCGGTCCGGAATTTGAACCCCGAACTTCTCCTCCCCATACGAAGTCCGGGGTTTTTTTTGCCTGAAATTCCTTATTCCGTAGCCTCTGCGCCTTTATCGGCCAGTTCCATCCAGCCCGCCAGTACAGTGTAGGCCTCTTCCAGACCAAGGCGTTTCGGTGCGGAGAACAGCTGGATGGTGATGGTATCGCCCCAGCCTTTGCGGATGTCCGCCTGCACTTTGAGCAAGGTGTTTTTCGCTGCACCGTAGGTCAGTTTGTCGGCCTTGGTCAGCAGGATGTGCATCGGCATGCCACTGGCTACGGCCCAATCGAGCATCAGCAGGTCGAAGTCAGTCATTGGATGACGGATGTCCATCATCAAAATCAAACCTTTCAAACTCTGGCGACCGCCCAGATACGCTTCCAGGTGGCGCTGCCAGTGAAGTTTCAGCGGGATTGGGACTTTGGCGTAGCCGTAACCTGGCAGGTCGACCAAACGGCGATCATCGTCTAGCTTGAAGAAGTTCAGCAGCTGTGTGCGACCCGGAGTCTTCGAGGTTCGGGCCAGGCTGGCGTGAGTCAGGGTGTTCAGAGCGCTGGACTTGCCGGCGTTGGAACGCCCCGCGAAGGCCACTTCAAAGCCTTCGTCGTCGGGACATTGGTCAACTTTGGCCGCGCTGAGCATGAAGGTGGACTGTTGGCACAGACCGAGAATGGGGTTCTTGAGTTGCATGGGATTTCCGATGTGGGCGGTGCCGAGAATGGACGCGGCGAGCAGTGTCGTTTCCGTTTCAGTAACGCCAGTATATAATGCCGCAGATTTTGTGTGCGCTTTGTCCCGGCGTAGGATGAAGTTCACGGGAGCGATTGACCGAAATTGCGCACTAGAACGCAGCTCGCTCTCAACCCTGAAAGGTCGTTTTATGACGAAATGGCTGCTAGCTGCCGGTGTCTTGATGCCGCTTTACAGTGCGCAGGCTACACAGGATCCGGAAGCTGTGTACAACCGTGTTTGTGGAGCCTGTCATTCCGGCCAACTGCCAACGGCGCCTGTAAAGGGTGATCTGGAAGCCTGGAAGCCAAGATTGGCGCAAGGTATGGAGACGCTGGTGCAACACGTGACCCAGGGTTTCAAGGCGATGCCGCCGCGTGGTTTGTGCATGGACTGCAGTGCCGAGGATTACCAGGCAATCATCCACTGGATGAGCGAGTGATCCCGGTCCATAACTCTTTAACCCTTAGCCGTAGTTGGATTAGCTGATGAACAAATTGATCGTGAGTCTGCTGTTGACCCTGGGGATCTCCGGCATTGCCCATGCTGCAGGCGATGCGACTGCTGGTCAGGCGAAAGCCGCAGTATGTGGCGCCTGTCATGGCCCGGATGGCAATAGCATGGCGCCCAACTTTCCAAAACTGGCGGGTCAGGGCGAACGCTACCTGAACAAGCAATTGCACGACATCAAGTCCGGCAAGCGCACCGTCCTGGAAATGACCGGCCTGCTGACCAACCTGAGCGATCAGGATCTGGCTGATCTCTCGGCCTACTTCGCCAGCCAGAAGGGCAGCGTTGGCGCAGCAGACCCGAAAGTCGTGGCTCGCGGTGAAGAGTTGTTCCGTGGCGGCAAGCTGGACCAGGGCATGCCTTCCTGCACCGGTTGCCACTCGCCTAACGGTGCAGGCAACGCCGCTGCTGCTTTCCCGCACCTGGGTGGCCAGCACGCTCAATACATCGCCAAGCAACTGACCGATTTCCGTGAAGGTAACCGTACCAACGACGGTGACACGAAGATCATGCAAAGCATCGCGTCCAAATTGAGCAACAAGGACATCGAAGCAGTGTCCAGCTATATTCAAGGCCTGCATTAAGGGTGGATCAATTGACGTTGTGCATGACTTACATCTTTTGCAACGTTAACGCTCTATTAATCCATTGATGCAAGCATAAAAAGGGTGGCTTTGGCCGCCCTTTTTTGTGGCTGCTGCCGTTACACTAGAAATCAAGCCCGACTGGGCCTGTCTGAGTGCAGGTCGCATGAGGCGACCTTATTTGTCCAGGAGTAAAGCATGCGTAATCTGATTCTCAGCGCCGCATTCGTCACAGCCAGTCTGTTTGGCATAACCGCCCAAGCTGCCGAGCCGCTTGAAGCTGGTAAACAATATGTCGAATTGAGCAGCGCCGTTCCGGTTGCTATACCTGGCAAGATCGAAGTAGTGGAGCTGTTCTGGTACGGCTGCCCGCATTGCTACGCGTTCGAGCCAACCATCAATCCCTGGGTTGAAAAGCTCCCTGCCGATGTGAACTTCGTACGTATTCCGGCCATGTTCGGCGGTATCTGGAACGTTCACGGCCAGTTGTTCATTACCCTGGAAGCCATGGGCGTGGAGCACAAGGTTCACAAAGCGGTCTTCGACGCGATCCACGGTGGCAAGAAACTCGCGACTCCAGAAGAAATGGCCGAGTTCCTGGCGACCGAAGGCGTCGACAAGGATAAATTCCTGAGCACCTACAATTCCTTCGCCGTTAAAGGCAAGGTTGAAGATGCCAAGAAGAAGGCTCAGGCCTATCAGATCTCCGGTGTACCGACCATGGTCGTCAACGGCAAGTACCGCTTCGACCTCGGCACTGCCGGTGGCCCTGAAGGCGCCTTGAGCGTGGCTGACCAGTTGATCTCCAAGGAGCGCGCCGCTAAGTAAGCGGCGCCCACCATGCGCCGCTGGGGTACTGAGCGTGTCGTTGGCCTGCATGACCCGCAGGTCAACGCGCATCATCTGGAGTCGACGGGCTTGCCCGCAGACAGTCGTCTGCGTTTGCTCAGTTTCAATATTCAGGTTGGTATCAGCACCGAGCGTTATCGGCATTATCTGACCCGTGGCTGGCAGCATCTGTTGCCGCACACCGGGCGAGCAGACAATCTGCAAAAGATCGGCAATCTGCTGGGCGATTTCGATCTGGTCGCCTTGCAGGAAGCCGATGGCGGCAGCCTGCGGTCGGGCTACGTCAACCAGGTCGAGCACCTGGCCCAACTCGGCGCCTTTCCTTACTGGTATCAACAGCTCAATCGCAATCTCGGTCGCTTGGGGCAGCACAGCAATGGTGTGCTCAGCCGCTTGCGTCCGTGGGTTATCGAAGATCATCCATTGCCGGGTCCGAAGGGCCGTGGTGCGATTCTGGTGCGCTTCGGCGAGGGACCGGAAGCGTTGGTGGTGGTGATGATGCATCTGGCGCTGGGTGCCCGTACCCGAACCCGACAGCTGGCCTATATTCGCGAATTGATTGCTGGGTACAAACACCAGGTGCTGATGGGTGATATGAATACCCATGCCGGCGACTTGCTGCAAAGTTCCCCATTGCGCGATCTGGGTCTGCTCGCGCCACAGCTTGAGGCGACGTTTCCCAGTTGGCGCCCGCAACGATGCCTCGATCACATTCTGCTCAGCCCGAGCCTGACCCTTGAACGGGTCGAGGTGCTGGCTCAACCCATTTCCGATCACTTGCCGGTCGCGGTAGAGATTCGGCTGCCGGGTTCGCTTACGGCTGACGCATTGCCCGCATTGAGTCTTGTCCCTCGCGGATCCCTTGAATGAGCGACGAAGCGCAGCGCTGGAAAGAAAAGTACCTCAAGAGCATCGAGCAGCAAGAGAAGCTCGAGCGCCGATGGGATGCCCGCCTTGATTTGCTTCGCCGAGGGTTGGTTCGCAGCACGCTGGCGGCGGAGGGCACTGACCGGGCCGTTGACCAGTGTATGAAGGAAATGCGTGAGGCTATTCGCACGGACGATATGGACGCGGCTTTGGCAGCGTTGCTGCCACGCCTGGAAAAAGCCGTGCTCGATTCCGAGCAGCGCCGGGAAACGCGCGTTGATCAAATGGGAGCAGCGCTGACTGCTCTGGTCACTCAATTACAAGCCTTGCCGCTGCCGCGAGAAGTGAGTCGGCCGCTCAAGAACTTTGCCCGGCAACTGGATGGGCGTGTCAGCCAGGCCCGTGAAATCCCCTTGCTGCTTGGTGAGCTGAGCGGCTTGCAAGGCCGGGCGCTGAGCTTGCTGGAGAACCCTGAAGAGCCGAATCGTCCCGGCTTGTTGCAACGTCTGTTCGGTGGGCGGGAAACCGCGGACGTTGTGCCGCAGGCTAATGCTTGCTTGGTGGCGTTACCGGGTTCGAATCCCGCTGAACAGATTCAGATGCAGGCCGTCGAGACGACGCTTGAGCCTGTTCGTGACTATTTCCAGCCTGTTCCTGTCGCTCCAAGCGTTGTGGCGATCACGCAGGAAGTGCCGTTGCCGGCCGTAGAAATGCCGGTATCCGTGGTTTCAGTGGTCGAGTCGGTTTCGAATCCAGAGCTGACTGATAAAAAACCACACATCGAAGTGCAGGTTTTTGTCCCTCCAGTGCTGGAGTCAGAAGGGCTGAGGGCTCCTCAACTGTCAGGAGTCGAAGAACTCGTCGCTGCACCGCAACCGACTCTGACTGCGAGCCCCGAAGACTCACTCGCTCAGGTTGATATCAATCCTGACGAACTGATATCCCCTGTGCCCTCGGAAACCAGACACGAAACACCTGACCTCCTCGACAGCCTGCCTTTGCCGTCAGCTACGGCGCAGGCGTCGGTGGCCTTTGATCCAGAGCAGCCTGAGCAGGATGTCCACTACGCCTTGCCTGATTCACCAGAGCCTTCTTACAGCTCGGTGGCCAGGCACATAGAAGACACGCTGCTGGGTCTGCTCGACGACTTGTCCCTGCCCGAGCGCCACCGACCGCAAGCCGAGGCCATGCGTGATCGACTGCAAAACGGTCTGAACTGGTACGAACTGCTACCAATCCTCGACGATTTGGCCGTCTTGATGCTGGCGATCACCAACAGTGGACAACATGAGTTTGAGGTTTACCTCAAGCAGCTCAACGAGCGGCTCGAGTCATTTCAAAGCAATCTGCAGGCGGCCAGCGACGGTCATGCGGACAGCCGTTCAGCTGCGCGAGAAATGGATACCCAGATCCGCGAACAGGTCGATGGCTTGCAGAGCAGCGTTCAAGATGCGGCAGACCTGGACAGCCTCAAGCATGTGTTGGAGAACCACCTTGAGGGTTTGCTCGGCACCATGGATCAGCACCGCAAGCAACGCGATCAGCGTGAGCAAGAGGTCGCCGGGCGTCTGCAAGGGCTGGCCGAACGCGTGGCAAGCATGGAGCAAGAGGCTCAGGGCTATCGCGAGCACCTTGAGGAGCAACGGCAGAAGGCGCTGATTGATCCGTTGACCGGCCTGCCCAACCGAGCTGCTTGGGGTGAGCGACTGGATCACGAAGTTGCTCAATGGCAGCAGAATGGCAACACACTTCTGTTGGCAATGCTCGATCTGGACCACTTCAAGCGAATCAACGATAACTATGGCCATCTGGCTGGTGACAAGGTTCTGAAAATCATTGCCGGCGTCCTGCGCAAGCGTATGCGCGGCTCGGACTTCATCGCCCGATTTGGTGGTGAAGAATTTGTCCTGTTGGCTCCCAATACCTCATTGCCGTTGGGTTCAAAACTTGCCGAAACGCTGCGGGCAGCCATTGAGGCTTGCCCGTTTCACTTCAAAGGTGAGCGGGTAACGATAACCGTCTCCATGGGCATGACGGCATTCAAACCAGGTGAGCGCAGCGAAATGGTGCTTAAAAGAGCCGATCAGGCGCTTTACCGCGCCAAAGATGCCGGGCGTAACAGGGTGGAACTGGGCTGATCCCGATTGTTCCATTTTGTTTAATCTCGGGCTTTTGCCGGTCCATCCAGAGGGCAATACGTTACACTGTTGCATTACTGTCTTCAGCGTACTGCACACTGCCATGAAATTTTACTCTCTCGTCCTGTCGCTTCTTGTGTTGGCCGGCTGCGCCAGCGGGCCTCGACTCGACACCCGTCATCCTTCGGTCAATTACGATAACCGTGTTCAGTTCGTGGTGGTGCATTACACCAACGCTTCTCTGGAACGCTCGCTGGCACTGTTGACCCATGGCGACGTCAGCAGTCATTACCTGATTGGCGACAACAATCCGCCGACTATCTATAAGTTGGTTGATGAAAACCTGCGGGCCTGGCATGCCGGGGAAAGTGAATGGCAAGGCCGGACCTGGTTGAACTCCAGCTCCATCGGCATCGAAATCGTCAATCCGGGCTACCGCGAGACACCGACTGGCCGCGTCTGGTATCCGTATACCGAGGGTCAGGTCCAGGCGTTGATCGTTCTGCTCAAGGACATCAGCAAGCGCAACAACATCGACCCGCGCCATATCATCGGGCATAGCGATATCGCTCCATTGCGTAAACTCGACCCTGGCCCGTTGTTCCCCTGGAAGCGTCTGGCTGACGAGGGGCTGGTGATCTGGCCGAACGCTCAGGCCGTGGCACGCCAGCAAGCGTTGTTTGCGGCTGAACTACCGAGCATCACCTGGTTTCAGGAAGAGCTGGCTCGTCTGGGCTATACCACGCCGCAAACCGGCCAACTGGATGTCGCGACCCGTCATGTACTGGCGGCGTTCCAGATGCATTATCGACCGTCACGCTTCGACGGTATGCCAGACGCGGAAAGTGCAGCAATTCTGCAGGTCTTGAACCAGACAAAATAATGACGCCGCCCGACGGTCCGGGCGACTTCTCAATCAGTTGCTATAACTCATTGGTAATCCTTTGGATATTCAATGATGCCGGCCGCTGGCGAGACGCTACATAGTTGGTTTCATCGCCCGTGGTTTCTGGCGATGCTGGCGGCTGTGCTCAGCGCGGCGTTGTTACTGCTGGGCAGTCTGGGCGTGGCGCTGCATCAGGTGCAACAACGCGAAAGCGAGCAGATGAATGCTCAGGGCGAGCGTTTTCTTGAGCGTCTTGAGCAACTGTTCGGCCAATTGCGTGAAGGTCTCGATGAGCTGGAAGCCCAACCATTGCGTGGATGCAATGCTGAAATGGTCGCGACATTGCAAAAGGTCAGCTTCAGTTACCGCTTCGTTTATGAAGCGGCTTATATCGATGCCACTCAGTCCTGCTCAAACCGGCCGCGCCAGGACACCCTTTCTTCCCCAGGGCCTCCAGACATCAAGGGGCCGACCTACAGTTACTGGTTGAATACCTCGACAGAACCTAATGAAAACCGTGCAGCATTGATGCTCGGACGGGGCAACTTTCGTGTGGCGACCTCCCGAGGTCATTTGACCGATATGGTCGACCTGCACCCGGGCAGCAGCTTGCTGGTGGTGCTCGACCATGGCACCAGAGCGATCCCGGTACTGGGCGCGGCTCAACCCTGGCCACCGATCCAGCCCTGGCCTCCAGTGAGTCGTGACGCCCTTCAGGTCACGCAAGACCAACTGATTTACCGAATGCCGACCAACAACCCGGAGTACCAGCTTGTACTCATGACCCCGCGTACAAGTTTGCAAGTGGAAATGACTACGGCATGGCGCTGGTTGTTACCGATAAGTCTTCTATTAGCGATTTTTATCGGGTGGCTGGTCTTACAGTTGGCTCGCCAGCGTCAGTCATTGGGTGGTGAGTTACAGGGCGCTCTGCGTCGTAACGAGTTGCAGGTCTTGTACCAGCCGATTTTCGAGCTCAGCAGTCGTCAATGTGTCGGCGCCGAAGCACTGCTGCGTTGGCGTCGGCCAGACGGCACATTGACCAGCCCGGATCTGTTTATCCCTATGGCGGAAAATACCGGGCAAATCCGACAGATCACCGATTTCGTGCTGCAGCGTTTGCTTGAGCAGTTAGGCCAGCTGTTACGCGCCAATCCGCATCTCTACATCTCGGTCAATCTGGCGGCCTGCGATGTGATGGTTCCGCGCATCGGGCAGGTTATGGCCCGTTTATTGGCCATGCATCGGGTCGCAGCGCGACAGATTGCCTTTGAGGTTACCGAGCGTGGCCTGATCGACGTGGTCGTCGCGCGGGACAACCTGCAGGCCTTGCGCGATGCCGGGCATCAAGTGCTGATCGATGATTTCGGCACGGGCTATTGCAGCCTTGCGTATCTGCAAACCCTGCCTGTGGACTGTTTGAAAATCGATAAAGCTTTTATCGATGCCTTGGGGCACGATGCCGCCAGCAGCGGAGTGGCGCCGCATATCATTCGCATGGCGCATGCCTTGCAACTCAAGGTGATTGCCGAAGGGATCGAATATGAAGCACAGGCCTCGCTGTTGAGTAGTGAGGGTGTGAATTACGGGCAGGGTTGGTTGTTTGCCCATGCCCTGAGCGCTGTGCAGTTCATTGAGTTGATCACCCGCGGTCGCCGGATGGCTGCGCGGCGACTGGATGATGAAGCCTGATTGTGCGCCGCGCGCCTACAACGGAAGCGCCATGTAGAACTGCGAGCCCTGCCCCGGCCGTGAGTAGACGCCCATCCTCCCGCCGTGCAATTGCACGATTTCCTTGCACAACGCCAGGCCCAGGCCTGCGCCACCCTTCTTGCGACCGACCTGAACGAAGGGTTCGAAAATCCGCCCCTGTTGGCCGTAAGCGATGCCTTCGCCGTTGTCCTCGACGCTGATAATCACTCGCTCACCATGTCGGCGTGCTTGTAAGCGGACCTGGCCGTGCCGCGCGGTATGGCGTAGCGCATTGGCAATCAGGTTATCCAGCACCCGTTCCAGCTGTGGGTGGTCGACTTGTAGCCTGGGTAGCCGTGTTTGAACCTCCACCAACAACTCGATGTCTTGCTCGTGGGCTTGCTCTGCGAAGCGAGCTTGAGCGTGTTCGAGCAGTTCATCGATGGCGCAGGGCACAAGGGTGAGCTTTTGCAGGCCGTTCTGATAACGTGAGAAGTTCAGCAGGTCGTTGATCAGCTGCATCAAACGCTGCATTTCTTCGTTGACGGTGTTTAGCAGGTCGGCTTCGCGAGAGTCATCAGCAAAATGCACGCGTTCCTGAAGTAAGCCAAAGGCCATGTGCATACCGGTGACCGGTGTGCGCAGCTCATGTGAGGCACGTAACACGAATTCACTTCGGACCCGTTCGAAGGCCCGCTGTTCGGTGACGTCATGCAGCACCATGACCGCGCCAAGAATGTGCCCTTGGGTGTTGTGGCTGACCGGTGTCAGGCTGTAGGTCAGCAGCCGCGATTCGCCATCAACCTCGATACTCAAGTCCTCAGGCGCCCGTTCCAGACTGCCGCCACGCAGGATCAGTTGCAGTTGCTCATCGAGCTCCGCGCGTTCAAGGGCGCTGCCCAATCCCTGACCCAGACGATCTTTGTCCCAGCCCAATTGCCGTTGCGCTACTGGGTTGAGATGTTCCAGACGGCCCTGGCGGTCGATCATCAGCAAGCCGTCATCGATGCTGTCGAGTACCGCTTGCAAGCGTTGCTGGCCGGCGAGTAACTCATCGACGTTGGTGGCCTGATGCTGACGCAGGGCTTCGGCCATGATCCCGAAACGGCGGGTCAACAGGTTCATTTCCGCCACCGCCGATATGGGCAGCGTCACCTCGAAATTCCCTTGACCGATATTGTCCGCAGCCTTGGCCAGCGCCTCGATAGGGGCACCGAAGCGTCGGGCAATGCCGTGGGCAGTAATGAATCCGATGATCAAGATCGCCAATCCCACCAGCCCGAGCAATCCTGAAATCAATAGTGCGCGCTCGCGAGTCTGGTACTGGGCTTCATTGATGCTATCCAGTGTCAGTTTGTGTTCGGTGATCAGGCCGTTGCGCAGCACATTGAATTTTTCGGTCAGGTTATGGCTGCCGGTCAGGCTGCCCGAGAGATCCCGAGAGTGGCCGAATGCTTCGAGAAATTTCAGGTAGTCAGCTCGGGCCTGGCTGAAGCCGGTGTGCTGGCCACCGGTGCTTTGCTCGTGCTGGATGCCTTGATCGAGCAGCTCGAAGTAATGTTGCCTGGATGCCTCCAACGCCGCCAGGTCAGGTTTTTCGTTGAGCATGATGATCAACTGGTCGTCCAGGGTCTGTCGCAGTTTGAGTCCCAGATCAAGGGTGATGAAGTCGTTGTGGATCAGCGAATCCTGGGTACTGGCCATCTGTATGATGCCCATGAACCCGAGCAGAAGCCCAAGCAGGGCGACGGTGATCAGCGCCGAGATACTCAGAAACAGCCGAGTATGCAGTTTCATCGCGAGCTTCATGGGGCGCCGCTCATAGGTTGTACTGTTTGCGTTTTCGGTACAGCGTCGAAGCATCGATGCCGAGGGTTTTGGCGGCTTGATCAAGGGTGTCGCTAGTGGCCAGCACTGCGCCGATATGGGCTTTCTCCAACTCGTCCAGGCTTAACGCCGCACCGATCCGCGGAGCGTTGCTGGTCGCTTGTTCGGCCAAGCCCAGATGGCTGATTTCTACCCGTTCCTGAGGGCAAATGATGCTCGCGCGCTCGACCACATTGCGTAGTTCGCGGATGTTGCCCGGCCAGCGATAGTTGAGCAGTGCTTCGCGCGCTTCATCGCTGAAGCCGCGCGCCGGGCGCGCGTATTCCTTGACGAAGCGGGCCAGAAAGCGATCCGCCAGGGTCAGAATGTCTTCACTGCGCTCACGCAGCGGCGGCAGGTGCAAGGTGATGACATTGAGCCGGTACAGAAGGTCCTCACGAAAACGTCCGTCACGGACCATGTCTTCGAGATTGAGGTTGGTCGCGGCGAGGATGCGCACGTCCGCGCGACGGGTCACCGGGTCGCCGACGCGTTCGTATTCCTTGTCCTGAATAAATCGCAACAGTTTGGGTTGCAAGGTCAGCGGGAAGTCGCCAATTTCGTCGAGGAACAGTGTCCCGCCATCGGCCTGGTTGACCCGTCCGAGGGTGCTTTCGCTGGCCCCGGTAAATGCCCCGCGGCTGTGGCCGAACATCTCGCTTTCCATCAGCTCGGCGCTCAGCGACGGACAGTTGATGGTGACGCAGGATTTCTTCGCGCGTTTGCTCCAGCCATGAATGGCTTGGGACAGCTCGCCTTTACCGGTGCCGGATTCGCCAAGAATCAGAATGTTGGCATCGGTACCGGCGACCTGGCGTGCGGTTTCCAGTACCACTTTCATCGCCGGGCTGTGAGAGTCCAGGCCGTCCCTGGATTTGCGTATTTCCCCTTCGAGCGCTTCCAGGCGCGCCGAGAGCTGGCGCATTTCCAGTTGCTTGGCAGTGGCAAGGCGCAATTGGTCCGGGCTGCAGGGCTTGACCAGGTAATCCGCGGCACCGGCCTGGATCGCATCGACTGCGGTATCCACCGCCGAGTGGGCGGTGACGATCACCACACGCATCCACGGTGCTTGAATGCGCATCTGCGCGAGCACATCGAGGCCATTGTCTTCACCCAACCGCAGGTCGAGGAAACACAGGTCAAACACCTGACGTTGTAATAAGGCGTCGGCTTGGGCTGCGCTGTTGGCAGTGGCTACGGTATAGCCTTCGTCTTCCAGGCAGAAACGGAAGGTGCGCAGGATGGCGGACTCATCATCTACCAGAAGAATACGGCCTTGATGTTCCGTGGCTGATTCCATTTCCCACGCTCCATTAGTGAGTCATCTTATTTAGTCCCGGAAAAATCGGGCAAGTTGCATGGTCGATTCTGATTGATTCCACTAGATGCAGGTTAGCGACCTATTGATTTGTTTATAACATGCTGATTAATAAGGGTTTTATGTAGAAGCCTGATTGCTCCTTGACCCTCCCTTCTGACATCCACCGCTATCTTCCGGCTCCAGGGCTTTTCAATTCCCTCCCTATGGATCGTGCATTACGCACGACCCATAGGGAGTCATCGTGCAAGATGCGTTTGAAAGCACTTTTGTAACGTTTATAACCTACTGATTTGTTTAACTTATTGTGAAATGAAAGCTGGCATGCAGGCTGCAACAGTTTGAATAGCCAAAGGCGCTATTGAAGGGCGCCTTCTTCCGAATGACCACCCGTATGGGAGGAGCTTGAGGATGAATCGCCAACGTCTCGCCCAAATGCATATTTCACTACTGCATATACAGCAAGGACTGTTTGCAAGTTTGGCACTGCTTGTCATGCTCATTGGTGGTCAGCAGTTTCAGCGTTGGGGTCAGAGCCAGCAGGAAATGGCGCTGCGTTTGCCACCTCATTACACAAACCAAATGCATTTCAGCGCGCTCAGCAGCCAGTTTGCTGACTCTGCCCCAGTGCACCTGATGGGTGTTGACCAGGCACAGGCAGTAGTTGAATCCATCCCTCAGGAGCGTTGGGTGTTTTAGGCATAAGACCGGCGTGGGGGAAGCTGCACCAGGAATCGCGATACAAGCAACACTCCATTAGACGCGTAAGGAGAATTGTTATGTTGAGCTGGGCAATCACATTCTTGATCATTGCCATTGTGGCTGCGGTGTTGGGCTTCGGTGGCATCGCGGGCACCGCCACGGGTATCGCCAAAATTCTCTTTGTCGTGTTCCTGGTGATGTTTATTGCGTCTTTCTTCTTTGGCCGTCGCGACCGAGGTTGAATACGAGCGTTTTGTTAAAGACACCGAGTTCTGCTCTGGAAAGAGGCCCTGGCTTCTTTCTATTTGCGCCACCCGATGAAGGCAGGCGTATGACCAAGGGGTCGGGACGTTCTGATTGATGTGGAATCGGAGTGACCTAGGGGTACAAGGGGTGCCTCCGTAAGGGCCGGGTCAGGAAAAGCTGCGCCGCAAGTTCACGAGTCGTTGAGGATTTCGCGGACCTGCGGCGCGCTTGAACACGCAAAGGCTTGTTCTAGAGCGATCCGCTGGATCCTCATGCGCTTATCCCCTGAAATGTCCTTTCTGCGTTTTTCTCAACCGGTTTACGGTGCTTTATCGCGACCGTATATCGAGAAACTCGTCTTTTATTCGGGCTCTGTTTTCGCTCCTAGGCGTAGGAAATTTCCCGGATTTCGTCGTTATTCATGCCGCCAATAAATCCCGCATATCGCCTGTAATGGCCGTCTCATGGCGCTTATGACTTCTTTAGTGTCGTATTCGAACCGGTTAGGACGATGGGTTTGTTCAAAAAAGCTCATGCCGATTCGGCATAGGGTAGGCGTTTACAGCATTAGACGCGCCTCTCTTGCATCGGAATAGTTGCGCCTTTTTCCGCCAGCCAGAGAGCCGTAAATGCTCGCTCGCGGTGATTTTTTACGGGGGCAGATGCACAGACTTTTCCGCACTTGAGCGTTCCAGTTCGCGCATCTTCCCGAGTCCACTTATAAGAAAGGGTAATGATATGAAGAAGGCAAAGCTTAGCCTCGCCTGGCAGATCCTCATCGGTCTGGTTTTGGGGATTGCAATTGGGGCGCTGCTCAACCATTTCAGTGCCGAAAAAGCCTGGTGGATCAGCAACGTCCTGCAACCGGCGGGCGATATCTTTATCCGGCTGATCAAAATGATCGTGATTCCGATCGTGATCTCCTCGCTGGTCGTCGGTATTGCCGGCGTGGGTGATGCGAAGAAGCTCGGGCGCATCGGTCTCAAGACCATCCTTTACTTTGAAATTGTCACCACCATCGCCATTCTGGTGGGGTTGGTGCTGGCCAACCTGTTTCACCCAGGCTCGGGCATCGACATGAGCACCCTGGGTACTGTGGATATCTCCAAGTACCAGGCGACCGCAGCCGAGGTTCAGCATCAACACGCGTTCATCGAAACCATCCTCAACCTGATTCCATCGAACATTTTTGCCGCCATGGCGCGTGGCGAGATGCTGCCGATCATCTTCTTCTCCGTACTGTTCGGTCTCGGTCTGTCGAGCCTGCAATCGGATCTGCGCGAACCGCTGGTGAAGATGTTCCAGGGCGTGTCGGAAAGCATGTTCAAAGTCACCCACATGATCATGAGCTACGCCCCGATTGGCGTTTTCGCACTGATCGCGGTGACTGTTGCCAACTTCGGTTTCGCTTCCCTGCTGCCGCTGGCCAAGCTGGTGATCCTGGTCTACGTGGCAATCGCCTTTTTCGCCTTCGTGGTACTGGGCCTGGTTGCTCGTCTGTTCGGCTTCTCGGTGATCAAGCTGATGCGCATCTTCAAAGATGAGCTGGTACTCGCCTACTCCACTGCCAGCTCGGAAACCGTGCTGCCGCGAGTGATCGAGAAGATGGAAGCCTACGGCGCGCCGAAAGCCATTTGCAGCTTCGTAGTGCCGACCGGCTACTCCTTCAACCTTGACGGTTCGACCCTGTATCAAAGCATCGCGGCGATCTTCATCGCGCAGCTGTACGGCATCGATCTGTCCATCAGCCAGCAATTGCTGCTGGTGCTGACCCTGATGGTTACCTCCAAAGGTATCGCCGGTGTGCCGGGTGTGTCCTTCGTGGTGCTGCTGGCGACTCTGGGCAGTGTCGGCATTCCATTGGAAGGTCTGGCGTTCATCGCGGGTGTCGACCGCATCATGGATATGGCCCGTACTGCGCTGAACGTGATCGGCAACGCCCTCGCTGTATTGGTCATCTCCCGTTGGGAAGGCATGTACGACGACGCCAAGGGCGAGCGCTACTGGAACTCCCTGCCGCACTGGCGCAGCAAAGAGCCGTTGCCCAAGGGTGAAGTCTCCAACAGCTAAGCTCCTTCGAGCCACGCACCTACAACAAACCCCGGGAAACCGGGGTTTGTTGTTTCTGGTATCTGACCGCTATTATTCGCCGCATCTTTTGGGGGATTTAACTGATGCTCAACGGCCTATGGCTTGGCTTCTTCATCGTGGCTGCCGTTTCGGCACTGGCGCAGTGGTTGATTGGCGGTAATGCCGGGATATTCGCGGCGATGGTGGAAAGTATCTTCGCCATGGCCAAGTTGTCGGTGGATGTAATGGTTCTGCTGTTTGGCACCCTGACCCTCTGGCTGGGCTTTCTGCGGATTGCCGAAAAGGCCGGGATCGTCGACTGGCTGGCCAAGGTGCTGGGTCCACTGTTTCTGCGCCTGATGCCGGAAGTACCCGCTGGCCACCCGGCCATTGGTTTGATCACCCTGAACTTCGCCGCCAATGGCCTGGGCCTGGACAATGCGGCCACGCCGATCGGCTTGAAGGCCATGCGCGCCTTGCAGGAGCTCAACCCCAGCACGACCACGGCGAGCAACGCACAGATTCTGTTTCTGGTGCTGAACGCTTCATCGCTGACCCTGCTGCCCGTAACGATCTTCATGTACCGCGCGCAGCAAGGCGCTGCCGATCCAACACTGGTATTCCTGCCGATCTTGCTGGCCACCAGCGCCTCGACCCTGACGGGTTTGCTGTCGGTGGCAATCGTGCAGCGCTTGCGGCTGTGGGACCCGGTGGTGCTGGCTTATCTGATTCCGGGTGCGCTGGTGTTGGGCAGCTTCATGGCGTTGCTGGCGACGCTTTCCTCCACAGCTCTGGCAAGCCTCTCGTCGATTCTCGGTAATCTGACGATGTTCGGGCTGATCATGCTGTTCCTGGTGATTGGCGCGCTGCGCAAGGTCAAGGTTTACGAAGCGTTCGTCGAAGGCGCCAAGGAAGGCTTTGATGTCGCCAAGAACCTGCTGCCATATCTGGTGGCGATGCTCTGTGCGGTAGGCGTATTGCGGGCGTCGGGGGCGCTGGACTTTGGTCTGGACGGGATTCGTCACCTGGTGGCATGGGCCGGCTGGGACACGCGATTCGTCGACGCGTTGCCGACGGCGATGGTCAAACCCTTCTCTGGCAGCGCCGCTCGGGCAATGCTGATCGAAACCATGAAAACTCAGGGTGTGGACAGCTTCCCGGCACGGGCGGCGGCCGTCATTCAGGGCAGCACGGAAACCACCTTCTATGTGCTGGCGGTGTACTTCGGTGCCGTCAACATTCAGCGGGCTCGCCACGCCGTGGGCTGCGCGCTGCTGGCTGAATTTGCCGGTGTAGTGGCGGCAATCGGGGTGTGTTACTGGTTCTTTGGCTGAGCCGGAAAGCGAAAGCACACATGCCCCCGCAGCAGCTGCCGAAGGCTGCTACAAGGGGCTTGTGCCGCTCTTGATAACCAGAGCATGTCTCTGCCCCTGCTCTACTGCCCAGCTAATTACCTGGCCAGTCAGCTTGTCGCTGGCCTGACCGAAACCTGCGACCACCGCCGGGACTTTCGGATCGCTCAGCGGTTGACGCACTTCAAAGCGGCGGCTGGCGATGATCCGTTGATCATTGCCGCGCACCAGTCGTGCATCCAGGCGAACCACCACTTCCACGGCGCCACCCTGATACTCGGTCTGAAACGCCTGCAATTCCCCGCCTAACTCGAAATCAGCCTGCAGATTACTGTCGTCGGTACTGAGCAACTGCACCCGTCCGTCATGTTGAAAGGCGTCGAGCAGGCGGTTGCGTAACAGGATTGGCGCCGGGTCGCTCCAGCGTGAAGCCTTGTAGCTGCTGATCAGATCGCCCTGTGGCACGACGGCAATTTTCGGACTGTTCAAGGTTTCGCTGGCTTGCGGTTTGGCCAGGCGCAATGACCATGGCAGCGCACTGCCGCGAGGCGTCGGTGTGCTGCTCTGCGCCGTGGGTAGCCGATAGACATCGGCCGGTTCCGACTTGGGCAGGATCGAGCAGGCGCCGGTCAGCGCGAAGCTGGTGATCAGTGTGAGGTGGCCGACTACACGGCAGGCGAGCTTCATGGCGTGAACTCCTTGTTCTTGTCGCTGCCCAGCAGGTAACCACTGGGGTTGGCTTCCAGACGGTTGGAGATAGCTCGTAGCGAATTCAGGGTCTCGCGCAGTTCACGCACGGCCGGGGCCAACCCGTTCAATCCCTGCATACCGTTGTTGAGCGAGTCCTGATTGTCTGTCAGCAGTTTGTTGATGGTCGCGCTGCTCTGCTCCAGAGACTGCATGGCCTGTTTGGCACTGCCGAACATCTGCTTGCCCTGATCGTTGAGCAAACCGTTGGCATTGCGCATCAGTGTGGTGGTTTGTTCCAGGGTGGCACTGGCCTGTTTTCCTACAGAAACAAGCTGCTGCATGGTCTGGCGAATGTCTCCACGCTGATCGGCGATGGCTCCGGTAGTTTGCTCCAGATGCTCGAGAGTGCTGCTGATGCGCTCAACGTTATCTGGCGACATCATTTGGTTGGCGTTGTTAAGTAGCAAGTTGACGCTGCTAATCAGGTCATCGCTATTGGTCAGCAGCCGGGCAATCGGCGACGGCGAGGCGACGATCTCCGGCAGATTACCGTCGTGCCCTCTGAGTTCGGGGCTTTGCGGCGTACCACCGCTGAGCTGGATGATTGAGGTTCCGGTGATCCCGGTCAGGGCCAGTTTGGCCTGAGTGTCTTCCTTGATCGGGGTTTCGCCGCTCAGACGGATTCGCGCCAGCACCCGACGCGGGTCTTTCGGGTCCAGTCGCAGCGAGATCACGTCACCAACCTTGATTCCGCTGTACTGCACCGGGCTGCCCTTGGACAAGCCGCTGACCGCCTCATTGAAGACGATCTCGTAATCCTTGAATTCGGTGTCGACACTGGATTTGGCCAGCCACAGACCGAACAGCAAGGCGCCTACCACCACAATCACGGTGAACAGGCCGATTAATACATGATGGGCTCGGGTTTCCATGTCATACCTCGTTGAGCTGTGAAGCTGCTTGGAATGCCGCGCGGCCGCGAGGGCCATGGAAGTATTCGTGAATCCAGGCGTCGTCGGTCTCGGCGACTTTGTCGATGGCGTCCGCCACCAGCACTTTTTTTTGCGCCAGCACCGCGACCCGGTCGGTGATGGTGTACAGCGTGTCGAGGTCGTGGGTGACCAGAAACACGCTCAGGCCCAACGCATCGCGCAGGGTCAGGATCAACTGATCGAAGGCGGCGGCGCCAATCGGGTCGAGACCGGCAGTCGGCTCATCGAGAAACAGGATGTCCGGGTCCAGCGCCAAGGCCCGGGCCAGCGCCGCGCGCTTGATCATGCCGCCGGACAGCGAGGACGGGTATTTTTCCGCGGCCGACAGCGGCAGACCAGCCAGCGCGAGTTTCACCGCTGCCAGGTGTTCGGCGTCGGGACGGCTCAAACCCGCGTGCTCGATCAGCGGCAGCGCAACGTTTTCGGTGACCGTCAGCGAGGAAAATAACGCGCCCTTCTGAAACAGTACACCCAAGCGCCGTTCCACCCGCGAACGCTCGTGTTCTGGGAGGTTCGGCAAATCCTGGCCAAACACCCGCACCGATCCTTCGCTGGGCCGACGTAGACCAATGATGCTGCGCAACAGCACGGACTTGCCACTGCCGGAGCCGCCGACCACGGCGAGAATCTCGCCCTTGTACAAATCCAGGTCGAGATTTTCATGCACGCTCTGGCTGCCGAAGCGATTGCACAGCCCACGGACCTCGATCACCGCCTCGGCGGGCGTACGGGGTAAACGACTCACCAGCCCATCTCCATAAAGAACAACGCGGCCACGGCGTCGAGAACAATCACCACAAAGATCGACTGCACCACACTGGAGGTGGTGTGAGCTCCTACTGATTCGGCACTGCCACTGACCTTGAAACCTTCCAGACAGCCGATCGCTGCGATCAGGAAAGCGAAGATCGGTGCTTTCACCATCCCGACCAGAAAGTGCTGAATCCCGATATCAGATTGCAGCAGTGAGAGAAACATCGCCGGCGAAATACCCAGCGAGAGCGCACAGACCACTCCGCCGCCGACAATGCCCGAGAGCATCGCCAGAAAGGTCAGCATCGGCAGCGCCACGAGCAGCGCCAGAACGCGGGGCAGTACCAGCAGCTCGACGGGATCGAGGCCGAGTGTACGAATCGCGTCGATCTCTTCGTTGGCCTTCATTGAGCCGATTTGCGCGGTGAACGCACTGGCTGTTCGCCCGGCCATCAATATCGCGGTGAGCAACACGCCGAACTCCCGCAGGAAGGAGAACGCGACCAGGTCCACGGTAAAGACGCTTGCACCAAAACTGGCCAGCACTGTGGCACCGAGAAAGGCCACTACCGCACCCACCAGAAAGGTCAGCAAGGCAACGATAGGCGCCGCGTCGAGGCCGGTCTGCTCGATGTGCGCGACCGTCGGAGTGATGCGCCAGTGCTTGGGCCGCAACAGGTTGCGCACCAGCGTTTGGAGGATCAGACCAATAAAGCCCAGCAGTTGCAAGGTGTCCTGCCAGACCGCGTCGACGGCGCGGCCGATTCGGGTCAGCAGTTGGATACCGACGCTCACCTCAGGTTCTTTGACCGGTACACAGAAGTCGGTCAGCGAGCAGTAGACGGTTTGCAGCAGCGCGCGGTCGGCGGAGGACAGGCTGCAATCGGGATGTTCGGTGGATTTGCCAAGCCGCTCGGCGCCCAACAGTTCTACCAGCAGCGACGCTCCGGCGGTGTCGAGCGCGCCGAGGTTATTAAGGTCGATGTGGGTAGTGTCGTCGTACTGGCCGTGAAGATCATCGGTCAGCCGCTTGAGATCGGTGTAATGGGCAAGCGTCCAGTCGCCCGTGACCCGCAGCCGCACAGGGGTGTTCGACGTATCCAGTTGGGCGTTGCCGGCCATCGTGCTACTGCTCATAAGCTCTGTGCTTGTTCGGCTATTACACAGTGCTACGTAATAGCACGATCACGGTTACTTTGCCTCGCCAGGCGTCTCGACGCCTTGGCCTTTGTCGGTCACGTCAAAGCGCAATACGCCGATCATCTGACCGTCTTCGGTCAGCACGCGAACCTGCCAGCGGCCAACCGGATTGTCCGGAAAGTTCTGTTTGTGGGTCCAGGCCCGGTAGCCTTCCTTTCGCCCACCGTGAATATCCAGGGCGATGCGGTCGACCTCTTTACCCTCAAACTGCCAGACGTGGTAAATCCGCTCGTCCAGCCCCCGTGGCGCGTTGATCGCCGTGTAGGCATACAGACCGCTGCTGCGCACCTGGCTGGCGCTGACTTCGTCCAGGTCGTCGCCAGGGGTTCTGCCCTGGAGTTCAGTGCTGATCGCCACCTCGGTCATCCACAGGGTCGCCGGTGGCACCCAGGAGCGCAGCAGCCAACCGGCGCAGCCGATAGCCAATGTTATCCCCAGTAACATCAGCCCTCCGCGCCAGTTGCGGATTGGAAAACTCGACGCCAGGCTCGGGAAAGACAACAGCATGGCGATGCCCAGCGCCAGCATGAAGCTTTGAGTGGTGGTCAGGTGCACAATAATCGGCAACGCCGTCAGCAACGCGGCAAACAACGTCAGGGTGTGCAGTGCCAGAAACAGCCAGCGGCGTGGTGCCAGCCATTTGTAATACAGCGGATCGGTAATCGAAATCAGTGCCGCCGCGCCGAGCAGACTGGTGAATACCAGTTGCCCGCTGTTCCAGGTGGTGGTGATAAAGAAGAACGGCAGGACGAAGAACAGACTTTCCTGATGGATCATCTGCGTCGCATAACGCAGCAAGGGCTGCGGGATCTCGCGCTTGAAGACCTTGGTGAACAGCTGGGTGAGACTGTTTTCCAGCATCAGCCAGACCCAGCTCACCAGCATGATGGTTGCGATCCAGGTCGCCAGGCTTTGCTGGCGATCCACCAGAATGAAGCTGCCGATCCCAGAGATAAAACCGCCGAGCGCTATCACTCCTGGATAGCGCTTCATCAGCTCCAGCATGCGCTGTATGTAAAGAGTCCAGTCAGGCATTCGGCGGTTCGCAGTCTCAAGGGAAAAATCCCCGACAGAATAACGTCTTAGCTGCGTCTAGAGCGGATCTGTTTGCGATAAAACCGCCAGCCGAGCAGTAACGTCATCAACAGAGCGAATATGCCTGCAACCAGCCCGCTCAACGCGTCATAACTGAGCAAGGACTTCTCGATGCGCAAGTAGCCGGGCTGGTTGAGCAACTGGCGCATGGCCTGGTTGGCTTGCTCCAGGCTGACTGCTTGCAGGCGTCTGGCCGGGTCGGCAAAACGCCCATCCTCGTAATCGCCCAGCGCGCTCCAGTAGTAATCGGCCAGAGCGCTATTGCCTTGCACTGCCCACGCCTGACGGGCAACGGCGGCCTGCTGCAGGCGAGCGAAGGTGGTGGGGTCGAGTCCGTCCTTGAGCAGGCGGGCCTTCATGTCATTGAGCACTTGCTCAGCCTGCGGCAGATCATCGCGCTCCAGGTCGGCGTTCAGGCTGAAAAAACCGACGCCACCGAACACTTCGCGTTCGCTCCAGGGGCCGTAGGACAGCCCATGGTCCAGGCGCAGTTGGCGATACAGCTCCCAATCCAGGTAGTCCTTGAGCAGGTCGAAGGTTTCGTCGGGTTGGTTGTCCAGTACTGGCTCGGGGAATAGCCAGTGCAGTTTGGCGCCACCACCGGCCCAGCCCTGGATCAAGCTGCGCTGCGGGGCAGCTTTGGTCTGGATTTCGGGCAGTGGCAAGTGCTCGCTGGGGTCGACCGGATCCAGTTGCCCATAGGTGCGTTCCAGATACGCCGGCAGCAGGCGGTCAAGTTCGCCGACGACGATCAGGGTCATGTTGTTGGGGGCGTACCAGGCTTTGCGCAGTTGCTCCAGTTGTTCGCGGGTCAGGTGGTCGACCTCGGCCCGCTCGGTGCATTTGAGACCGAGTTCCACCGCCAACTGATTGCTGGCCTTATGACCCAGGTCCTGGCGGTCCAGCCAGCGCTGCAGGTGCGAATAATGACCGCCATCTTCACGTTCGACGACTTGTTTGGCGGCAGCGATGGCAGTGTCGTCAATCTCGGTGCGGGTCAGCAGTGCCAGTAACAGATCGAGGACTTTGCGTTGGTTCTTCGCTGGGGCTTCGATGACGAAAGTGGTGTCGGCGTTGCTGGTGTAGGCGTTCCATTCGCCGCCCAGTGCCTGCATGCGTTCTTCCAGCCCGCCCTCACCGCTGGCATCGATGCCGCTGAACAGCAAGTGTTCGAACAGGTGCGGGAGCTCCTTGTTGGCACAGCTGAAATCATCCAGGCCAACGCCGACTACCAGACGAATCGCCACATGGCCGCGTTCGCTGCCGGGTTTGAGCAGCAATTGCAGGCCGTTGGGCAGCAGATAGCCCTCGACCTGGAAACGATCCAGGGCAATAGAATGGGTTGAGCCGAGCAACAGAAAAACGAACAACAGGCAACGCATGACGGGCTTCCTGGCGGGGTAGGAGCTGCCGAAGGCTGCGAACGATCCGCGAAACGGTCGCGCTTTCAGTTTTAACTGACTTCTACCAAAGCCAGACGTTCAAGGCGAATGTGTGATGTCAGCAACATCGTCCACCGCCAGCGCTCCGGTGTCGGTGGTCTCCAGCACCGCATAGGCGCTGCTGCAGAACAGCGAATTCAGACGCTTCATGTCTGCAATCAACTCCAGATGCAGCGAACTGGTCTCGATGCTTTGCACGATCTTGCGTTGCAGACGGCTGACGTGAGCATGGGCCAGACGCCGTTCCAGCGCGCGGAAGCGGCGTTTTTCACGCAGCAGTTGCCGTGCGCTTTCCTTGTCGGCGCTGAGGAATACCGACAGGCCCAGGCGCAAGTTGGCGATCAGTTGGCTGTGCAAGTCCACCAGTTCTTCCAGGCCCACATCGGAGAAGGAGCGGCGTTGCGAGGTCTTCTGCTGTTGAACCTTGCGCAGCATGCGCTCGATCAAATCCCCTGCGAGCTTCAGGTTGATCGCCAGCTCGATGATTTCGGCCCAGCGGCGGCTGTCCTGCTCGCCGAGGTCCTCGCGGGGCATCTGCGCCAGATACAGCTTGATCGCGCTGTAAAGCACCTCAACGTCGTCGCTCAAACGGCGCACTTCCAGGGTGACAGCGGTTTGTTTACCGCGCAGCACATCGAGCATCGCTTCAAGCATGTTGTCGACCAGGTCGCCGATACGCAGGGTTTCCCGCGCTGCGTTGGCCAGCGCCAGGCTCGGTGTGACCAGGGCAGTCGAGTCCAGGTGGCGGGGTCGAGCCAGCCCGTTTGCTTCCGAGCGCTGGGGTAGTAGCCAGCTACAGATCCGTGCCATCGGCCCGACGCTGGGCAACAACAGCAGGCAGCGCACGGAGTTGTAGAGCAGATGAAAACCGATCACCAGCCCTTGAGGTCGGAAGTGCAGAGCGTCCATCCACTTCACCAGCGGAGTGAGTACAGGGATGATCAACAGCAGGCCGATCAGCTTGTACAGCAGGCTACCCAGTGCCACTTGCCGGCCAGCGGCGTTCTGCATGCTGGTACTGAGGAAGGCCAGCACACCACTGCCAATGTTCGCTCCGATCACCAGGCCGATGGCCACTGGCAGGCTGATCACGCCCGCGCTGGCCAAGGTCGCCGTCAGCAGGACCGCCGCAAGGCTGGAGTAGGAGATCATCGCAAATAGCGCGCCGACCAAGGCGTCGAGCAGGATATCGCCGGTCAGGGAGGCAAATACTACCTTCACGCCTTGCGCATGGGTGATGGGCACAGCGGCTTCGACGATCAGTTGCAGGGCGAGGATGATCAACCCCAGACCGATGCCAACCCGCCCCAATTGTCCGACGCGGGTCTGTTTACGCGACAGAAAGAAAATCACCCCAAGAAAAATCAACAGCGGCGACAGCCAGGACAGGTCGAGGGTCAGTACCCGCGCCATTAACGCTGTACCAACGTCGGCGCCCAGCATGGTCGCCAGCGCGGGCGTCAGCGCCATCAAGCCCTGGCTAACGAACGAAGTGACCAGCATGGCCGTGGCGTTGCTGCTCTGGACCATGGCGGTTACCAGAATTCCGGCGACAAAGGCCAGCGGGCGCCTGGACATATTCTGGCTGATCACGTGGCGCAGATTCGAGCCGTAGACCCGCAGGATGCCGGTTCGGACGATGTGCGTGCCCCAAATCAATAAGGTCACGGCGGATAGTAAATTGAGCAGGGTCAGCATGCTGGGGCCCCTGTGGTGAATAGCGCCCCAAAGGGGCAAGTCGACGGTGCCGCGCGACGTCTTACGTTCTGTACTTAAGCTGTAGCTGGCTAAGGTGTTGGGCGCCAGCATCGCATAGCTAAAGAGTCGATTGAAACAAAACTGTCATTAATTCAGCTTCTTTTGTGACAGCGTGCAGGCGCAAAAAAGGGGCTCGAAAGCCCCTTCCTTAACTGCGCGCTCTCAGGTTATTGACCCGGAATGTCCTTGCGTAGTTTCACGGGATCTTGTTGTTTGCGCTTTTTCGCGATGGCAGTACGCATCTTGATGTTGATCGCTTCCACCGCCAGCGAGAACGCCATGGAGAAGTAGACGTAGCCTTTTGGTACATGCACATCGAAGGCCTCGGCAATCAGGACCGTGCCGACCACCAGAAGGAACGACAGCGCGAGCATTTTCAGCGACGGGTGCTTGTCGATGAATTCGCTGATGGTGCCGGAAGCCATCATCATCACCAGTACCGCGACGATAATTGCAGCGATCATGACCGGCACATGGGAAACCATGCCGACTGCGGTGATCACTGAGTCCAGGGAGAAGACGATGTCGATGATCGCGATCTGGATGATGGTGTAAAAGAAATTACCGCCCTTGCCTGTCGGCTCGCCGTCGGTTTCATCTTCGCCCTCCAGCGCGTGGTACATCTCCTGGGAGCTTTTCCAGAGCAGGAACAGGCCACCGAAGAACAGGATCAGGTCGCGACCGGAAATACCCTGGCCGAAGACCACGAACAGATCAGCCGTGAGACGCATGACCCAAGTGATCGACAGTAACAACAGAATCCGCGTGACCATGGCCAGCGCCAATCCGAAAATCCGCGTGCGCGCCTGCATGTGCTTGGGCATGCGGCTGACCAGGATCGAGATCATGATGATGTTGTCGATGCCCAGGACGATTTCCAGGGCGGTCAGCGTAAAGAAGGCAACCCAGATTTCCGGGTTGGTCAGCCATTCCATGTGTATTCCTTTGAGCGAGTGTTAAACCGCGCCGGGCCATGCTTCGAGAATCGAAGTTCAGGCCCGGCGCGGTGAGTCTTGGGCCTATAGAGTGCTGAACAGCGGAAAAATCCCCATCAGCAAAGCAGCGAACATTATGCATAGGCATACCAGCACTGCCCACTTGAGGGTGAAGCGCTGGTGATCACCGAATTCGATTCCGGCCAGCGCCACCAGCAGATAGGTCGACGGCACCAGCGGGCTCAGCAAGTGGACGGGTTGACCGACGATCGAAGCACGAGCCATCTCCACAGCCGTGATCCCGTAGTGGCTGGCGGCTTCGGCGAGAACCGGTAATACGCCGTAATAAAAAGCATCGTTGGACATGAAGAAGGTGAACGGCATGCTCACCAGCGCAGTGATCATGGCGAGGTACGGGCCGAGTGCGTCCGGGATCACCGACAGCAAGCTTTTCGACATCGCGTCGACCATGCCGGTGCCGGACAGTATGCCCGTGAAGATACCCGCGGCAAAAATCAGCCCGACCACTGCCAGTACGCTACCGGCGTGGGCCGCGACGCGGTCCTTCTGTTGCTGCAGGCATGGGTAGTTGACGATCATGGCGATACTGAAGGCGACCATGAACAACACCGGCAATGGCAGCAGACCGGCGACCAGTGTGCACATCAGCGCCAGAGTCAGTGCGCCGTTGAACCAGATCAGTTTCGGACGACGGGCATCCGGGAACTGCGAAACGCTGATTTCGCTGTGGTCGATTTCGTCACCATGCAGGTGCAACTCACCCAGACGCGCACGTTCGCGTTTGCCGTACATGTAGGCAATGACCAGGATCGCCACGACACCGGCGAGCATCGCCGGGATCATTGGAACGAAGATGTCCGACGGGTCGACATGCAGGGCGCTGGCTGCGCGAGCAGTCGGGCCGCCCCACGGCGTCATATTCATCACGCCGCCGGCGAGGATGATCAAACCGGCCATGATCCGCGGGCTCATGCCGATGCGGCTGTAGAGCGGCAGCATGGCGGCCACGCAAATCATATAGGTTGTGGCGCCATCACCGTCCATGGACACGATCAGTGCCAGTACCGCGGTACCGACCGAGACTTTCAGCGGATCGCCCTTGACCAGTTTGAGGATCTTGCGCACCGCCGGGTCGAACAGTCCGGAGTCGATCATCAAGGCAAAATAGAGAATGGCGAACATCAGCATCACCCCGGTCGGGGCTAGTTTGGTGATGCCTTCGAGCATCATCGGGCCGATTTTCGGTGCAAAACCACCGAATAAGGCGAACAGGATCGGAACGATGATCAACGCGATCAGCGCCGACAGGCGCTTGGTCATGATCAGGAACATGAACGTGATGACCATGGCAAAGCCAAGGAAAGTCAGCATAGGAATACTCCAGGCGTAGCGCGGCTAGGGAATGGCGAACCGATTGGGGTCAGCGCAGAACGGAAAGCACGAGGCGTACGGGGGGAGTTGGGGCAAGCAGGCGGGTCGCAGCAAACATCAGAATCACCATTGTTGTTGTTAATTGGGCCGCATGAGGTCGAAACGCTCGCTTTGGCCAACCGGTCTGGTGCCGGCAGTGAGGGCGATCCTAATCGTGGAAGCTTTCAGCCAGCTTTCGCTGATGAAATGACTGACGAGTTGTATGTCGGACGTATCCAGGACTTGTAGCAGCTGCCGCCAGGCTGCGTTCGGCCGCGAAGCGGTCGTAAAATCAGGCACCGCGGTTTTTCAGGTTAACCGTGGAGGCAGGATTTACGACCGCTTCGCGGCCGAACGCAGGCTTCGCCAGTTGTTACAGGGTTAAGGCAGCTCCAGCCCGCCAGCTGCCTTGTGCAACGCCCGCAAATGCTCGCCTACCTGCTTGAGATTGGCCTCATTCGCCGCAATCTCCGCCGCGCGGCCTGGCTCGAGCAAGGCTCGGACTTCTTTATCAAGATCGCCGGTCAAGGCTTGCAGCTGCTTCTGACGCAGGCTGCTCTCCGATTCCAGCCGCTTCCACTCACTGGCCTGAGGCAAGCCATAACCGCTACTGCCTAACAGTTCGGCCGGTCGGCTGAGGAAGCCGCTGTTAGCCAGGATCTGCTGCAAAGTGCCGCTGGCTTTATCCATGCCGCCATTTTTCAGCTCGCGCGCACCGAGGTAACGCTGTTTGACTTCATTCTGAGCCAGCAGTAATTGCTGACGGAAACTCGCCTGCTCCAGCAGCAGCAAGGCAGCACTGGTGCGCAGGTCGGCCTGATCGAACCATTGGCGACGTTCTGTTGCGCTCAGCGATAACCAGTCTTCGACGCTGTTCTGCTTGATCGGCAGATGCTTCTTCAACACCTCGAACATTGTCTGATAGCGGTCACGGAACGAGTCGAAGCGATAGCCCAGACGCAAGGCCTCGCGCGGGTTGTCCAGCACACTGGTGTCCGCCAGACCACGGCCCTTGAGCACTTCCAGCAAACCGTTGGGCATGATGCTGTCCAGGCCGGTCAGCTGTGGGTTGTTGCTGCCGCTGCGTAGCAACTTGAGGCTTTCGACCGCGCAGTTGTTGGACAGGAAGAAATAGTTACCGTCGTAGCTCCAGTGCATCTCGGCCGCATGCTCGACCACGTCTTCGATCTCGCTACGCGACAGGTTGAGAGGCACCGAGGCCAGGCTACGCAGTTCCGTCTTGGTGTATTCGTCGATGACTTGCGCCAGCGGCAACACGAATAGTCGAGACGGATACTTTCCGACCAGACCATCCCAACTCGACAATTGTACGTCGCCAACAAAGGCGCGATAGGACAGCACCAGATGCTGGTCCAGATCCAGTCGGCAGTCTGGCCCACGAGGACGGCCAGGCGCGCAGATCACCAGCCGCAACATGCTATGACCCCAGCGGCTGACCCAGTTCTGGTTGGCTTCGGCCAGTAGATAGTCGACGGCATACACCCGCTCCGGATCGACCTGCCCTAGCGGTTGTTTGGCGAAGTCATTGCCGGCGTTGAGGAACGCGAAAGACTTGGCGCAGGTGTCCCTGGCGGCGGGCGCCCAGCCGAAATGTTCTTTGTAGTAGCGATACAGCGCGGGACGACGACAGGCGTAGCTCGGGTCAAGGAGGAAGTACTCCATGTTGACCGCAACGAACTCTTTCGGATTGCTTGTCTCGTAGATATCCGGGCTGCGGGCGATCTGTCGGTTGTGCTGCTCGCGTTCGCCACGGCGCCCGACGTATTGTGGCCAGCCGGCCAGATCCAGCAGGCGCGGGTCATCACTGAGGGTAAAGCGTCGCGCCGTCTGGCCACGGCATTGGTCCGGGATGCCGATCAGTCCTGAGCTGTTGTTCTGCCGTGTGCAACGCTGGATCAGCGTGCGTTCGGCGTCCGGCCATAAACGCGCGCGATCGTAGATGTGGGTCAGTTCGTGCAACACCGTGGCGAGCATTTCCTGGCGCACGGTGCCGTGGGGGCGATTGGTTTTTTTCGTCGCGGCGGAGCCGTCGGTGAGACCGGCCAGCAGGTTGCGATTGAGCTCAAGTTCGGCCACCAGCGACGCCTCGCCGTAGGCGTTGCCTGGCATGTCGTTGGTCCAGTCAACATCGATGCGGCGGTCCAGTTGTTCGGTAAAACGCGGTGGCAGAGCCTGTACGGCTTCATCGAGCAGTGCCTGGCTGGCGTGTTGCTCAGCAGGGCTCAGACCATCGGTCTTGAGCCGTAATTGCAGGTCGGCCTGGGCCGTGTTGGCCAGCAGCGAAACAACCCCGGCCAGTATCCAGGCGGCGAGCGGCTTCACAGTGCGAGGATGGCTTCGGCGAGTACCTGATCGCTGGCATCGCGGGCTTCAGGTACGCGGGTGCGTAAGGTGTTGAAAGCGGCTTCCAGATGCGCGCCACGGATATCACCATTGCTGGCGACGAAACTGGCCGCATCGTCGTGGGCTTCACGCACGATTTTTGAGTCACGGATGGACGTGGTGGTATCGGAAGTGAAATCGATTGTGCGCCGGGAGGCGCGAACAATCATGTTACTGGTGGCTACCAGGGTGTGCGCCTGGACCGCGTCGGCCAACAGCAGCAGGCCAAGGGTGGCAGCAATCAGCGGGTTGCGCATGGAACGACTCCGAAAAGCATGGGTAATTATTGGACGAGAATTGCCTGTGCCAGTTCAAGGTCACTGGCACGAAGTTTTGGTTGGGTCTGATGCAGGTAAACCAGGGCGGATTCCAGTTGCGCGCCTCGCAGTTGGCCATCACTGGCAATGAAGGCTGCGGCGTCATCCTGTGCGGCGAGTATCAGTTTATTGTCGAAGGGCGCGGACGTCACTTTGCTTGTGGCGTAGCCGCTGACTACAAGGCCTTGCGTGCTGAGGTCGAAGGCATGGACCGAACCTGTCCAGCAGACAGCGATAAATGCCAGGGCGATGAGCAGATCTGAGAGAAAGCGCATGAGGCTCGATAGCTGAAAACGAGCGCCAAGGCTAGCGTAATGCCTGGGCCAGAGCCAGCGCCGAAGGATTGGGACGCAGCGTTTGCGCCCCGCTTCCCGACCTGCGGTCAGATCGCCAGGATGGCCTGGGCCAGCTGTGCGTCGGTCGCATTCAACTGCGGCGCCTGATGGCGAATGTAATCAAAAGCGCTTTCCAGTTTCACACCGCGAATGGCGCCTTCGCTGGCGACGAAGCTGGCAGCGTCGTCACGGGCCGCGAGGACGATCTTGTGGTCACGCAATGACGAAGTGGCATCGGACGAGGCGTCGGATGTGCCCTTGAGCGCGCCGACAATGGCATCAGTGGTGACGATCAGGCTGGAGGCATGCGCATTGGCGGCTACGGCCAGCAGGGCTGCAGCGCTGAGCAGGCGAAAACGGGACATTGGGGGGGTAACTCCTGTGAATAAACAGATAAAAGTGGAGCGGGTCAAAACACCGGGCAGCCACTGCGAGTTGCGTAGTGCCTTGGGCATCAGACGCACGCTCTGCAGTGTTCGCCACGTTCTTGCCGGATATTAGGCCGCACAGTGTCTGTTCGAATAGTCCCGTTTCGTCTGCTGTGTACGGCTAGCGCCAGAATGGTTTATCCAGTTCAGCCAGCCGATCGGAGTGACTGATGCCCAGGTCGGACAGTTGCTGAGCATTAAGCTGGGCCAGCAAGTGTCGGGTGCGGGTTCTTTCCATGCTCCGAGCCAGTGCTGCAAACAGCCGACCCAGGCCACTGGCGAACGAACGCTGTTGAGAGTTGGGTATCGATGTATCCAGTAGGCGATTCATGGTGCAGTCCTTGCGAGCAGGCCGAGGTACCGGCCCTGGGGCACCATCTTGTTCTCTGGGCATTGGTGGATACAGATACACCAGCGTTAAATTGTACTGGTTCAATTTAACTTGTTTATTAACTGTATCTGTCAGGAAACAGATCTTCTGTACAGGCTCGATTACAGGTTCTGAAACGACAAAACCCGTCGCAGTTGCCTGCGACGGGTTTTGTTTGTGCAATTCGGGTTGCTGGCGGTGGGCCCGGAGGGCCAGAGCCAGCGACGCTAACTTAGCGCCAGAACGGCTTGCTCAGCTCTTCGTAGCGTTGAGCTTCGCTAATCCCTGCGTCAGCCAGCAGACGCGAATCCAGGCGAGCCAGTTGATGGCGGCTGGAGATGCGGCGCTGCCACAGCATCAGGTTGGCGATAACGCGAAAAGGCATGGAAGCCTGGGTGTTTACAGCATTGTCTTCGAAGAACAGGTCGGAACTGAGTGTACGTTCCATGGTTGACATCCTTCCGCTTATGGCGGGATTAGGTAGTGGTTTAACTGATGCCAATGATCCTCCTCTTGCGCAAGTCTCTCTAGATACAGTTCACCTGTATTGTGATGGGCCAGTTAACTGTTTATAGGTGCTGTACTGCTCATAATTGAGGCAACTGTACCTGTCGGCACTATTATGGTGCGTTTTAGAGTGTTGAGCTCTGAAAGGTAGGAGATTTCGGTAGGAAAAGACCGGTACAGCAGTACAGTTTTAGGCGGGTGTTCCTGCGACTATGAGCAGCTGACGAAATTGCATTTGCGTCAGCTGCCAACTGTATCAATTACACCGCGAGCATTTTCCCGGTTTCCTCCAGGTTGATGTGCCAGCTCAGTGCATCACGCAGGATATGCGGAGTGTGCCCGCCCACTGCGCAGGCCGCATTGAAGTAGTCGTTCAATGCTTCGCGATAAGCCGGATGCACGCAGTTGTCGATGACCGCCCTCGCCCGCTCCCGCGGCGCCAGGCCCCGCAGGTCGGCCAGGCCTTGCTCTGTAACGAGGATGTCGACGTCATGCTCGGTATGGTCCACGTGGCTGACCATTGGCACCACGCTGGAAATCGCGCCGCCTTTGGCAATCGACTTGGTGACGAAGATCGCCAGGTGCGCATTGCGCGCGAAGTCGCCCGAGCCGCCGATGCCATTCATCATCCGTGTACCACAGACGTGCGTGGAGTTGACGTTGCCGTACAGGTCGAACTCCAGCGCGGTGTTGATGCCGATGATGCCCAGGCGACGAACTACTTCGGGGTGGTTGGAGATTTCCTGTGGACGCAGTACCAGTTTGTCCTTGTAGCGCTCAAGGTTGCCGAACACATCAGTATTGCGACGGCTCGACAGGGTGATCGAGCTGCCCGAGGCGAAGCTCAGTTTTCCGGCATCGATCAGGTCGAAGGTCGAGTCCTGCAGGACTTCGGAGTACATGGTCAGGTCTTCGAATGGCGAGTCGATCAGCCCGCACATCACTGCGTTGGCGATGCTGCCGATACCGGCTTGCAGAGGTCCGAGCTTGTTAGTCATGCGCCCGGCGTCGACCTCCTGTTTGAAGAAGTCGATCAGGTGGTCGGCAATGGCCTGGGTTTCGCTATCCGGCGGCAGTACAGTGGAGGGCGAGTCGGACTGATTGGTAATCACCACGGCGACAATCTTGGCCGGGTCGATCGGGATGGCGGTGCTGCCGATGCGGTCATCAACCTTGACCAGCGGAATCGGTGTGCGGGTCGGACGGTAGGTCGGGATATAGATGTCGTGCAGACCTTCCAGATTGGGATTGTGTGCCAGGTTGATCTCGACGATCACGTGTTTGGCGAAGATCGCGAAGCTGGCCGAGTTGCCTACCGAGGTGGTCGGCACGATGTGGCCTTGCTCAGTGATCGCCACGGCTTCAATCACTGCGATGTCCGGCAGCTTGAGTTGCTGGTTGCGCAGTTGCTCCACGGTTTCCGACAGGTGCTGGTCGATGAACATCACCTCGCCTGCGTTGATGGCCTTGCGCAGTGTGCTGTCGACTTGGAACGGCATACGGCGGGCCAGAACACCGGCTTCAGTGAGCTGCTTGTCGAGGTCGTTGCCCAGGCTGGCGCCGGTCATCAGGCTGATTTTCAGTGGCGTGAACCTGGCGCGTTCGGCCAGTGCGTGGGGTACGGCCTTGGCTTCGCCGGCGCGGGTGAAGCCGCTCATGCCGACGGTCATGCCGTCCTGAATCAGAGCGGCAGCGTCAGCAGCGCTCATTACCTTATCCAACAACGAAGGCAAGCGGATACGATCACGGTACATGGATTGTTATCTCGGGCAACGGAAGCAAGATGCGCAGTCTAGTGATTTCAAAAAAAATCGTCCCGCGACCATGGTCGAATGCCGGGCCTTGATTTAGAGCCTTTGGTCGGTTTTTAGCAGGCAATAAAAAACCCCAGCCTGCTTCAGGCCGGGGTTTTCGGTATTGCGCGAAAGCAGGGTTTAATCGACAGCCTTGACCATATCTTCGATGACCTTCTTGGCGTCGCCAAAAACCATCATGGTCTTGTCCAGATAGAACAGTTCGTTGTCCAGACCGGCATAACCGCTGGCCATCGAGCGCTTGTTAACGATGATCGTCTTGGCCTTGAACGCTTCGAGAATCGGCATGCCGGCAATCGGCGATTTCGGATCGTTCTTCGCGGCCGGGTTGACCACGTCGTTGGCACCCAGTACCAGCACCACGTCGGCCTGACCGAACTCGGAGTTGATGTCGTCCATCTCGAACACCTGGTCGTAAGGCACTTCGGCCTCAGCCAACAGGACGTTCATGTGACCTGGCATACGACCCGCTACCGGGTGAATCGCATACTTCACGGTCACGCCATTATGGGTCAGTTTCTCGGTCAGCTCTTTAAGCGCGTGTTGCGCCCGGGCGACCGCCAGGCCATAACCCGGAACGATGATCACGGTGTCGGCGTTGGTCAGCAGGAAGGTCGCGTCGTCAGCCGAGCCGGATTTCACCGGACGGACTTCTTTCGCGCCGGCCGGGCCAGCGGCATCTGCATTGTTACCGAAGCCGCCAAGCAGTACGTTGAAGAACGAACGGTTCATCGCCTTGCACATGATGTACGAGAGGATCGCACCGGACGAGCCCACCAGGGAACCTGCGATGATCAGCATCGAGTTGTTCAGCGAGAAGCCGATCCCGGCCGCGGCCCAGCCGGAGTAGCTGTTGAGCATCGACACCACGACCGGCATGTCGGCACCGCCGATCGGGATGATGATCAGCACGCCGAGCACGAAGGCCAGCGCCAGCATCAGTGCGAAGGCACCGAAGTTACCGGTCATCATAAAGGTGATGCCCAGGCCCAAGGTTGCCAGGCCCAAGATCAGGTTCAACTTATGCTGACCGCCGAACTGTACCGGTGCGCCCTGGAATAGACGAAACTTGTACTTGCCCGACAGCTTGCCGAAGGCGATCACCGAACCCGAGAAGGTAATGGCACCGATTGCTGCGCCGAGGAACAGCTCCAGACGGTTACCGGCCGGAATCGAATCACCCAGTTGTTTGACGATGCCCAGAGACTGCGGTTCGACGACGGCAGCGATGGCGATGAACACCGCCGCCATGCCGATCATGCTGTGCATGAAAGCGACCAGTTCCGGCATCTTGGTCATCTCGACGCGCTTGGCCATGATCGAACCGGCCGTGCCGCCGACCAACAGACCGACGATCACGTAACCGATTCCGGCCGTGGCCAGCTCGGCCCCCAGCTTATAGAAGAGGCCGATGGTGGTGACAATCGCCAAGGCCATTCCGAGCATTCCGTACACATTGCCGCGTCGGGAAGTGGTCGGATGCGACAGGCCTTTCAGGGCCTGGATGAAGCAGATCGACGCGATCAAATAGAGCGTCGTTACAAGATTCATGCTCATTACTTCTGCACCTCTTCTTTCACAGCTTTGGGCGCTTTCTTCTTGAACATCTCAAGCATCCTGCGGGTCACCAGGAAGCCACCGAACACATTCACCGCGGCCAAAGCCACAGCCAGGGTGCCCATGGTTTTACCCAGCGGAGTCACGGTCAAAGCAGCAGCGAGCATGGCGCCGACGATGACAATTGCCGAAATGGCGTTGGTCACCGCCATCAATGGCGTGTGCAGTGCAGGTGTAACGTTCCAGACCACGTGATAACCGACATAAATCGCCAGCACGAAGATGATCAGGTTGTAGATACCGGGGGAGATAAGCTCTTCCATCGTCTGAATCCCTGCTTAGGCGTTTTTGCGGATGACTTGGCCGTCGCGGCACATCAGGCACGCGGCGACGATGTCGTCTTCGAGGTTGAGCTGGAATTGGCCTTCTGGAGTGAAGACCAGCTTCAGGAAGTCCAGCAGATTGCGGGCATACAGCGCCGAGGCATCTGCAGCGACCTGCGCCGCCAGGTTGGTATGGCCGACGATGGTCACGCCGTGAGCGACGATCACCTGATCGGCTACCGTCAGCGGGCAGTTGCCGCCTTGAGCTGCCGCGAGGTCGATGACCACCGAGCCGGGCTTCATTTGCGCGACGGTTTCCGCGCTCAACAATACCGGTGCCTTGCGACCCGGAATCAGCGCGGTGGTAATGACAATGTCCGCCTGCTTGGCGCGCTCGTGTACCGCCAGCGCTTGACGCTGCATCCAGCTGGCAGGCATTGGCCGCGCATAACCGCCGACACCCACGGCGCATTCGCGTTCCTCATCGGTCTCGTAAGGCACGTCGACGAACTTGGCACCCAGGGACTCGATCTGTTCCTTCACCGCCGGACGCACGTCCGAGGCTTCGATCACTGCACCCAGACGCTTGGCGGTAGCAATCGCCTGCAAACCGGCAACGCCTGCGCCGAGGATTAGCACCCGCGCGGCTTTCACCGTGCCTGCGGCGGTCATCAGCATCGGCATGAAGCGTGGATAGTGATAAGCGGCCACCAACACGGCTTTATAGCCGGCGATGTTGGCCTGGGAGGACAGTACATCAAGGCTTTGTGCGCGGGAGGTGCGCGGAGCGGCTTCCAGCGCGAAGGCCGTGATACCGCACTCAGCCAGCTTGGCAATGGTTTCATTGCTGAACGGATTGAGCATACCCACCAGCACGGTGCCGCGTTTGATCAGGGCCAGTTCGCTGTCGCTGGGCGCGACCACTTTAAGAATCAGCTCCGCACCGAACGCCTCGTTGGCGCTGCCAATGCTTGCGCCTACTGCTTCATAGGCACTGTCGACAACGCTGGCGTTAATGCCGGCGCCGCTTTGCACAGTGACTTTATGACCCTGGCCGATCAGCTTCTTGATGGTTTCAGGGGTTGCAGCAACCCGCGTTTCACCCGTCTGGGTTTCGAGAGGAACACCAATGTGCACGTCAAATCTCCTGCATGATCTTATTGCATTTGATCTTTATAAGAAGGCCAGCGCACTCCGGATGGTGCTGCTGGGGCGGCCGATCAGCACGACCCCGTGTAATCAAGGCGGGGCGCGGCATTTTGCAGGCGAACTTTGTGCCCTTCAAGGGATTATGACGGGTGACGGAAAATTAACTACAAGTCACCCTGTGACCGAATGTCGCAACAGTAGCGCTTGATCCCTTGTAAGCCGTGCCTTGTATAGGTTTTTGCTGAATTTCAAGAATTTATACATCGACGCTGTGAATGAAGCCGCATTGCTTCAAAATAGATGCCGCAAGCCACGTCTTTAGGCGCTTATGGGACGATTGTCCCTCCTTCCGGTACAGTTTTCTAAAATGCGACATATAGTTATATCTGTAGTAATTTACATTTACTGACTACCGGGTCAATTAAAGCCTTGAAGCCCCTATTCTTCTAAGCTGTAGCTCTGCGCCTGCCTTACCAGCCAATCCCTGAAAGCCCGTAACGATGCCGATTCGACCTTTCGGTCAGGAATCATCAGGTAATACGCCTTGATGCTGGACAGCGCCTGGGGATTGGCGATCACCAGCCGCTTCTCTGTTAACTCCCGCTGAATAAGGAATGGTGGAATCAATGCGATGCCCATGTCATGCATGGCGGCCTGGGCAAGCATGGAGAATAGCTCGTAACGCGGTCCTGTCATGTCTCGAGGGACATTCAGGTTCTGTGAGCTGAACCACTGACGCCAGGCATAAGGCCGGGTGGTTTGTTGCAGCAGAGGCAGTTCGGCGATCTCTTCGGCGCTCAATTGGCTTCGAATGCCCAGAAGTCGCGGGCTGCAAACCGGCATGGGGGTTTCGCCCATCAGTCGATGGGACTCGGTGCCTGACCAATCGGCATCGCCAAAATAAATCGCCGCATCAAAGTCAGTGTCGGCGAACAGGAAAGGCCGGGTACGGTTGGTAAGGTTAACCGTGACTTCGGGGTGTTGCTGCTGGAAGTCCTTGAGCCGCGGTAGCAGCCATTGAGTGCCAAAGGTGGGGACTACGGCCAGCTCGATGACGTTGGCGCCCTGCTGTCCCATCACCGAGAGCGTATCGCGCTCGACGGCATCCAGCTGTGTCGCGACCCGGCGACTATAAGACAGCCCTGCTTCGGTCAGCTTCACTCCCCGGCGTGAGCGTCGAAACAATTCGACGCTCAAAAATTCCTCCAGGCTGGCGATCTGCCGACAAATGGCTCCCTGTGTAAGGGAGAGCTCTTGCGCAGCCTTGGTAAAGCTTTCGTGCCGAGCTGCTGCTTCAAAGCTGATCAGTGCAGCTGTACTGGGGATTTTTCTGCGCATGTACGGCAATCTCAATAATAAAGCGCCAGTAAGTAGTTTAGCGCTATCACGGAGTGAGAAATTAGCACAACAGTATGCAAAATCCTCGTTTGCTGTATCCGCGAGCCAGGCCTAGGATCAGTCCACGATATTTGACCTACTTCGCGAGGACTCACTCATGGGCGGTAAAGCTAGCTTTAACTGGATCGATCCCCTGCTGCTGGATCAACAGCTCACTGAAGAAGAGCGCATGGTGCGCGACAGCGCTGAGCAATTTGCTCGCGACAAGCTGGCTCCGCGGGTTCTCGAAGCTTTCCGCCATGAAAAGACTGACCCGGCGATTTTCCGCGAGATGGGTGAAATCGGCCTGCTGGGTGCCACCATTCCAGAGCAATACGGTGGCAGCGGCCTGAACTATGTCAGCTACGGACTTATTGCCCGTGAAGTCGAGCGAGTCGACTCCGGGTATCGTTCGATGATGAGCGTGCAGTCTTCTCTGGTAATGGTGCCAATCAACGAGTTCGGCACTGAAGCACAGAAGCAGAAATACCTGCCCAAGCTTGCCTCTGGTGAATGGATCGGTTGTTTCGGTCTGACTGAACCTGACCATGGTTCCGATCCTGGCGCGATGATCACTCGTGCGCGCAAAGTGGAAGGCGGCTACAGCCTGACTGGCAGCAAGATGTGGATCACTAATAGTCCGATCGCTGATGTTTTCGTGGTCTGGGGTAAGGACGATGCGGGAGACATCCGCGGCTTCGTACTGGAAAAAGGCTGGAAGGGCCTGAGTGCTCCGGCGATTCACGGCAAGGTCGGTCTGCGCGCCTCCATTACCGGCGAAATCGTCATGGACAACGTGTTTGTGCCAGAAGAGAACATTTTCCCTGACGTTCGTGGTTTGAAGGGGCCTTTTACCTGCCTTAACTCGGCCCGTTATGGCATTTCCTGGGGGGCGCTGGGCGCTGCTGAGTTCTGCTGGCACACCGCTCGCCAGTACACACTGGATCGTCAACAGTTTGGCCGACCGCTGGCGGCTACTCAGTTGATCCAGAAGAAACTGGCCGACATGCAGACTGAGATCACCCTCGCCTTGCAAGGTTGCTTGCGCCTGGGCCGTATGAAGGACGAAGGCACTGCAGCCGTCGAGATCACGTCCATGATGAAGCGCAACTCTTGCGGCAAGTCCCTGGATATTGCTCGTATGGCTCGTGACATGTTGGGCGGCAACGGTATCTCCGATGAATTCGGTGTTGCCCGTCACCTGGTCAATCTGGAAGTGGTGAATACCTATGAGGGTACTCATGACGTACATGCGCTGATCCTTGGTCGTGCGCAGACCGGTATCCAGGCGTTCTATTAATAGGAGAACGACCATGGGCGCGCTTTCGCATCTGCGGGTATTGGACTTGTCGCGAGTGCTGGCCGGTCCTTGGGCCGGGCAGATCCTTGCGGATCTCGGGGCTGAGGTGATCAAGGTCGAGCGCCCGGGTAATGGCGACGACACGCGCGCCTGGGGGCCGCCCTTCCTGAAAGACGCCTATGGCGAGAACACCAGCGAAGCGGCCTATTACTTATCGGCCAATCGCAACAAGCAATCGGTCACCATCGACTTCACGCGTCCGGAAGGCCAGCAGCTGGTGCGTGAGCTGGCGGCCAAGTCCGACATTTTGATCGAAAACTTCAAGGTCGGTGGTCTGGCGGCTTATGGTCTGGACTATGAGTCGCTCAAGGCGCTTAACCCTGATCTGATCTATTGCTCGATCACAGGCTTTGGTCAAACGGGGCCTTATGCCAAGCGTGCCGGTTATGACTTCATGATTCAGGGCTTGGGCGGATTGATGAGTCTGACTGGCCGACCTGAAGGAAGTGAAGGTGCCGGGCCGGTGAAAGTCGGAGTAGCACTGACGGATATTCTGACCGGGCTCTACTCGACGGTCGCAATTCTGGCAGCGCTGGCTCATCGGGATCATGAAGGTGGCGGCCAGCATATCGACATGGCGCTGCTGGATGTTCAGGTGGCCTGTCTGGCCAACCAGGCGATGAACTACCTGACCACAGGGGTTGCGCCCAAGCGGTTAGGGAACGCTCATCCGAACATCGTGCCATACCAGGACTTCCCGACCGCAGATGGTGACTTCATTCTTACCGTTGGGAATGACGGGCAGTTTCGCAAGTTTGCTGAAGTGGCCGGACAGCCACAATGGGCGGACGATCCGCGGTTTGCCACGAACAAGCTGCGGGTGGCTAATCGGGCAGTGTTGATTCCGCTGATCCGTCAAGCAACGGTGTTCAAGACTACGGCTCAATGGGTGGCGCAACTGGAGCAAGCCGGTGTGCCTTGTGGGCCGATCAACGATCTGGCTCAGGTGTTCGCCGATCCTCAGGTTAAGGCTCGTGGGCTGGCAATTGAACTACCCCATGCCTTGGCTGGACTGGTTCCACAGGTGGCTAGCCCAATCCGTCTTTCTGAGACGCCGGTTGAATACCGCCATGCCCCGCCTCTATTAGGTGAGCACACCTTACAGGTGTTGCAACGGGTGCTGGGTCTGGAGGCATCAGCCGTTGCTGTGTTGAAAGAGGCTGGAGTGCTGTGAATGTCCCCTTCTATATATAGGTGCTGACGGCTCTACTATATAGAAGGGTTAAAAACGGGTTCTTTTGGCAATGCCAGTCAGTTAAGACATTACGCGGACAGTAGCAGCTGGCGAAGCCTGCGTCCGGCTGCGCAGCAGTCGTAAAACAGTCACTGCGGTATTCCAGACAAATCGTGGAAGCAGGATTTGCGACGGCTTCGCCGCCGGGCGCAGCCTTCGGCAGCTGCTGCGGGGGACAGTGCTGAACTTAAAACTCCTTAACTGACTGGCATTGGGTTCTTTTGGTCCATTTCAGCTTTGTTGATAGATAATTTGAATTAACCCTTGACGGCAGAATCTGGAAGTCTATAATTCGCCCCACTTCCGGCGCAGTCGAAACGGAAAACTCCTTGGTAAACAAAGAGTTACGCAGTTTTCGACAGCGCTTGAGCTTCAGTTCAGCGAAGCCGGAAAGAGTTACTGGGGCGGTGAGGTTTGGCTCTATTAACGGTTCGATCCACTCGGTCGAAAGCGGTGTAAAAGAGGTGTTGACAGCAGCGTGTAACGCTGTAGAATTCGCCTCCCGCTAACGAGTGATCGGAAGCGCCAAGTGGTTGAAGTTACAAAGGAAACTTTGAAAACTTCGAAAAATAACCGCTTGACAGATACAGAGGAAAGCGTAGAATGCGCGCCTCGGTTGAGACGAAAGATCTTAACCAACCGCTCTTTAACAACTGAATCAAGCAATTCGTGTGGGTGCTTGTGGAGTCAGACTGATAGTCAACAAGATTATCAGC